>CBIHKY010000009.1:0-65693 GCA_966205705.1 uncultured Alphaproteobacteria bacterium
TCATTCCGCGCCTCAAGATCAAGCACACCAGCGCCAGCGCGCAGGGGCAGATCTTTATTCCGGTGATCAAGTGGGGCCTGATGGTCATGGTGATCCTGCTGGTGCTTTCCTTCCGCTCGTCGAGCAATCTGGCGGCGGCCTATGGTATCGCGGTGACGGGCGCGATGTTCATCGATACCTGCATGCTGGTGGTGCTGCTCTTCTCGCTGTGGAAATGGAACCGGCTGCTCTCGATTGCGGCACTCGCCATCTTCTTTCTGGTCGATACAGCCTATTTCGCGGCGAACCTCACCAAGGTGCCTGATGGCGGCTGGTTCCCACTGCTAGCCGGGCTGGTCATCTTCACGTTGCTGACGACATGGTCGAAGGGGCGTGGCCTCATGATGGACCGACTGCGCGAGGCGGCGATGCCCATCCCCGTGTTCGTTGCCTCTGCCGCCAACAGCGCGGTGCGGGTGCAGGGCACGGCAGTGTTCATGACCTCGACTCCCGATGGCGTGCCGCATGCGCTGCTCCACAACCTCAAGCACAACAAGGTGCTCCATGAGCGCGTGGTGCTGCTGACCGTGAAGGTAGCCGACGTACCCACGGTCGACCCGGCCATGCGCTATCAGATTGAGGATCTGGGCCGCGGATTCTTCCGCCTCATTGTGCGCTATGGCTTCATGGAGGAGGCCAATGTGCCCGAGGCGCTGGCGCATGTGCATGGCTGCGGCACCAACTTCAAAATGATGGAGACCAGCTTCTTTCTCACCCGCCAGACGCTGTTGCCCTCTGCGCGACCGGGCATGCGGCTATGGCGCGAGAAATTGTTCGCCTGGATGCTGCGCAACGCGGAAAGCCCTATGGAGTTTTTCCGCCTGCCCACCAATCGCGTGATCGAGCTGGGTAGTCAGGTCGAGATTTGAGGCGCTAACAGCGCGGCTTGGGCGAGGTCGGTGACAGTATCAACATCCAGCAACTGATCGGCTGGGCATTCGACCAAAACCGCATCTAGCGAAAGCGAGCGAGCGCCCTTGTCCCCCTCCAGCGAAGCAAGCGCTGGCAAGAAGGTGGACGGGAACAGGGCAGGCGGCTGCGCGACACCATCAGGCGCGACAGAAAAGACCGGCTGGGCAGGATGTGCCGCCGACTGCCCCAGCAGCGCCCGTAAATGCGCTGTACTCACAAACGGCATGTCCGCCAGCAGAATGAGCAACGCATCCACCCCGCGCTCCTGTGCCGCCAGCGCAACAATCTTGAGCGATGATGCCATGCCAAGCGCAGCCTGTGTGTTGGCAAGGCGCTCATAGCCCTGCACTGCGCTCTGCACCGGCGCATCCGCCTGTTCCACCAGCCAATGATGCTCCGCGTCGATCCCTCGCCCAGTCGCTGCTGCCCATTCAACGAGCGGACGCCCGCCCAGCAGCGCATCCAGCTTGCTCGCCTCGCCAAAGCGCGTAGAGCGCCCCGCAGCGAGGATCGCGACGGCGAGGCTGGGCGCGCTCAGCGCACGCCCCGCAGGCGTGCTACAATGCCCGCAGCAATGGAGAGCGCGATTTCCTGCGGTCCCAAGCCACCGATGGCAATGCCCGCCGGACCATCCAGCCGCGCCAGCTGATCCGCCGCAACGCCCATAACCGCCAGCCGCTCCAGCCTCCGCGCCTGATTGGCCCGTGAGCCCAATGCGCCGACATAGCCGGTAGGCAAGGCGAGGGCGGCAGCCAGCGCCGGATCATCAATCTTGATGTCGTGGCTGAGCGTCACCACGGCTGCGCTGGCATTGGGCGCGAAGGCGGCGACGGCCTCATCCGGCCATGCGTCGGTCAACGTCGCCTCGGGAAAGCGCTCGACGCTCAGGAAGCGCTCGCGCGGATCGTTGATTGTCACCGCAAAGCCCAGCGTGCGTGCGATGGCAGAGAGGGCCTGTGCAATCTGCACCGCGCCTACGATGAGCAACCGCCGCGCCGGCTCATAGCGGTGGACATACTGTCCCTCATGCTCGCCAAGGCTGGTCTTGCCCGTAGCGAGATCGGTCGAGAGCGGCAGCGCTTTGCCAGCCGCGCGGGCAGCGTCGATCGCCTCGAACAGCGCGGGCGGAAAACCAGCCGCGCTGATCGGCTGAACCAGCACGCCAATCTGGCCACCGCAGGGCAGACCGGGCAGCCAGACCCCGGGGTCTTCACTGCCGAAATATTGCACGCTCGCAGGCCCACCCGCGATAACCTGCTCGGCCATGGCGAACACCTCATATTCCACGCATCCGCCTGAGATGGACCCGGCAAAGCGCCCATCGGCGGTCACGAGCATATGCCCGCCGCGCGGTCGCGGTGCGGAGCCTGATGCCTCGATCACCGTAGCGAGAGCCAGGGGGCTATCTGCCCAGTCGCGCGCCGCCGCGATGATGCCGTCAATATCGTCCAAAATCGGTTCCATATCTTTTCAACGTTCAGCTACGTGCCGCACGTCTTTCTATTCCTAGCTGCTTATTGCAGTGCTAAGGACGTTGACAAGGCGATCGCTCATCCTTGCGGTCGTTCGATCTGTATATCTGACGGAGGAAGCGGCAATGGCAACCATGCTGATGGTGAATGGCGAGGCACGCAAGGTTGAAACGGACCCCGCCAAGCCGCTGCTCTGGGTGTTGCGCGAAGATCTGGGCCTGCTCGGCACGAAATTCGGTTGCGGCATGTCGCTGTGCGGCGCTTGCACGGTGATGGTGGATGGTCAGGCCGTGCGCTCCTGCACCGCACCCGTGAGCAGCGCGGCGGGCAAGCAGATCACCACGATCGAGCAGATCGCCACTACACCCGTCGGCAAGAAGATCAGCGATGCATGGAATGATCTGGACGTGCCCCAGTGCGGCTATTGCCAAGCGGGACAGATCATGTCTGCCACTGCGCTGCTCAACAAGACGCCGCAGCCCACAGATGCCCAGATTGATCAGGCGATGACCGGCAATATCTGCCGCTGCGCGACTTATCTGCGCATCCGCGCCGCGATCAAGCAGGCCGCAGGCCTCAAAGAAGGAGCGGCTGCATGAACGCGCTCACCCTCAACCGCCGCGCTTTGCTCAAGGCCAGCATCATCGGTGGCGCCGTGCTCAGCTTCGATGCGCGCATCGCCTTTGCCGCTACGCCGGGCGACAAGGCGATCGTGATCGATGCCTATGTGCGGATCAATCCGGACAATAGCTTCATCATCGGCGCGAAAAACCCCGAGGTGGGCCAGGGCGTCAAGACGATGCTCCCTATGCTCATCGCTGAGGAACTCGATGTCGACTGGACGCAGGTGACGGCGGAAACGACCATCGCCGATGCCAAGATTTACGGTTTCCAGATCGCCGGTGGCAGCTTCACCACGCCGATGAATTACACGCCGATGCGCCAGGTCGGCGCGGCGGCACGGCAGATGTTCCTGGCTGCTGCAGCGGCCAAGTGGGGCGTGGGCGTGGAGACGCTGACGACCTCGGCTGGCACGGTGATGCATGGCCCGAGCAAGCGTGTGGCAACCTATGCCTTGCTGGCGCGCGATGCCGCCAAGGTGACGGCGCCGGACCTCAAAACGGTGGCGCTCAAAGACCCCGAGACGTTCAAAATCATCGGCAAATCCAAGCATGGCGTGGATACGCCAGCCATCATCGCGGGCAAGCCCTTGTTCGGCATCGATGTGGTCAAGCCCGGCATGCTTTATGCCGCGATCGAGGCGTGCCCGGCCTTTGGCGGCACGCTCGTCAGCTTTGATGAAGAGGCCGTGAAGAAGAAGCCCGGCGTGCTCGCCGTTATGGCGATCAACAGCGCTTATGACATCAAGGGCGCTAAGGATGCCGTGGTGATCGTTGCCGACAGCTGGTGGGTCGCCAATCGTGCGCGCTCCGTGCTCAAGCCGGTCTGGTCGACCGATGCGCAAAAGCAGTTCTCGACTGCCGCCTTCGCCGCCAGCGCGGCCTCAGCGATGGATGCCGCGCCTGCCGGGCCGATCCTGCAAAAGGGCGATGCTGCAAAGGCTTTGGCGAGTGCCGCCAAGACCATCACCGCCAAATATGAATATCCTTTCCTCTCCCACGCGACGCTAGAGCCGCAAAATTGCACGGCGGAGTATAAGGACGGCAAGATCACCTTTTGGGCGCCCACGCAGAACCCTGGCGATGGCCGCAAGGTCGTGGCCGAGGCGCTGGGCATCGCGCCCGAGGCGATCACGATCCATATGACCCGCATCGGCGGTGGCTTTGGGCGTCGCCTCTCCAATGATTATATGGTGCAGGTTGCGCAGATCGCCCGCGCACTGCCGGGCCGGCCGATCAAGATGATCTGGACGCGCACGGACGATCTGCGCCATGACTTTTACCGCGCAGGCGGCTGGCATAATTTCACGGCAGGCATTGATGCAAAGGGCGCTCTCGTGGCGCTTAAAGATCATTTCGTCACGGTCGGCAAGGGTGGCAAGCCCGGCACTGGCGCAGCGATGGGGGCGACCGAATTTCCCGCACAATTGATCGACCATGTCGATTTCGGCCAGACCGTACTGGAGAGCAATGTGCCCACGGGTTATTTGCGCGCGCCGACCTCCAATGCGATGGGCTTCGTGTTTCAAAGCTTCCTTGATGAAGTGGCGCTGGCTGGCGGCCTCGATCTGCCTGAGTTCCTGCGCCGCACGCTGGGCGAGGCGCGCACCATCAATGGCGACGGCCCTGCCTCACCCGATGGCAGCAAGCCCGAGTTCAACACGGGCCGCGCTCGCGCCGTGATCGACAAGGTATGCCAGATGGCAGGCTGGAAGGGCCGTTCGGGCGGTGATGCCGGTGATGGCGTGCGCAAGGGTAGGGGCTTTGGCTTCTTCTACAGCCATCGCGGTTATTTCGCCGAGGTCGTTGACCTGACCGTGGCGAAAAATGGCCGCGTGAAGGTGGACAAGGTGTGGGTTGCGGGCGATGTCGGCAGCCAGATCATCAATCCCATCAACGCGCTGCATCAAGCGCAGGGATCGGTCATTGACGGCATCGGTCAGGCGCTCTCTGGCCAGAAGATCGAATTTGTGGAAGGCGCTGCCAACCGCACCAACTTCCACGATTATCCGCTGCCGCGCATCATCGACACGCCAGCTGACGTGGTGGTGGAATGGGTGATCTCCGACAATCCACCGACGGGATTAGGCGAGCCAGCGCTGCCGCCGGTGATCCCGGCAGTGGCGAACGCGATCTTCGCGGCGACGGGCAAGCGCTTGCGTTCGCTGCCGGTGGTGCCGAAGGATTTGGCGGTTTAATCGAATTGGCCGGCTTATTGCTGATCAAATGATATCAGCAATAAGCCGCCTTTCGAGTGCCTCGTTCGCGGAGAGATACCAATTTGAGGGCGCCTTCTTCATAACCTCGTCCATGGAGATGTCGCTACCGGTGATCAGGCGCGCGAAATCCTCATCTTCGAGCTGCATTCCGACGCGAATCTGAGATGCGAGCGCTTCGATTTGTGGAAGACTTTCTCTGATCGGTCCTGACAGCGAGAGCGTCTTCTCAAGCTGGCGGCTATGGATCAAAAGGCGGCAATCGGGCGTGAGATAGCGATCTGCGACCGGGAAAGCGGACATAATGGTCATGCCGGCAGAGTAGCATTCTGTTTTGCCGACGAAGATCAATCGCCGTCCTGACCGCGCGCGCAGGCGTTGCAATTCCAGCACGATGCGCCGCGCCATTTCCGCTTCACCGCCCGGTGTGGTGACCGAGACGAGCAGTGGCCCCGAGCCATCAGGAACGTCGCGTAAGTCGTGCAGGAATTGCGCTGCGCTCTGGTCTGTGAGCGATCCCAAAAGCTCGACGTCTGGGCGATCGAAATCGATGGCGGAAATGTCCGAGGTGTTGGTCATGATCGGCTTTCAGTGAATTGGGCGCAGCGGCGGTGTCGGCATGTTTGGCGAAATCAATGAGGGCCGTGCCGGTTCCACTCAGGCGGGTTATTCATGCGCTGGAGGACTTAGGTGGGGCGTGTCTGATTGCGCGGGAGCTATCAGTGGTCATCGCTATTAATCCGTCATTCCCGCGAACGCGGGAATCCAGTGGACCTCGATCATGCGCGCGAAAATTGGTTGGGACATCAGGTCCGAAAGCTTGGATTGCCTGCCATCACGGTCCTGCCATGCGATGACGGCTCTGGATTCCCGCGTTCGCGGGAATGACGGAGGTTTTGGGTGCGGCGGTCAATCGCAATCGGCAAACGATCTCAAAGGATCTCGCGCACCTTCTCCGGCGGACGACCTAAGCGCACACCCTTGTCCGTCTCAACCAAC
Organism: uncultured Alphaproteobacteria bacterium; assembly: GCA_966205705.1. Lineage (GTDB taxonomy): Bacteria > Pseudomonadota > Alphaproteobacteria > Sphingomonadales > Sphingomonadaceae > Sphingobium. The sequence goes on from CBIHKY010000009.1 coordinate 6,259, forward strand.
GGTCGCTCGATCAGGATCGGGTCCGCCGCCATCGCGTCCAGAATGGCGTCGTCGCTCGCGTCCTTGAGCGCCTTCGCGCCATCCTCGCCTTTGCGCAGGCCATCTCGCGGGGTCATCCCGGCCTTGGCGTAGAGCGCGGCCAAAGTCGCCCGACTGGGTGGCGTCTTGAGATACTCCACAATCTGCACTTTGACGCCGGGCGTGCCCTCAATCAGGGCCAGCGTCTCGCGCGATTTGGAGCAGCGCGGATTGTGATAGATTGTGGCTTTCATCGTATCGTTCCCGCTCAGTCGTCCTTCGTGCGCTCCAGCCACTCTTCCAGCCACTTGATCGTGTAGTCACCATTCTGCACGTCCGGCTCTGCAAGCAGGCGCTGGTGGAGGGGGATGGTGGTCTTCATGCCGTCTATCACGAACTCGTCGAGCGCGCGCTTGAGGCGCATCAGGCAGCCCTCGCGGGTGCGGCCATAGACGATCAGCTTGCCGATCATGCTGTCATAATAGGGCGGCACATTATAGCCCTGATACAGCGCGCTATCCACGCGGACGTGCATACCGCCCGGCACATGGAGCATCTTCACTTGCCCCGGTGAGGGCATGAAGGTCTTGGGATCTTCGGCATTGATGCGGCACTCGATGGCGTGGCCCGTGAATACCAGGTCTTCCTGCGTTACGGAGAGCGAGCGGCCCTCGGCGATGCGGATTTGCTCGCGCACCAGATCGAAGCCGGTGATCATCTCCGTCACCGGATGCTCCACCTGAATGCGGGTGTTCATCTCGATGAAGTAGAATTCGCCATTCTCGTAGAGGAACTCGATGGTGCCTGCGCCGCGATAGTGCATGTCGGCCATCGCCTTGGAGACGATGCCGCCCATCCGGTCCCGCTCGGCTGACGAAATGATCGGGGAGGGCGCTTCTTCCAGCACCTTCTGGTGGCGGCGCTGGAGCGAGCAATCGCGCTCGCCCAGATGGATGGCATTGCCCTCGCCATCGCCAAAAATCTGGAACTCGATATGGCGCGGATTGCCGAGATATTTTTCCATGTAGACGGTGTCATCGCCGAACGCGGCCTTGGCCTCGCTCTTGGCCTGCGACATCAGGCTCTCAAACTCTTCCTCGGTCGGCACCACCTTCATGCCGCGCCCACCGCCGCCCGATGCGGCTTTGACCAGCACCGGATAGCCGATTTCACGCGCGCGCTGCTTGGCGTCGGCAATGTCCTCGATTGCGCCATCGGTGCCGGGCACCAGTGGCAGGCCAAGGGCGCCTGCGGTGCGCTTGGCTTCCACCTTGTCGCCCATGATGCGGATATGCTCGGGCTTGGGGCCGACGAAGATGATGTCATGCGCTTCCACAATCTCGGCGAACTGCGCATTCTCCGAGAGGAAGCCGTAGCCCGGGTGGATCGCATCTGCGCCGGAGATTTCGGCTGCGGAAATGATCGCCGGGATGTTCAGATAGCTGTCGCGCGCCGCAGGGGGCCCGATGCAGATTGCTTCATCCGCCAGACGCACATGCATGGCGTCCGCATCGGCGGTCGAGTGCACGGCGACGGTCTTGATGCCCATCTCATGGCAGGCGCGGTGGATGCGAAGCGCAATCTCACCACGGTTGGCGATCAGCAGTTTTTCGATGCTCATGCTGGGCTGGGCCTTCACGCGACCACGATCAGTGGCTGATCATATTCGACCGGCTGGCCATTCTCGACCAGGATCGCCTGCACAGTGCCCGCAGCAACGGCGGTGATTGGGTTCATGACCTTCATCGCCTCGATGATCAGCAGCGTCTGGCCAGCCTTCACGCTGTCCCCAACGCTGACGAATGCGGGCGCGTCCGGCTCTGGCGTCATGTAGCAGGTGCCGACCATGGGCGATTTGATCGTGCCAGCAGCAGGCCCGGCCTTCAACGGCGCGGCTTCCACAGCGACGGGCGCGGGGGCGGCGGCGAGGGGAGCCGGCGCGGCTGCCATCGGCGCTGCAAAGGAGGTGTTCTGCGCAGGCGCCTTGCGCGCCACGCGGATGCGGCGGTTGCCGTCTTCCACTTCGATCTCGGTCAGGTTGGTCGCATCCAGCATACGGGCAAGCTCGCGCACAAGCTTCACGTCTACCTGCATTGCGCCTTCGTTGGTCGTTTCGGCCATCGGTTGTCCTTACGAAATATCTAGTCTGGTTTTTCAGGAATGGTGGCAGCGCCTATTGCCCTTCGGTCATTAAGGCAACAGTCTAGCGCCCTGCAAGGTCAGTCCATCTCCAGCGCGGCTTCCAGCGCCAGCATGTAGGAGAGTGGGCCAAAGCCCGCAATCGTGCCGCGCGCGGCCATGCCGACATAGCTGTGATGCCGATATGCCTCACGGGCGGCGGGATTTGAAATATGCACCTCGATCACGGGCACGGTGATGGATTTGATCGCATCATAAAGCGCCAGCGATGTATGCGTGAGCGCGCCCGCGTTCAGGATGATGGCATGGGCAGGCTCGGCATTGGCCTCATGCATCCAGTCGATCAGATGCCCTTCATGATTGGACTGGCGGCAATCAATCTCCGCATTGGCGCGGCGCGCCTCGTCCTCAAGCCGGTCAGCAATGTCGTCCAGCGTGTCAAAGCCATAAATCTCCGGCTCGCGAATGCCGAGCAGATTGAGGTTGGGCCCATTGAGCACATAGATTTTCCGGGGGGATGCCATGAGCCATCCTGTCCTTTTAGTTGCGAGCGTCCAAGGCCTCCCTATATGGCGGCAAGGGCGGCTCTCAAAGGAAAAGGTGCATTTTAGCGATGAGCGTGGACGGAACGATCGGTATCCATGTGAATGGCGAGCATCGCCGCATCCGCGCGGGGCATACGCTGGCGCATCTGGCGAATGAGCTTGGCCTCGCGCCGGACAAGATTGCCGTAGAGCGCAACCTTGAGGTTGTGCCGCGCGCGCAGATCGAAACGACCATCGTGGAAGATGGCGATGAGCTGGAAATCGTGCATTTCGTTGGCGGTGGTGATGGCACGCCTGTGGCGGCGGATGACACATGGTCGGTTGCAGGCCAGACCTTCCGCTCGCGGCTGATCGTGGGCACGGGCAAATATAAGGATTTCGCGCAGAATGCTGCCGCCGTTGAGGCTTCCGGCGCGGAGATCGTGACCGTTGCCGTGCGGCGCGTGAATGTGTCCGACCCCAAGGCGCCGATGCTGACGGACTTTATCGACCCCAAGAAGGTCACCTATCTGCCCAACACGGCGGGCTGCTTCAATGCCGAGGACGCGATCCGCACCTTGCGGCTGGCGCGAGAGGCTGGCGGCTGGGAGCTTGTGAAGCTGGAAGTGCTCGGCGAGGCGCGCACGCTCTACCCCAATATGATCGAGACATTCCGCGCGACCGAAATCCTCGCCAAAGAAGGCTTCAAGCCGATGGTCTATTGCACGGACGACCCAATCGCCGCGCAGCAGCTGGAGAATGCAGGCGCGGTCGCAATCATGCCGCTGGGTGCGCCGATCGGCTCCGGGCTCGGCTTGCAGAACCGCGTCACCATCCGGCTGATCGTTGAAGGCACCAAGCTGCCCGTGCTGGTCGATGCGGGCGTGGGCACGGCCTCCGATGCCGCCGTGGCGATGGAACTGGGCTGCACGGGCGTGCTCATGAACACCGCCATTGCCGAGGCCAAGAACCCCATTTTGATGGCGAGCGCCATGAAGGCATCGGTCGAGGCGGGCCGAATGGCCTATCTCGCCGGGCGCATGGGGCGTCGGATGTATGCAGACCCTTCAAGCCCGCTCGCGGGGTTGATTTAAGTCTAACGGTTCACCGCTCTTTCAGGAACTCGTGCGGCCTCCATCCGTTTCTATTGCAAGGCGGCCGGGCGGTCCGGTCGATTTACAAATGGAGATTGTCATGGGTGAACTGACCGACAAGGCCAAGGGTATCGCAAACGAAGCTGCTGGCAAGGTGAAGCAGGCCCTTGGCGATGCACGCAATGATCCAGCGCAGAAGGCCGAGGGCATCGCGCAAGAAAAGAAGGGCGAAGGCCAGAACCTGAAGGGCTCCGTAAAGGGCGCTCTGGGCGACAAGGTCTGATCGTATGATTTGACGCTCGCCACCCTCATGGCGAGTTAGCGAATAGGCCTCCCGAGCAATCGGGTGGCCTTTTTCGTGCCTGAAGCATCTGATGCAATCGGCAAATATTCCTGCCGTCTGGCGCAATGCGACCGTTTGACCACGCGCAACTCTCACCCTATTGCCGAGGCAGAATTTACCCATTCGTGCCAAGGAGACGCGCATGAAGAAACTCTATCCCGATGCGACTGCAGCATTGGACGGATTGCTGTTTGACGGCATGTTGCTTTGTGCGGGCGGTTTTGGCCTGTGTGGAATTCCCGAGCGCCTGATTGATGCGATCCGCGAGTCCGGCGTGAAGGATATCACCGTCGCTTCCAACAATGCGGGCATCGACAATGAGGGGCTCGGCAAGCTGCTGCGCACGCGCCAGATCAAGAAGATGATCAGCTCCTATGTTGGCGAAAATAAAGAGTTTGAGCGGCAATATCTTTCCGGTGAGCTTGAGGTCGAGTTCTGCCCACAAGGCACGCTGGCCGAGCGCTGCCGCGCCGGTGGCGCTGGCATTCCGGGCTTTTACACCAAGACAGGCGTTGGCACGCTGGTGGCAGAAGGCAAGGAAACCAAGACCTTCGACGGGCAGGAATATGTGCTCGAGCGCGGCATTTATGCGGACGTTTGCATCATTAAGGGCTGGAAGGCCGATGAGAGCGGCAACCTGATCTTCCGCAAGACGGCGCGCAACTTCAACCAGCCGATGGCGACTGCGGGCAAGATCTGCATCGCGGAAGTGGAAGAGGTCGTACCCACCGGCAGCCTGGACCCGGACAGCATCCATCTGCCCGGCATCTATGTGAAGCGCATGATCGTCGGCGCGCCCTATGACAAGAAGATCGAGTTCCGCACGGTTCGCGAAAGGGAGAGCGCATAATGGCCTGGACACGCGATGAGATGGCGGCGCGCGCGGCCCGCGAGCTGGAAGACGGCTTCTATGTGAACCTCGGCATCGGCATCCCGACACTGGTTGCTAATCATATTCCGGCGGGCGTGGAAGTGACGCTGCAATCAGAAAATGGCATGCTTGGCATCGGGCCATTCCCTTATGATGACGAGGTTGACCCCGATCTCATCAATGCGGGCAAGCAGACGATCAGCGAACTGCCCAGTACCGCATATTTCTCGTCGGCGGATAGCTTCGCGATGATCCGTGGTGGTCATATCGATCTCACCGTGCTCGGCGCGATGGAAGTCTCCGAGAATGGCGACATTGCCAACTGGATGATCCCTGGCAAGATGATCAAGGGCATGGGCGGCGCGATGGATCTGGTCGCGGGTGTGAAGAAGATCATCGTGGTGATGGAGCACAACGCCAAGGATGGTAGCCCGAAGTTCATTCCCGAATGTACGCTGCCGCTGACGGGGCGTAATGTGGTGGACATGATCATCACCGATATCGCGGTGTTCCAGCGCCCGGCGGCTGGCGAACCGTTCAAGCTGGTGGAGCTGGCGCCGGGTGTGACGGCTGATGAGGTGGCGCAGAAGACGACGGCGAAATATTTACTTTGATTGGAAGGGTTAGCGGTGCCTCACCCCTCCTCTTTAGAGGAGGGGCCGGGGGTGGTGGCGATGCGCAAGCATCGCACCCGCGCACTCCCACGCTAATGTCGTAACACCACCCCAACCCCTCCTCTGAAGAGGAGGGGCTTATAAGTGCGAAACATCGCCCATAGCGCCCTCGTCACCCCGGACTTGATCCGGGGTCCCGCTGCCTTCGCGCACAATCCTGAAGAAAAGCGGGATCCCGGGTCGAGCCCGGGGTGACTAAGTACGGTTGGACGAAATTCGGTGTGTCGAATTTCACTTTCAGCCACTAGCCTTCCACTGCGCAATGCTCGACAAGGGCCGCCACAACGCGCCACCAAAGGCCGACACATAAAGGGAGAGGCATGGCCATCAGCACGATCAAGGAGCGCCCCCGCGTCGCGCTCATATTGCTGACCTGCATCGGCATCGTCGGCTTTATCGATCGCATCATCATGAATGTGCTGGCCGAGCCCCTCAAGCGCGAGTTTGGCTTAAGCGACACGCAGCTCGGCATTGTGAACGGATTAGCCTTTGCGGTGCTCAATGTGGTGCTCGCGCTGGTCGTGGCGCGGATTGCCGAGCGCAAGCGGCGCCTGACGCTCATTTCCATCGGCACGCTCTTCTGGTCCATCGCGACGGCGGCGTGCGGCATGGCGCAATCCTATGCGCAATTGCTGCTCGCCCGCATCGGCGTGGGCGTGGGGGAAGCCGTGGGGCTGCCCTCCACTTACTCCGTCGTCTCGGATTATTTCCCGCGAGAGAAGCGTGCGACGATGATGTCCGTGCTTCACTTGTCCGCGCCTGTTGGCGCATTCCTTGGCGCCAGCGGCGGCGCGCTGATTGCGCAGCTTTATGGCTGGCGGGCTGCGCTGCTGGTGGCGGCGGTGCCGGGCATCATCCTTGCGATTTTGCTCACGCTCTTCGTGGCCGAGCCAAAGCGCGGCGGGCTGGATGGGGAATTCGCGGACGCGCAGGTGCCGCCGCTCGGAACCGTGCTGGGCCGCTATCTCCGCTGGCCCACCATGCGCAATATGCTGCTTGGCTCCAGCCTTGCCAGCATGGTGGGCTTTGGCCTCAATGCTTTCCTCGCCGCCTATCTCATCCGCCGCTACGGCTTCACGCTGCTTGAGGCCGGGATCGTCGCGGGGCTGGTCGCCAGCCTGCCGTCCACCATCAGCATCCTGGGTGCGGGCTGGCTGACGGATCGCATGGGCAGCCGTGGCAATAAGCGGGGCTATGCACTCATTCCGGCGATCACTTTGCTGATTTCCGCGCCGCTCTATGCCTTCGCAATCACGCGCAATGATCCGGTATTGCTCGTGATCCTCGTCGGCCTGTGCGGCCTGTTCCAATATACTTACCTCGGCCCAACGCAGGGCATTTTTCAGAATATGCTCGGTCCCCGCATGCGCGCCACTGGCACGGCGTTCACCGGCATGATCTACACATTGATCGGAGGAGGCTTTGGTCCGCTCATCCTCGGTGCGGTAAGCGATCATTATGCCGCGGGCGGTGTCGCACCGGGTGTGGCACTCGGTCTTGCGATGGCGACGCTGTGCATCGTCTATCCATGGGCCGCGCTGCATTACTGGCTGGCATCGCGCACCATTGAAGCTGATCTCCAGCGCCCGATATAGGGGCTTCCCCCAACGCGCACAGGATTGTAGGGCTGCCCTATTATGAACAAACCTCGCACGCTGTACGAAAAGATCTGGGATGCGCACGTCATCGAGACGCGCGATGACGCCACATGCCTCGTCTATATCGACCGCCATCTCGTCCATGAAGTGACGAGCCCGCAGGCTTTTGAGGGGCTTCGCCTCGCTGGCCGCAAGGTGCGCCGCCCGGATCTGACGCTGGCTGTGCCGGATCATAATGTGCCGACCACCGCGCGTGTGGATGCGCAAGGCAAGCGCATCCCCATCGTCAATGCGCAGAGTGCCCAGCAATTGGCCGCACTTGAGAGCAATGTCGAAGAGTTCGGCATCACCTATTTCGGCGCGACCGATGTGAATCAGGGCATCGTCCATGTGATCGGCCCCGAGCAGGGCTTCACGCTGCCGGGCACGACTTTGGTTTGCGGCGATAGTCACACGGCGGCGCATGGCGCGTTGGGCGCGCTCGCCTTCGGCATCGGCACCAGCGAGGTGGAGCATGTTCTCGCCACGCAGACGCTGATGCTCAAGCCGAGCAAAACCTTCGCGATTGAGGTTGAGGGCGAGCTGGGCTTTGGCGTGACGCCCAAGGATGTGATTCTGGAAGTCATCGGCCGCATCGGCACCGCGGGCGGCACGGGTCATGTCATGGAATTTCGTGGCTCGACCTTCCGCGACATGAGCGTGGAAGGGCGGCTGACGGTTGCCAATATGGCGATCGAGGGCGGCGCGCGCTCCGGCCTGTTCGCGCCGGATGAGAAGACGTTCGACTATCTCAAGGGCCGCCCGATGGCGCCAACCGGCGAGGCGTGGGATCGCGCTGTCGCTTATTGGCGCACGCTGGTGACCGATGAGGGCGCGACCTTCGACAAGGTGCTGAAGATTCACGCGAGCGAGATTGCGCCGACCGTCACCTGGGGCACAAGCCCTGAGGATGTCGTTTCAATCTCAGGCGCTGTGCCCGATCCTGAGAGCTTTGAGGATCCATCCAAGCGTGCGGCAGCCGCCAAGTCGCTGGATTATATGGGGCTCACTGCCGGGCAGCGCATGAAAGATGTGACGGTGGAGCATATCTTCATCGGTAGCTGCACCAACAGCCGCATCGAGGATTTGCGCGCTGCCGCAGCCGTGCTCAAGGGCCACAAGGTTGCCGCAGGGATCAAGCAGGCGCTCGTCGTGCCGGGTTCTGGCCTCGTCAAGCGTCAGGCCGAGGCCGAGGGGCTGGATGTCATCTTTACCGACGCGGGCTTCGAGTGGCGCGAGCCGGGCTGTTCGATGTGCCTTGGTATGAACCCGGATCGCGTGCCGAGCGGCGAGCGATGCGCTTCGACCAGCAACCGCAATTTCATGGGCCGTCAGGGTCCGGGCGCGCGCACGCATCTGGTTTCACCCGTTATGGCTGCAGCCGCTGCAATCAGGGGTCGACTTGCCGACGTTCGTGATTTAATGGTGCACGAACAAGCTTAAGGGCTAAGGGGCGGTAATGAAAAAGATTTTCTGGATCCTCGTGCTCGGCGCGGTCGGCAGCGCGGCGATGGCGGTCGGTCTCGGCCAAGCTGCGGTAAAGCCGGTGAGCGCAAAGCCGCTCAGCAACGGCAAGTAATCCATAAGGCAAATTTGGCAGGATGGGGTGCTGGTCGGCTCCCCTTACAGCGCCAGATGCATGACGAACGTGCCCGGCCCATATGGGCCAGCTTCCGTCGTGCCCGCATGCTCGAAGCCCTGAGCAGACCAGAAACGGTCTGCGCCATTCACAGCTACTAACGTGACCCGCTCAAAGCCGCGCGCGCGTGCATGGGCGATCACGAAAGCCAGCGCTGCCTTGCCCGCGCCTGATCCGCGCGTTTGCGGCAGCAGCGCGATATCATGCAGATAATGGTCGGCATTTTCGTGCGGAATGGCGCCGAGTTGCTGGTTGAGTGCGGGCGATTGGCCTGCGTGCCAGGGGTGGCTGATCAAAAAGCCGACCGGTGCGCCATTCTCTTCAAGGGTGATGCAGCCCGCCGGGTAGAGTGCCAGCCGCTCCTCATAAGTGGCCAGCGTCTCCGCAAAATCGCCATGCACAGCCGCCGATATCGCCGTCACTGCTGGCAGATCGTCCGTGCGCATTGGGCGCCATTCCATGTCCTTCATGTCGCCAATGCCTCTCTCGCAAACCGCCCCGGCCTTGACGCACGCTATAGCATCGGCCACTTGGCTGCACAGTCTTTCCAAACCGCAGGACCATGATGGAACCCGTCAACATCGTCGAAGGCCGCGCTTATCCGTTCGGCATGAAAAATGTCGATACCGACATCATCATTCCGGCTGAATGGCTCAAGACCATCAGCCGCACGGGCCTTGGTCAGGGCGCGTTCGAAGTGCTGCGCAAGGAGCCGGGCAATGTGTTCGACGATCCGCGCTATGCTGGCGCGCCGATCATCGTGGCGGGCGATAATTTCGGCTGCGGGTCGAGCCGCGAGCATGCCGCATGGGCGCTGGCCGACATGGGCGTGAAGGCCGTGATCGCGCCGAGCTTCTCGGATATTTTCTCGGGTAATGCCTTCAAGAACGGCATTCTCACGGTCGTGCTCCCGCAGGAAGCGGTAGATCGACTGGTCGAAGTCGCCAAAACGGATACGATCAGCATCGATCTGGAGCATCAAAGCGTCACCACGCCGTTCCAGGATCGCTTCAGCTTCGAGATTGATCCGTTCCGCAAAGACTGCCTGATCGGCGGGTTGGATGAGATCGGCCTCACCATGGCGCAGGGCGATGTCATCGCAGGGTTCGAGGCGCAGGATGCCCGGCGCCGCCCCTGGCTGGTGCCTGCTACGGCCTGAAATTAGCCGCTGTGCGTTGCTATCCCGCGCTGCCCTTCCTAAGTAGTGCGTACGAAATTACCCCCAGAATAAAGGCGTTTCTTTGATGAGTGGATTTGAGGATCGCGAAAAGGCGTTTGAGTCGAAATTCGCCAACGATCAGGAGCTTGCCTTCCGCGTGGCCGCGCGCCGCAACCGTCTGTTGGGCGAGTGGGCTGCGGGCCTCATGGGCCTCACGAAAGAAGAGACGGACGCCTACGCGAAGGCTGTCGTGCAGGCAGACTTTGAGGAAGCAGGCGATGAGGATGTGATCCGCAAGGTGCTGGGCGATCTGGTGTCGGCTGGCGTCGAAACCGATGAGCAGCAGGTCCGCACGGCGCTGAGCGATCAGACGGTCGAGGCGCGCCGCCAGTTCATGCAGGGTAGCTGAGCCAAGATCATGCCAATGGCCGCACAAGATATTGAGGCGCTCATCACAAGCGCAATCCCGGATGCGACGGTGGAGATTACCGATCTTGCTGGCGATGGTGATCATTATGCCGCGCATGTTGTTTCCGAGAGCTTTCGCGGCATGAACAGGCTCGCTCAGCAGCGCGCCGTCTATGCTGCGCTCGGCAGCCGGATGGGCGGTGAGCTTCATGCCTTGCAACTGACGACCGCCATTCCCAATTGAGGGCTTAGAGATATTGCAGCAGCTTTGCTGTCCCGGAGATAGATGATGACCGATCAAGTCCCAACCAGCCCGGCTCACGCCCGCATCAGCGATATTGTCAGCAAGAATGGCGTCGTGCTGTTCATGAAAGGCACCCCGCTTTTCCCACAGTGCGGCTTTTCCAGCCGCGCGATTGCCATCCTTGAGCGCCTTGGTGCGAATTTCGAGACGGTTGATGTGCTGCAGGATCAGGAAATCCGTCAGGGCATCAAAAGCTATTCTGATTGGCCGACCATCCCCCAGCTCTATGTGAAGGGCGAGTTTTTGGGCGGTTCGGACATCATGATGGAAATGTTCGAGGCGGGCGAGCTGGAGCAGCTGCTCACGGACGAAGGCCTCACCAAGGCCTAAGTCCTGTCGCGATACGCAATTGAGAGGCGCGAACTAAGTTTCGCGCCTTTTTCTTTGGCCGTCGCACATCGCTTGCAACGCTAGGCCCCGCAAGGCTTGCAATCGCCCCGCTGCATGACACATGGGAATGATGGCCACCAAAAAGCCCCCCATTTCCGAAGATACCGGCATTTCGATGCGGCTTTCCCCGCTCGTCCACCGCATTCTCGCGCCCAACCCATCACCCTTCACCTATCAGGGCACGCAAAGCTATCTGGTCGGCGCCGATGATGTTGCGGTGATCGATCCCGGGCCGGCGGAGGATGCCCATCTTGATGCGCTGATGCAGGCCATCGACGGTCGACCTGTCGTGGCGATCATGTGCACCCACACCCACCGGGACCATAGCCCTGCCGCGCGTCCCTTGTCGCAACGCACCGGCGCGCCGATCATTGGCTGCGCGCCCCTCTCGCTCGATGACGATGGCCCGCGCGCCGACGCGTCCTTCGATCCCGCCTACGCGCCGGACAGAGTGCTGCGCGATGGCGATCAACTTACCGGCGCTGGCTGGACTCTGACAACGCTCGCGACGCCGGGCCACACGTCCAACCATCTCTGCTACGCGCTGGAGGAGGAGGGGGCGCTGTTCACGGGCGATCATGTGATGGGCTGGTCCACCAGCGTCGTCTCGCCGCCCGATGGCGATATGAGTGATTATCTCGCCTCTCTGGAGCTGCTCGTGAATCGCACGGACGCTATCTATTACCCTGCGCATGGCGAGCCGATCACCCAACCGCAGCGTTTCGCACGTGGCATGCTTGGGCACCGCAAAATGCGTGAAGGGCAGATATTGCGCCTGCTGGAACGGGAAGGGGCGATGCCTATCCCGGCGATGGTGAACGCGATGTATGCGGGGCTGGGATTGCATCTCCACGGCGCGGCCGGGCGATCCGTGCTGGCGCATCTCATCGATATGGAGCGGCGTGGGCTGGTGGCGCAGAGCGCGCCAGACTTGTGGGCGCTGCGTTAAGCGCTCGAATTTTGCAGTCCCACACCTCGTCATCCCGGGCTTGACCCGGGATCCCGCTTCCTTGACGAAGGGTGCAGAAGGTAGCGGGACCCCGGATCAAGTCCGGGGTGACGATCATAATGTGATGTCGCGCACGACAGTTTCGCCTCACCCACTTCACGCACAACGCGAATACAGGTTGAACCCACGCCGCGCCGGGGCCATTTGCGAGGCATGATAATGCAGGAGATTCGATAATGGACGCACGCGGTGGGGTCGGCGGGAGCCTTGTAGGGATCGACCTGCTCGAAGAGATCAATCGTCTGCGCAAAGAGCGCAACGCGGTCATCCTCGCACATTATTATCAAAAGCCGCAAATTCAGGATCTTGCGGACTTTGTTGGAGACTCGCTCGAGCTTTCCCGCAAGGCGGCTGAGACCGATGCGGACGTCATCGCCTTTTGCGGCGTGCGCTTCATGGCGGAGACGGCCAAGATCCTCAGCCCCGACAAGATCGTGATCCTGCCCGACATGGACGCTGGCTGTTCGCTGGAAGATAGCTGCCCACCCGCGCAGTTCAAAGCCTTCCGCGAGGCGCACCCCGATCATATCGCGCTCAGCTACATCAATTGCTCAGCCGAGGTGAAGGCGCTCTCCGATATCATCGTGACCAGCTCGTCCGCCGAGACGATCCTCGCCAAGCTACCCAAGGATCAGAAGATCATCTTCGGCCCGGACAAGCATCTGGGCGGCTATCTCAACCGAAAAATGGGCCGCGACATGCTGTTGTGGCCCGGCGTGTGCATCGTGCATGAGAGCTTCAGCGAGACCGAACTGCTCAAGCTCAAGGCGCAATATCCCGGTGTGCCGGTTGCCGCGCACCCCGAATGCCCGCCCGCGATCATCGATCATAGTGATTATGTCGGCTCGACGAGCGGCATCCTCACCTATGCCAAGAATATGCCGGGCGACACGCTGATCGTGGCGACCGAGCCGCACATCATCCACCAGATGGAAAAGGCAGTGCCGGAGAAGACATTCGTCGGTGCGCCCGGTGCGGACGGCAACTGCAATTGCAATATCTGCCCCTATATGGCGCTCAACACGCTGGAAAAGCTCTATATTTCCCTGCGCGATCTGCAGCCGCGGATCGAGATGGACGAGACCTTGCGCCTCGCTGCGCGCAAGAGCCTCGACCGGATGCTGGAGATGGCGAGCGGTAGCGTCGGCAAGGGTGATGTCGGGGCGCGGGCTTGACCTTCGCTCTGACGGGCTTCGACCTCGACGCCTTCATTGCCTCCACCCTGTCTGAAGATCTCGGCGGGCCGCTCGGCGCAGGTGGGCAGGATGTGACCTCGCAGAGCGTTATCCCAGCCGATGCGATGTTTGCGGGTGTGATGGATAGCCGTGATGCCGTCACCGTGGCGGGACTACCGATTGCGGAGGCGTTTTTCCGCACGCTCGATCAGCAAGTCGAGATCGAGATTCTGGCTGGCGAAGGCGAGCAGGTGCGTGCTGGAACGGACGTGATGCGCCTGCATGGCCGGGCGCGGGCGATGCTCACAGCCGAGCGCTCGGCGCTCAACACGGTGCAGCATCTATGCGGCATCGCCACCATGACCCGCCAATATGTGGACCGCATTGCAGGCACGGGCGCGACCTTGCTGGATACGCGCAAAACGATCCCCGGCCTTCGTGTGCTGGAGAAATACGCCACGCGCATGGGCGGCGCGAAGAACCACCGGATGGGCCTGTGGGATGCAGCGATGATCAAGGACAATCATGTCGCGGTCGCGGGCTCAGTTGCTGAGGCCGTGCGCCGTGCGGTGGATGCAGGGATTGCGCAGATCATCGTCGAGGTCGACCGCATCGACCAGATCGAGCCCGCAATCGCGGCTGGTGCTACGCATCTGCTGCTCGATAACATGCCGCCCGATGTGCTGCGTGGCGCGGTGACGCTGGTCGGCAAGCGCGTACCCACCGAGGCATCGGGCGGCGTGCGGCTGGAGACGATCCGTGAGATCGCGATGACCGGCGTCGATTATATCAGCGTCGGGCGGCTCACGCAGTCAGCCCCGGCTGCGGACATCGGTCTCGATTTCAGCAATGCCTGAGCGGCTGCGAGGATCGCTGGGCGCGCTCGCAATGCTTGCCGTTGCGACAATGCTGCCGGGCGCGGCCCATGCGCAGCTCGGGAGCTGCCGATTGCCCGCTACGCTGCCACTGCCGAAACTATCCCAGCCCAGCCAGGCACAGCCGCGCCGCGTCATGCCGATCCGCAGCTACACGCTGGCGCTCAGCTGGTCGCCCGAATATTGCGCGCGGGGGAGCGACGCAGGCAGCTTTCAATGCAGTCAGCGCGGCAATCGCTTCGGCTTCGTGCTGCATGGTCTGTGGCCCAATGGTGCGGGCAAGAGCTGGCCGCAATATTGCCGTCCGGCTCAGCGGCTGACCCCCGCAATCCTGCGTGCAAACCTGTGCGCAACGCCATCGGTCGATCTGCTCCAGCATGAGTGGGCGAAGCATGGCACCTGTATGCGCGGTCCGCCCAACGCCTATTTCGATCAGGCGAGGGGGCTTTATGGCCGCGTGCGCTTTCCCGACATGGCTGCGCTCGCGCGCGACGAGGCGCTGACCGTCGAAACCTTTAAGCATGCACTCATCGCTGCCAACGCGCGGGAAAAGCCAGTCCTGCCCGAGCAGTCTGTGCGTGTCCGCCTCACGCGGCAAGGCTGGCTGGATGAGGTGCAGATCTGCTTTGACCAGCGCATGATATACACCGCCTGCGCATCCCAGAGCCAGGATGTAGCTCCGGGTCAATCGATGCGCATAAGATCCCGCACCTGACCCAGCACTCAGCCGTCGATAATGGTTGTCGAGGGGTGATGTCGGTCTAGATGCTTGCGGATAATACGCAAATTCTTGCTGTTCGAGCGGAAGGCAAGATCGAACGCATCGCCCACGAACGGGATCGCGCCGATGGCGGTATCCACACCGATATTGGCACTCATGCGAATAAGCTGCCAGCGCGACATGCCAAGGTTGCGCGCTTCCCAAACGATCCACGCGCCCATCGCCGCTGCCACGAGATCGCCCACCACAGGGATAAGTCCGATCATTGCATCCAGCCCGACGCGAAAGCGCGTACCGGGAATGGTGAACACATTCTCGAGCACCTGCTCCATCATCTCGATGCGCTGACGCACCGATTGAGCATCGCGCCCCATGCCGGGCATGCGGTCGAACTGCGCCGCCATCTCATCCACACGAAAATTAGGCCTGGCCATCGCCGCAGCAATCCTTGTCCAAGCGGGCGAATTGCCGCGCCAATGCTATCTGGGGGTTATGATCAACCGGTTCAATGGATGCACGCCGCGCGGGGAGGGTTGGAAGCCCGTCAATCGCCGCCCGACCGCTGCCCAGCGGATCGGCTGGCCGAGTGGGATGAAGCCGGCATAAGCGACCGTGGTCTCTTCCGCCTCTCCAAGCAGCCGGGCTTGCTCGTCTTTATCCCGCTGCTTGCGGGCTTGTGCGAGGAGTGGGGCTACGCGGCTGTCACAGCGCAAGCCGCCAGCGCAATCGAGCCGGGCGAGATACCAAAGGGCGCTGTCAAAGGGCGCGATTTCGTCGATCAGCCGCAGGTCTGCAGCCTCATCCATCGCGACGCGATCGACACTGACACCGATCTGGCCGAAATCGCGCGCCAGTCGATGGAAAAGCAGCGACGCGCCTGGGCCATCCGGCAGCGCGATGCGCAACACTGGCGGGGCCTCGTTCGCGGCAACCCAACGCTCGATGATGCCGCGCGCCGAGACGATCCGCTCCGCAATCGGCTCGCCGGTCCAGGCTGGCGCGCTGGGCTGCCGCTCAAGTTCCAGCGGGCCGGGCATGGGGTAAACGCGCGTTGCCCATGTCGGGAGGGCAAGCGCCGCGCCGATTTGCGCACGATCCACCACGCGGGCGAGCGCATCACGCACGGCAAGATCGTCCAGAAATGCTGATTTGCTCGTGATGCCCAAGCCGAACAGGCCCGGCGCAGGATCGAACTCCATCTCGGTCTGCGTCAGGCCCACAACCTTGGTGAGCGGCAGATGCTGGAAGCGCCCGCCCAGCACAAGATCATTCTCGCGTGCCTTGAAGCGCACGAGCGCGAGAGACGCACGCATGGCTCGCAAATGGCGGTGATCGATCTGCGGCGTGATCTTCTCTTCCTCATCGACCGCCGGGGACGGAGCGAGGGGAGGGGCGACCGGGATCAGATCTGCGGCGCCCTTAACGTCCACAGCTTCATAAGGCCCGGTGCCGCCACCGCGCGGCAGAATCGCCAGTTGCGGCTGGGCAAGCAATTGCAGGAAGGCGGGCAAACTTGCGTCCAGGCGAATCTCGATCACCCGATCGGTCATCGCGCGCACGTCGGGCTCCAGCCCGGCCAGCGACAACGGGTTGGCCCGCATCCGCTCGCGCAACAGCCGGGCAACCTGCTCGGCTTTCACCGGCTCGCCATCGCGCCAGTTCAGGCGCTTGAGCCGAAAGATGAAGCTTTGCCCGCCATCCTCCACGATCCAGCTTTCCGCCATCGCGCCAACGACCTCGCCATTGGCATCGAAGCTGAGCAACCCTTGCGCCGTGGCACCAAGAATGAGCTTTCCGGGCGCGGACATGCTGTTTTGCAGCGGCCGCGCCATCTGGTCAGGCTCGCCGATCACGTCCACTTGCACAGCGCTCTTGTCTCGCTGGCCGCCACAGCCAACGAGGCTGAGCATTGCCGCTGCGACCACAGCCTGATGCAGCCAGCTGGGACGATATCTGTTCTTGATTGGATGAGTCATCGCAGCCTTCGCATGAAGCCAAGGCTCTAGAGCATTTTCGGCGCAGGTAAAATCACTTGCGGGGAGGAGTAGCTTTTCGGCGGGGGCTATTTTCACCGCATGCCAGCGCATGCTGGCATCTGTGGCGTTGGTGAGCAACAATGGCGGTCATCACATCGGTAAGGACGTTAGATGCAGCTTTATCATGGATCCTGTCACTGCCGCGGCGTGACGTTCACGGCTAAAGTAGCGCTCGACTATTCCGCGCGATGCGATTTCTCAATGTGCAGACGGCGCGGCGCGATCATGCTGCGCTGTGACGAAGTCGATCTGTGTCTGCAATCCGGCAAGGAGTTGCTTTCAGAATACCGCTTCAACAGGAACGTTGCAGTCCACTATTTCTGCAAACGGTGCGGCATCTATACCTTCCACAAGATGCGGAAATTTCCCGATAAATATGCGGTCAACGCCGGTTGCCTCGATGCCATCGATTTGAAGACCCTGCGCCCAACCGATATCGAGGGTGCGAAGATCTACAGCTGAGGGGCGTTCATTTCGGCCAAGCTGGAACAAGGACCTTGGCGCTCAAATCATGGTGCGGACGGCGGGACTCGAACCCGCACTCTCAGCCGAGAAGCAGATTTTAAGTCTGCTGCGTCTACCGGTTTCGCCACGTCCGCCCAAGGTTCGTGCGCGCCGTCCATGCCATGCTGGCAGCGCTGGGGCTAGCCCTTTGGCAAGGGCGACCCATCAAAACATGACTTGAAAAGAAGAGCAGCCTGCGCCGCCGCCGTCACTCGCCAGCGTTGAGGCGAATGCGCATTTCCTTGCCGGGCTTGAAGTGCGGAACCCGCTTTGGCGGGACGGACACTGATGTTCCCGTACGTGGATTGCGGCCCGTGCGGGCATCGCGTGCGCGCGTGGTGAAGGCGCCAAAGCCGCGCAGCTCGACACGACCACCTTCGGCCAGTCGCGTGGAAATGGAATCGAACACGATGTCCACGATGCGGTCAACTTCCGCGCTGTGCAAATCCGGGTGCAACTCTGCAAGCTTTTGTACGAGCTGAGAACGAATCATCTCTGCCACTTTCCGATTTTGGCCGAAACCGGCCCCCCAAGCCCCCGGCGATTTCCCGATTCCCCAATCGGTTACACCACCGTGACTATTTTCGCTCTGCCACAGAGCCGCGCCAAATCAAGTGAAATCAGCGCTTAAGCTGCAGAATCGACAAGTACTAGAATCAGGCGGGCCGATCGACGAATCGACCGGCCCGCTTTTATCCGTTCGGGCCAAAGCTGACCCGAATGAGCTTAAACTCAGTTCTTGCCCTTGAGCGCTTCGCCCAGGATGTCGCCCAGCGACGCGCCGCTGTCGGACGAGCCATACTGCGCCACGGCCTGCTTCTCTTCCGAGATCTGCAGAGCCTTGATCGAGAAGTTCGGCTTCTTGGAGCGGTCGAAACCGATCACCAGTGCGTCGAACTTCTGACCAACCTGGAAGCGGTCTGGGCGCTGCTCGTCGCGGTCGCGGCCAAGGTCGCTGCGCTTGATGAAGCCCGTGACGCCATCGTCGCCAGCCTGAACTTCCAGGCCGCCATCGCGCACTTCAAGAACGGTGACCGTGACGGTCTCATTCTTGTTGATGCCAGCGCCCGCCGAGCGGCCGACAGAGCCAGCAGCCGGAGCACCCTTTTCAAGCTGCTTCATGCCGAGGCTGATGCGCTCCTTCTCAACATCCACGTCGAGCACGATGGCCGTAACCATCTCGCCCTTGCGATGCAGGTTGAGCGCGTCTTCACCCGAAATGCCCCATGCGATGTCGGACATGTGTACCATGCCGTCGACGTCGCCATCCAGACCGATGAACAGGCCGAACTCGGTCGCGTTCTTGACTTCGCCTTCGACGGTCGAGCCAACCGGGTGCTTGTCTGCAAAGCTGTCCCAAGGGTTGGACTGCGCCTGCTTGAGGCCAAGGCTGATACGACGCTTCTCGGCATCGACTTCCAGAACGATGACTTCCACTTCCTGGCTCGTCGAAACGATCTTGCCGGGGTGAACATTCTTCTTGGTCCAGGACATTTCCGAAACGTGGACAAGGCCCTCGATGCCAGCTTCCAGCTCCACGAAGGCACCATATTCGGTGATGTTCGTGACGCGACCGGAGAGCTTGGCGCCCACTGGATACTTGGACGTTGCGCCTTCCCAAGGATCGCTCTCGAGCTGCTTCATGCCAAGGCTGATGCGCTGCGTTTCGCGGTTGATGCGGATGATCTGCACCTTCACCGTGTCGCCGATGTTGATCATCTCGCTTGGGTGATTGATGCGCTTGTAGCTCAGATCCGTGACGTGCAGCAGGCCATCGATGCCGCCAAGGTCAACGAACGCACCATAATCGGTGATGTTCTTGACGATGCCTTCGATGATCTGGCCTTCGGTCAGCGTCAGGATGAGGCCGCTGCGCTGCTCGGCGCGCGTCTCTTCCAGAATGGCGCGACGCGACACGACGATGTTGCCGCGGCGACGATCCATTTTGAGGATCTGGAAAGGCTGTGGAATGTCCATGAGCGGCGTAACGTCGCGCACGGGGCGGATATCGACCTGCGAGCCGGGCAGGAATGCCACGGCGCCATCAAGATCGACCGTGAAGCCGCCCTTGACGCGACCGAAGATGACACCCTCAACGCGGGCGCTCTCGGTAAATTCGGATTCCAGCTTGTCCCATGCGGCTTCGCGACGGGCGCGATCGCGCGACAGCATGGCCTCGCCATTGCTGTTCTCAACGCGGTCGACATAAACTTCGACTTCATCGCCGACCTTCAGGTCCGACTTCTGGCCCGGTGCGGCAAATTCGCGCAGCGGCACGCGGCCTTCGCTCTTCAAACCTACGTCGATGACGGCGAGGTCGTTTTCAATGCCGGTGACTGTGCCCTTTACGACGCGGCCTTCAAAGCCACCATCTGCACCACCGAGTGTTTCATTGAGGAGCGCTGCGAAATCATCGCGCGTTGGGTTTGCCGTTGAGGCCATATGAGATTTAGTCCTTCAAGTCGTTGCTGGCCAGCCGGTTGTCTCCGGCGGTCTTAGGCCACACTGCCCGGACGACCTCATGTCGCCCTGGCATTCGCCATGCGATAACTATTGAACACTCGGGCTTTGGGAAAAGCAAAAGGGCGCCCCGCAACAGCGAAGCGCCTCATCCAAGTCGGTTAAGTCCGACTCTTCAGGCGAGCGTCCACCAGCGCAATCGCATGTTGAACGGCTGCGCCTATACCTAAATTGCTTGTATCCAGCAAGTCCGCATCATCGGCTTGCAGCAGGGGTGCGTCAGCCCGGTTGGTGTCGCGCGCATCGCGCTCGGCAAGGTCGGCGGTGATGCTGGCGAGGGAGAGGGTTTCGTCGGTTGCGCTGAGCTCTGCATAACGGCGTTTGGCGCGCTCACCGACACTGGCGATGACGAACAGCTTGGCATCCGCGTCGGGTGCGATGACAGTGCCGATATCGCGCCCGTCTAGCACTGCGCCGCCGGGCTGGTTGGCGAAGACGCGCTGACGCTCCAGCAGCGCCGCGCGCACGGCAGGGTGACGCGAGACGCGGCTGGCGAGGGGGCCAGCGTCCTCGGAGCGCAGGGCGGAATCATCGAGTAAATCATCAGCGAAACCGCAGGCTTTCAGCGCATCCGCCTCACTGTCCGGATCACCATTGGCGCGCGCGACCGAGACGCCGACGGCGCGATAAAGCAGTCCGGTATCCAGATGCGGCAGGCCATAATGCTTGGCTAGCGCCCTCGCGATTGTGCCCTTGCCGGACGCCGCCGGGCCATCCACCGCGATGATCATGCGGACTGCTTCAAGCCATCAAGCAGCGCCACAAAGCCAGGGAAGCTCGTCGCCACCGGACTCATATCATCGATGATGAGACCGCCGCGCGTGTGCATGCCTGCCACGGCAAAGCTCATGGCGATGCGATGGTCCAGATCGGCGCCGATTAGGGGGGCGCTATTGCCGCCGTCCAGTGGTGCACCGCCGCTTCCCTCAATGATGAGGCCGTCTTCCTGCTCCTCGACTCGCACGCCGATTCGCGCGAGGCCCCGCGCCATCAGGGCAAGGCGATCCGATTCCTTCACACGCAACTCATCCAGACCGCTGGTGCGCGTGATGCCCTGCGCACAGGCCGCCGCAACGAACAGGATCGGGAATTCATCGATCATGCTCGGCGCTACATCCGGCGGCACATCGATGCCGGTAAGCGTGCTATGCCGCGCTACGATGTCCGCCACCGGCTCGCCGCCTACATCGCGCTCATTGGTGATGGTCAGGTCCGCGCCCATTGCCTGCAAAATCTTGAAGAGGCCGGCCCGCGTTGGGTTCATGCCGACATTGGTGATGGTGATGTCCGACCCCGGCACGATCAGCGCCGCGACGATGGGGAAGGCGGCGGAGGAAGGGTCGCCCGGCACGGTCAGCGTTTGCGCCTTCAGCTCAGCCTCGCCGGTCAGCGAGATGATTCGCGTGCCATCCGCCTCAATCTCAACCGTCAGCTCGGCGCCAAAGCCGCGCAGCATCCGTTCGCTATGGTCGCGGGTGGGAACGGGCTCGATCACGCGGGTGATGCCCGGCGTGTTCAGCCCGGCCAGCAGCACGGCGGACTTCACCTGAGCAGAAGCAACCGGCAGGCGATATTCGATAGGCACGGCAGGCACGATGCCGCGCATGGTAAGCGGCAGGCGCTCGCCCGGCGAGGCGGTGAACTGCGCGCCCATCAGGCCCAGCGGCGTCGTCACCCGGCCCATCGGGCGCTTGCTGAGCGAGGCATCGCCCACAAAGGTCGCCGTCACATCATGGCTGGCCAGCACCCCCATCAGCAGCCGCGTGGAGGTGCCGCTATTGCCCATATCCAGCGCGGTGGCAGGCTGGGTGAGGCTGCCCACGCCCACGCCATGAATATGCCACACGCCCTCGCCATCCCGCTCGATGCTCGCGCCAAGCTGCCGCATGGCGGCGGCGGTGGCGAGCACATCATCGCCCTCCAGCAGGCCGGAGACGTGGCTCTCGCCGACAGCCAGCGCCGAGAGCATGAGCGAGCGATGCGAAATGCTCTTGTCGCCCGGCACCGTCGCTGTGCCGCGCAAAGGGGCGCCAGGCTCAAAGAGCATGTTGAGCGCAATATCAGTCATGAAATATCGGTCCGATAACAGGCCGTGGCTGCACGCGAAGCGAGCCGGGCGGAATAAAAATGGCGATCTGCTTTTGACAGTGCCCGCCCGCTATGGCAAGGCGCCCGACACTTCGCGGTAAGCATTGCTTGGCCGCGCAATCGACTTTTACGGCATCTATTATCTGGAAGGATAAGGCGGCACATGGTGAAGCCTGAATGGGGAACGAAGCGTACTTGCCCCAAATGCGCGACGCGATTTTACGATCTCGGCAAGGACGAGCCCGTAAACTGCATCGAGTGCGGTAACGTCTGGACTCCAGACCCCGTGCTCAAATCAAAGCAGCCGCTGCCTTTCGAGGAAGCGCCAAAGGCTGTGGTCGAGGCAGAAACGACGGCCGATGACGATCTGGACATCGACGTCGATGTCGATGAGGCCGAAGGCTCGCCGGATAACGACGTTGATCTCGGCGGTGATGACGACCTTGGTGTCGAAGCAGCCGACGATAAAGACGACGAAAATTAAGGTCGCCTGATACAGGACGCCTTACAAAAAAATCGACTTGCAGCGAGGCGAGTGCTGACATAAAGGCAGCGCCTCGCAGCGACGGACCCACCCGTCGCCTGCACAGGATTGGGGCCGTAGCTCAGCTGGGAGAGCGCTACACTGGCAGTGTAGAGGTCAGGGGTTCGATCCCCCTCGGCTCCACCATTTTATGTTCTTGAAATTCGGTCATTTCATGTTCTTGCGCTCTGCAAGGTCATGGACCTCGGGACCGATGCACACGCATCAGCTCAGCCATCCCTAGGCATTAAGCTTCCGTCGCAGCTATGAAATCCTTGAGATTTTCAGGTCTTAGGTGCTTATAGTTCGCTCCGGTTCCGCCGCCGTCTGAGACGTGACCAGCCGCTGCGTGCGCCGGAGTGGGCAATCGCCAATAAGCGAGGATTCGGGTCGTCGGGTATTGAGCGGCGCGGCTCGCGGGGCTTGATAGGAACTCGACGCGGCTCGCGCCTTAGTGGTCGAAAGGTGCTGCCTTCTCAGTAGCCGTATGGGAAAGGTTTTGGTGGCGGCTTGTGCGTCGGCGCTCGATGGTGCGTGAAACCCGGTCCCCCAACATTCGGCAGGCAACGTAGAAGACCGGCGCAAAGATCAGGCCGAGCAGGGTGAGGCCAATCATCCCGTAAAACACCGCCGTCCCCAGCGCCTGCCGCAATTCCGCGCCTGCTCCGGTTGCGAAGGCAAGCGGCACGACGCCTGCAATGAAGGCCAGAGAGGTCATGAGGATCGGGCGTAAGCGGATGCGCGCCGCCATGATCGCGGCTTCCTTTGTGGAAAGGCCATCTTCCTCGGCCTGGCGGGCGAACTCGACGATAAGGATGGCATTTTTGGCGGCAAGGCCGACCAGAACGACCATGCCGATCTGCGTGAGGATATTATTGTCTGCGCCGCGCAGATTCACGCCGAGAATGGCGGAGAGCAGGCAGAGCGGGATGACCATGATGATCGCAAGCGGCAGTGTGAGGCTTTCGTAAAAGGCCGCAAGTGCGATGAAGACGAAGATGATCGCCAGCCCGAACGCAAGCTCGCCGCTGCCGCCCGCGACCCGCTGCTGATAGGCAAGGTCCGTCCACTCGACGGCAAAGCCCGCGGGCAGGCGCTCTGCGGCAATCCGCTCCATCGCTTCCATTGCCTCGCCGGAGGAATAACCGGGCGCGGCCTCGCCCTGAATGTCCGTCGATGGATAGAGATTGTAGCGCAGCACGCGATAAGGCCCGGTCGATGGCGTCAGCTTGGCGACGGCATCAAGCGGAACCATCGTGCCGGATGCCGAGCGGGTTTTGATCTGCCCGAGCAGGCCAGCATCCTGCCGATAGGCGGGGTCAGCCTGCGCAATCACCTGGAAGCTATGGCCGAGCAGGGTCATATTGTTCACGTAAGAGCCCGCCATATAGGTCTGGAGCGCGGCATAAACATCCTGACTTTCAACACCCAGCATCTCGGCCTTGTCGCGATCCACTTCCACCGCGATGCGCGGACTGCGCATGTTGAAATTGGTGAAGCTCTGGGCGATTGCCGGATCCTCGGCGGCAGCCGTTGCAAGATCGCGCGTTACTTCATCCAGCGCTGCATAGCCATGGCCGCCACGATCCTCCACCATCAGGCGGAAGCCGCCGGCCGTGCCAAGGCCGCGCACAGGCGGAGGCATGATCAGGCGAATGTCCGCCTCGGTCATGCCTGAGAAGCGCTTGCGCAGATCGGCGACGATGACGTCCGCTGTCAATCCCTTGGGCAACCGCTCGCTAAACGGCTCCATGATCGCATAAAGCTGCCCGGCGCTGGACTGGACGGACATGCCCATCGCATCTACGCCTGCATAGACGGAGGCGGCCTGAACGCCAGGCGTCTCCAGCATGACGTCGATGGCCTGCCGCACGACGGCATCGGTGCGGGCGAGGCTTGCGCCGGTCGGCAGGTTGATCGCGACGACGGCAAGGCTCTGATCCTGCTGCGGCACGAAACCGCGCGGCGTATCGTAGAGCCGCCAGCCCGTGAGCAGCAGCAGGCCCACATAGAGGATGAAGACGAGGCCCATCGAGCGCAGAAGGCGTCTCGTGAGCCTGCCATAGCTTTCGCCGAAGCGATCGAACATCGTCGTGAAGCGCTCGCCGCCGCGGTGCAGCCAGCGCATAATGGCGGTGCGCGGCGGGGCGCCGCCATGCTGGCGCAGCAGCAGCGCGCACAAGGCTGGCGAAAGGGTGAGGGAGACGATGAGGGAGATGACGGTGGCTGCGGTCACAGTCTGCGCGAACTGCGTGGAGAATGGCCGCGTCACGCCGCCCATGAGGGCCGTGGGCACAAAAACGGCGACCAGCACCAGCGCAATGCCGATGAGGGCGCCGCCCACCTCATTCATGGTTCGATAGGCCGCCTCGCGCGGCGCAACGCCTGCGCGAATATGGCGCTCGGCATTTTCCACCACGACGATGGCATCATCCACCACGATGCCGATGGAGAGCACCAGCCCGAACAGCGAGAGATTGTTAAGCGAGAAACCCGCCGTCGCCATGACAGCGAAGGTGCCGACCAGCGAGATGGGGATAGCCAACAACGGGATGATCGCGGTGCGCCAGCTTTGCAGGAACAATATGACGACGATGACGACGAGAATGACCGCCTCGATCATCGTGTCGCGCAGCTTGTCCACGGAATCGCTGATATATTGGCTGGGGTTGAACACGATCCGGTAGGAGACGCCGGGCGGGAAACTCTTGGAGAGCTCCTTCATCGTTTCGCGAACCGCGTTGGCCGTCTGGAGGGCATTGCCGCCCGATGCTTGCGCGACGCTCAGCGGATAGGCTTCTTCCTGATCAAGATAGGCATTGATCGAATAAGTCTGTGCGCCAAGCTCCACCCGCGCGATATCGCCAATGCGCGTGACACGCCCCTGTGCATCGCGTTTGACGATGACCTGCTCGAACTCTTTGGGCTGGTTCAGCTTGCTCTGAACATCCAGATTATATTGCGTCGGGCCAGGCTTCTGGCTCATTTGCGCGCCGCCGACCGTGCCGGCTGCCAGCTGGATGTTATTGCCGCGCAGCGCCGCCAATATCTCCTGCACAGTCAGGTTGCGCGCGGCTGCCTTGTCCGGGTCGATCCAGATGCGCATGGCATAATCGCGCGCGGCGAAGGTGCCGACATCGCCCACGCCGGGCAGCCGCAACAGCCGCTCGCGCACCTGCATGGAGGCATAGTTGGCGAGATATTCGCGATCGACATTGGGCGATGTCGACAGCATGTGGACGATCATCAGCGTGTCGTTCTGCGCTTTGCGCACGGTGACGCCGAGCGTCTGCACTTCCTGCGGCAGTTGGGGCAGGGCGGTCTGCACGCGGTTTTGCACCTGCACCTGCGCCAGATCAGGATCGGTGCCGATCTGGAAGCTGATGTTGATCGTCACGCGGCCATCGGCAATCGCGGTGGAGCTCACATAGAGCGTATTGTCCACGCCATTGATCTGCTGCTCCAGTGGCGCCGCCACGGTATCCGCCATCACCTCGGCAGAGGCGCCGGGGAAAACCGCCGTGACGCTGACGACCGGCGGGGATATCTTGGGATATTGATCGACCGGCAATTGCCAATAGCTGATCATGCCGACGAGCAGGATGAACAGCGACAAGGCGCAGGCGAAAATGGGCCGCGCGATGAAGAAGTGCGAGAAGCTCATCCGCGCATTGGCGGCGCTCATTGTGTTGCTCCCGGCGCGGGACGCTCAGGCTCGATCTTGCCGGGCGTGGCGACGACCTTCTGCCCCACGCGGGCGCGCTGCATGCCAGCGATGACGACCTGCTCGCCGGGCGCAAGGCCGCTGCGGATCACCCGCAGGCCGTCCGCCATATTCCCCGGTGCGACAATGCGCTGGGCGATCAGGCCATCCTTGCCGACGACGAACACGGTCGGACGGGTCTGATCGACAATGATCGCTTTGTCCGGGATCAGCAGCGCCGGGCCAGGCGCGCCCAAAGTCCAGCGCATCCGCCCGAACATGCCGGACGTGAGCAGGCCGGTCGGGTTCTGCACAAGCGCCTGCCCGCGGATCGTGCCGGAGCTTCGGTCGAGCGCATTATCCAGCATCTCGATTTGACCGGCCCAGTTGAACTCGGTTTCATCCTCAAGGCGGATCTGCACGACAGCGCCACTCTCGCGAGCCCGGCGGAACTGCAGGAAGGCCCGCTCCGGCGCATCGAACACGAACCGCATGGGGTTCTGCGTCATGATGGTGGTGAGGAGGGTCTGCTCAGCAGAGACCAGATTGCCCGCCGCGAGCCTGCGATAGGACGCGCGTCCGCTCGCTGGCGCCGTGATGCGGGTGAAGGAGAGATCGAGCGATGCTGCCTGCGCAACGGCGCGTGCATTGGCGAGCTCAGCGGCGGCCTGCTCCCGATCGGCAAGGCGTGTATCGACCAAAGACTGACTTATGAAGCCATCCGCAATCAGGGCCGTTGCGCGCTTATACTCAGCCGAGGTTCTAGCGAGCGCCGCCTGCGCGCGGGCCACACCAGCGCGTGCCTGTGCCAGCTTGGCGGCAAAGGGGCGTTGATCGAGCGTGAAGAGCAATTGCCCGCGCATGACGGCTTGCCCATCCTTGAAATGGACCGATTGCAGCATGCCTGAAACGCGCGGGCGCACATCGATGGCGTCCACCGCTTCAAACCGCCCAGCATAGTCCACCCAGTCCGCCACATCGCGGCTGAGTGGTTTAGCTACGATGACTTGCGGCGTGGGTAGTGGGGGCGGCGCTTTCTCGGAGCAGGCTGCCAATGCCCCAAATGCAACGGCAGCTAGAAGTTTTGCATATGATCGATCCGTAGAGGGGAGCCAGAGAGCGGCAATTTTGCGGCCTCTAAAAGTCGAATGTCTCCCCCTCATTCATCCATCCCCCTGCGCTAGACGCGATATTATCAGCGCTTATGCCCGCTCGTCGTAGCAGCACGTCATAGTGACGAAAGCAACTATTGGCCTGTGAATAAGGAAGCGCGGGATACGCATTTGCGTGATCCGCGCTTCCTCATGGCTTCAGCTGATGTCAGAGCTTGAAGAGCTGCTGCGCATTGGTGCCGAGGATCTTGTCCCGCTGCACGGGTGGCAATGCGCTCACGCGCGCCTTCACGCCGACCATATCCTGAATCGAGAAGGGATAATCCGAGCCATAAAGCACCCGGTCTTCGCCAACCTGCTTCACGAGAAATTCCAGCGTAGGCTGGTCATACACAATGGCATCATACCAGAATTTGCGGAAATAGGCGCTTGGTGGCTTGTTGACGAGGCGACGGCTGGTGGTGTTTTCCCACATCTTGTCCATGCGGGCGATGAGGTAAGGCAATGTGCCGCCACCATGACAGGCGATCAGCTTGAGCCCCTCAAACTTGTCCATGAAGCCGGTGAGGATGAAACGCGCGTAAACGAGCGTCGTATCGCTGGTGAAGCCGATTGTGTTGGCGAGGCCGAAGGATTCGACACCCCATTTTTTGATGTCGACCATTGGCACAGTGGGGTGAATGAAGGCGGGCAGGCCGGATTCCTCAACAGCCTTCCACACCGGGTGGAAAAGCTCATTGTCCGGCAGCATACCGACCATGTTGGTGGTGAGGCACAGGCCTGCTGCACCCATGCCCTGCACGCGCTTGAGCTCTTCGATCGCGGCATCGGGATATTGCCAGGGGAGCGAAGCCATCCACTTGATGCGACCGGGATATTTCCGCTCGGCGGCGGCAAAGTCGTCATTCACATTGCGGGCAGTCTCGATGGCGACCTCGCGCGTGCTCCAGAACACGTTCGGCGCGGTCAGGCTGATGATCGCAACGTCGACTCCAGCCTTGTCCATCGCAGCGATGCGCATGTCGAGGTTCGTCATGTCCGGCGCCAACCGCACGATCGGGGCACCGCGATACTCGATCGTCTCGTCGGGCTTGGTGGGGAGCAATTTCGTATCCGCATCGGGATGCTTGCGCAGCATCTCCACCCAGCGCGGCGTGAAGTTATGGGTGTGGACGTCGATGACCGGCACCTTGGATACGCCACGCTTCTGCGCGCCCGCACCCTGCGCCATCGCGGCGAGGCCAAGTCCCGCCGCGCCCATCAAAATATCTCTGCGTTCCAGATTCATCGTCTCTCTCCTTCTCAGAATTTCATGCGCACACCGGCGCGGTAGCTGCGGCCGGTCTGGTCAAAGAAAATGGGGTTGGTCACGGAGTTGCCCGGCGCTATCGGCGGATCTGTGTTGAACAGATTGTTGATCGCGGCATAAACCTGCATGGTCGAACCGCTGGAGGCCGTAATCGTGTAGCGCAGCGCCAGATTGAAGGTCAGCATGTCCTGCACGACATTATTGTCGATGCTGTTCGCGAGCGTGTTGCGATAATTTGGATCGTCGGGGCCAATCAGGCTGCCGTCATAGCTGCCCTTGGGGATATAATGCCCTTGCAAGGTCGCGCCGAGCGGCCCCTTCTCGAACGTGAATGTGCCGTCGATCGTATATTTAGGCACGCCCAGCGGACCGCCGACTTGCCGCCCCGTCTGGCCAGCCCGGTCGATCGCACCGGTCGCATCGACCTGAATGAGATCGAACACGCGCGTGGCCAGCAGGTTGATCGCGACGCGATTGTCCGCACCGAAGCGCCGGGAATAATCGAGCTCAAAGTCGATGCCGCGTGTCTTGATCTGCGTGACGTTGAGATATTGGTCCAACACTTCCGAGATGAGACCGGTCGAGGGGTCACGCGTGATGAGCGCGCAATAACTGGTGCCGCCCGCATTGCACCGATCCGTGATGACTTGTGCCCCGACGAGATCGATGCCGTTCCTGATCTTGATGTCATAATAGTCGGCGGAGAAGCGCAGGCCGGGGACCATGCGCGGCTGGAGCACGACGCCCGCCGTATAGGTGTCCGCAATTTCCGGCTGCAATGTCTCGACGCCGCCACGGAAGATGCGCGCAAGCACCTGACTGCTGTTCGACGTATCGAAGACCGCACCCTGCGTGCCAACGAGCGGCGTATAAAGCTCGGCAGCATTGGGCGCGCGAATGTCGCGTGACCGGGTGCCGCGAAAGCGCACGCCTTCGACCGGCTCATACATGCCGCCAAGCTTCCACGTGGTGACGGAACCGCTCGTGCTGTAATGGGTCCGCCGGACCGCGCCGTTAAATTCCAGCATCCGGACGCCCGGCAGATCGCGCAAGATTGGCACGACGGTTTCCGCATAGCCCTCGACGATGTTGATCGTCTTCGGGCCGAAGGATGAAGCATTGGAAGTGTAGAAGCCATTCGCCAGCGAGATGGGATCAGCGAGGCCACTCACGCGCTCGCTGCGATATTCGCCGCCAAGTGCGATCGAGACCGGACCGGAACCGAAGTCCAGCACTTCGCCCGTCAGGTTGGCTGCGGCAACATGCTGCTGGAACTTGGTGCTCTGTTCGGACGTGCCGAATGTATAGGCTTTTGCCGCAGCCGAGAAACGATACTGACCGAACAGATTGAGCGGCTGGCAACCAGCGGCAGCCGCGCGCACCGCAGCGGACGGGTCAAGCGTCGTGCGGCAGACAATATTGCCATTCGCGACGCCTGTGCGAAACCGCCCTTCGTCAACAGCATCGAGCGCGCGCGTGAAGTTGGCGGTAATGCGATTGTTGGCGACGACCTGCGAGGTATTCGTCTGGCCGAACTGATAATAAGCATCGGCCTTCCAGCCACTGCCAAGGTCGGCATCGAAACCGCCAACGATGCGGAAGGTATTCGTAATGTTGGTGCCGATGGCGAGGCCAAGATCCTGCCCGACCCGACCGAAGGTGAGCGTTTGCGCATTGAGGGCCGTCATCTGGTTGACGATCGAGGTGGGGAGATAGGCATTGTCTCGCCGGATCACGAGGGCAGTATCGCGTGTCTGGGAGGCTGGCGTAATCACTTCCACCCGGCCATAGGACGCCTCGAGGAACGGCGTGACAGCGCCCAGATCATAGTCGGCGCGTCCATAGAGGGCATAGCGTTCGACCGGGACTTTGAGCACGCCAGCCGAGCGAAACGCGTTCTGGCGGTGGCCGCTTCCCCCCTGCATGAACAGGGTGGCATATTGTCCGCGGACAAATGGCACCGGATTGCCGAAATCATCGAACTGCACATTGGCGAGCGCTGTCGGGGCGTTGATCTTACCGGCATAAGTCTGGGTGGCCGTATGCACATCGCTGCTGATGACCCGCGCTGCCTGGCCATTGGTCAAATAGCCGGGATTGCTGAGCACCTGCCATTCCTGCGCACACAGTTCATATTCATAGCAACCGCTCATGCCGCGATTCTTGTTATATTCGCCACCAATGATGACGTGACCGCGCCCATCCGCAAAAGCTGTGCCAGCGGCGGCGGCGAAGAGTTGATCGCTATCCTCCCCGCGCTGGGAAATGCCCGCCTGCGCGTTGACGCGAAAGCCCTGCAGCTTCTTGTTGAGGATGAAGTTTACGACGCCCGCTACGGCATCCGAGCCATAAGCAGCCGAGGCACCGCCGGTTACCAGCTCGACCCGGTCGATGAGGATGCCGGGGATAAGATTGGTATCGACAGCGCCCGTGATTGTGCTCGGCACAAAGCGGCGGCCATCCACCAGCACGAGGGAACGTTGGGCGCCCAGCCCGCGAAGATCGACCGTGCGCGCACCACCTGCGCCAACGGTCACGCCTGATGTCGTCGGGGAGGTCGTAGCGCGGAAGGCTGGCAGCTGTGACAATGCCTCGCCAACACTTGACGCCGCCGTGTTTTCCAGCCGTTCGCTGCCAAGCTGCGTGACGGGGGTGGGCGCCGTGAAGCCGGAGCGGGCAATGCGCGATCCGGTGACGACGATTGCTTCATTCTCGACCGGCTCGGTGATGGGCGTCTCTTCGACGGCGGGCTGCTGTGCACTCGCCGTTGTAGCAGGGGCAATCTGGGCGGCGGCGGGGCGCGGCTCGATCCGCACGATGGTGAATCCGGCGCCCTGCTGGAGCGGTTGCAGCGGGGCATTGCCAAGCAGGCGTGCGAGCGCTTCATTGGGCTCATACTCGCCCTTCACCACGGCAGATGGGCCATAGCCCGTTGCCGATGCGGAAAAGACGATGGACGTGCCACTCTGCAGCCCGAAGGTCCGCAAGGCCGATGGCAGCGGCTGTGATGGAATGTCGAAATTGACCGGCTTGGCCTGTGCAGCCGAAGCAACGAGCGCTGATGCAGCAGCGCCGAGCAGAAACGCAGTGCGCGCGTTCAATCCACGAATGGACATGGAACCCCCTCCTAAATTTTTGATCTCTGTATTGGATGAGGCTGGTTCGTTGATTTACCTCAGTCCCAAGATCAGATTTTTTTGCGGGCGACCTCCCGCAGTTCATAACCCTGGTTGGGAATGCGGCCCCAACGGGCGACGCCAATGGCATCGACAGCGGAGAGGAAGGTGGTGACATCGCCTGCCTTCAACACGGCACTCATGCGTTTTTCGGCGACGGCGGGCGCGCTGATGACGATCTTGGTCGCGAGATAGCGGTTCATCTCGGCCACAATGTCGCCAAGCCGCGCCTCGTCGAACACCAATATGCCATCGCGCCAACGCGACACGTCGCGCAGGTCGACAGGCGTGAGCGTCCAGTTTTCATCATTGGTCACAAATTTATAGCCGGGGCGCATGAACACCGTGGATGGAGACTTGGCCCCGGACTTGTTCGCCCGCACGACGACATGCCCTTCCATCAGCGTGAGCTCGATGCCGTGCTCAGCGAGGTTTACGTCGAATTGCGTGCCAAGCGCCTTGATCGTTTGAGCGCCCGCCCGAACCAAAAAGGGGCGAGCGGCATCTTTGGCGACCGCAAAATTGGCGCGCCCTTTGAGCAGCTGTACATTGCGCATCGTCTCGCTCATCGATGCCTTGACCGCGCTGCTCGCGTCCAGAAACACCTTGCTGCCGTCTGGCAGGGTGACGGCGGACGCGCTGCCTTCCGGCGTTTCATAATAAGCGGTGATGACGGATGCTTCCGGCGCTGCGTCAAAGGGAGCAAGGCGGAGGATCGCGAACGTCGCAACAGTGCCGGTCAGCAACAGGGCGAAGGCTGCAGCAATTGCAATGCGCTGTCGCCTTGGCGAGGGTTGCCGTGCTGCGTCTCGCAGCGCCAATATCTCAGGATGAGATCGCAAACGATCGAGATCGACCAGGCGCGCATTGAGCGCGTCATAATCCCGGCGGTTATGTTCATCGCTCGCGAGCCACTGCTCCAGCGCTTCGACGGACGCGCGGGACATGGTTCCAGACCGTGCACGCGCAATCCATCCCGGAGCATCCTGGGGGAAGGGCGGTTCGGGTCTACGGACGAGGAAAGACAGGCGCTTCATTCCCCGCCTCTCGCATTCTCATGCAGCGCTTTCAAAGCGAGCATGATGTGTTTTTCGACAGCGCTTGTCGAAATGCCCAGATGCGCTGCGATGCGTGGGTAAGTCATCTCCTCGAACCGGTGGAGGACGAACACCTGCTGCGTCCGGGGTGGCAACAGCTTGATGATGGCAAGCGCAGCGTTGAGGCATTGCTGGCCGATCAGAATCCGTTCGGGCGAGAAGGGGTCGACCTGCTCGGGCACCTCGCCATCGGCATAGGGCATTTGCGCATTTTTATGGTGTCGGCGCGCCAGCACATTGGATGCGATGGTGAAGAGATAGCCCTGCACATTCTCGATCTGCGTGTTTTTCCGGCGGCTGTGCAGATTAGCGAGCACCTCCTGCACAAGATCGTCCACCTCGCCGATGGGCACGCGCTTGGTGAAATAGCGCTGCAAGGCGCGGCTGTGCAGAGCGACGCGCTCATCCTCCAAAAAGGGCACAGACTTCTCCTGCACCTACGCCAACTCCGCCAGAGGTCACATCTTTCTGCTTCCTATGAGCGCGAAGTCGCACGACCCCTCATCTGCCCTTTGAAAAAGACGTGTCGATCCGCGCTGGAAGGTGCGCTCTCACGCGCCGGGCAGGTGAAACAGCCGCGCCGCATTACCGTGGAACAGAGCAGCGCGCTCCGGAACGGAGAGCGGAGCCTCGTTCATGAATTTCACCGAGGGTTCCATTTCCTCATAGGGATAGTCGATCGCCCAAAGCACATGGTCCGCGCCCAGCACATCGATCGCATAGCGCAGCGCCGGGGCGTGCTCGACGCCGCTGGTGGTGATGAAGACGTTGCGCTTCATCACTTCGGATGGCTTGAGCTTGGACCCGTATGCTTCCTTGCGCCGGTCATACCAATGGTCGCTCCGCCACAGGTGGAAGGGGATATTCTCGCCCATATGGCCGATCATGATCTTCAGATTGGGCAAGCGATCGAACACGCCGCTGAGGATCAGGCGCATGGCGTGCGTGCCGGTTTCCGCCGCATAACCCCAGATGGCAGATTGCAGCCGGTGGTCCCGGAAGGGCTCGGCCATGCCATCGGATGGGCAGCGCGGGTGAATGTAAATGGGGCGGTCGAGTGCGGCAGCTGCTTCCAATATGGGGAAGAATTTGGGGTCGTCCAGATACTCATTATTGGTGTGCGAGTTCACAATGAAGCCGCAAAAGCCAAGCTTGGTGACGGCGCGCTCCATCTCCTTGGCGGCACGAGCCGGGTCTTGCGGGGCGAAGCTTGCCAGCGCTGCAAAGCGACCGGGGTGGGCGCGGATAACCTCTGCCAGCCGGTCATTGGCGAGCTCCGCCAGCGCGACCGCGCGATCCGGCTTGAACAGTTGCACGCCGGGAGAGGTGAGCGACAATATTTGCATATCGATGCCCAGCCGGTCCATTTCAGCGAGGCGCTGCTGAACATCGCGCAGACGCGTGCTCAACCGGTCCGTGCTGCGCGAACCCAGCGGATTGAGGACTTGCGCATCGAGATTGGGCCAGTTGCCATCGGCCAGCGCAGCCATCGCATCGAGATGCTCGGGGATCGTCCAGGCCTCTTCCACGGCGATCCGTCGCATCTTCATGCTGGCGCGTTGAGCGTTGACTGCCGCCGGTGCGGCAAGCGCTCCCGCTGCCGCGACACCGCCGATCAAAACCTGTCGCCGATCTACTTCCATTGCGCCCTCCTCAGTCGCTGCGCCTGTGCCAGCCTTGTTTCCAGAGCAGGCTAAGAAATCGCCAATTGTTGTCAATAGCAACATTTCCGCTATGCGGAATTAAACCCCAGAAAACTGGAATCAGTTTGACAGGTTGGCATTAATATAATCATCATACCATTATAAATTCGCAGTAGCGCATATTTACTGGGGGAGGCAAATCAATGAAAAACCGTGCTTATGCATTCTTGTCTGTCGGCGTTGCCAGCATCGCGCTCATGGGCTTCTTCCCCACTTCCGCTCAGGCGCAGAACGTATCCGAGTCGCAAAGTGAGAGCGCTGCAACATCCCAAGCCGTTGACAGTGACATCATTGTAACTGCGCAATTCCGCCGTCAGCGCCTTCAGGATGCCCCGCTCGCGATCACGGCAGTCTCCGGCGAGATGCTTGAGGCGCGCAGCCAGACGAGCATTGCCGATGTTGCGGCGCAGGCGCCCAACGTCAATCTGCGGGAAGCGCCTGCGACCTTCGGTCCTTCAATCCAGGCCTTCATCCGTGGCGTCGGCCAGAGCGATTCAACCTTCGCGCTCGAGCCGGGTGTCGGCCTCTATGTGGATGATGTCTATTACTCCACGCTGCAGGGCTCGATGCTCGATCTGCTCGACCTCGACCGGGTCGAGATCCTGCGCGGTCCGCAAGGCACGCTGGCGGGGCAGAACTCCATTGGCGGTGCGATCAAGATCTACTCCAAAAAGCCGGATGGCTCTGGGGGCGGTTATGTGCAGGCCACTTATGGCCGCTTCAACCGCACGGAGTTTCGTGGGGGTGTCAATCTCACGCTTCTCCCCGAGCAGCTCTTCCTGCGGCTCTCCGGCGCTGGCGTGAAGAAGGATGGCTATGTCACCCGCTATGATTATCGCTGCACCCACCCCAACTCGCCGGTGCGCGGCTTTGCCGTGTCGGACAATTGCAAGCTGGGGACAGAGGGCGGTAAATCCTATGTCGCGGGCCGGGCATCGCTGCGCTGGGTGCCGACCGATGCGCTCGAAGTCTCGATCATCGGTGACATTACGCGCGATGACAGCGAGGCATCTCCCTCGACCCTGCTCTATGTCGGTACGCTCACTGGCGCAGGATCATCGCCAACCGCGCCCTATGTGATCGACGGTGTTCCGCTCGGCACGGCAGCCGGATCGCCCTTTATCAGCTATTCGCCATATGGCAATTTTGCACAGGATAGCTTCTCCAAAAGTCCGTTCATCAGCTATGAAAATTACCAGAATTATGCGCCGCGCGACGGCACCGCGCCCTATTCCGCCCCGGCGCGCAGTTCGCTGGATACGTGGGGCGTTTCCGGGCAGGCAACGCTCAAGCTGAGTGAAGCGCTGTCGCTCACCTCGATCACATCCTACCGCAAATATAACGCCATCTTTACGTCGGCAGAGTCCTCGCCCGTCAACACGGCGCTGACGGCCAATGATGTGAATCATCGCCAGTTCAGCCAGGAATTGCGGTTCAGCGGATCGGTCGGCACATTGCTCGATTTCACGGTGGGCGGCTATTATTTCAAGGCGACCAGCGATGGCGGATCGCGCGTGCAATTGCCGACGCTGGAATTCCGCCAGAATGACCATGTGGAATCCAAGACCAAAGCCGCCTTCGCTAATGCCGAGTTGCATGTGACGAGCAAGCTCTCGCTGATCGGCGGTCTTCGCTACACGGATATCAGCAAGAGCTTCCAGTATGCGCGCAAGGGCAATCCCGGCAGCATCTTTGGCGGCGCACCGCCGCCATCGCTCGCGCCCCTCGATGGGCTGGTCCGCACCTTCGCGGGCGATCAGCTCGATTATCGCGCCGCGATCCAATATCGCTGGACGCCTGACTTCATGACCTATGGGCAGATTGCGACCGGCTTCAAGAGCGGCGGGTCCAATCCACGGCCCTTCTTTCCCGCACAGGCGCTCACACATGGGCCAGAGACGCTGACGGCCTATGAACTCGGCTTTAAGAGCGACCTGTTCGATCGGCTGCTGCGCCTGAACGTTTCTGCATTTTATAATAAATATAATGACATATTGGTGAGCGTGGCGACTTGCCCGACAGTCCCTGCCACACCCTGCTCGCTACCGCTCAATGCAGGCAAAGCCAATCTGAAGGGCTTTGAGGTTGAGACGACATTGCGCCCCGTTCGTGGCCTGCTGATCGATGCATCATTGGGCTATCTCGATTTCGAGTATGAATCGATCTCGCCTCTCGGCGCGAGCGCTGGCATCACATTGGGGATGCAGGCGCCCTTCGTGCAAAAGTGGCGCTGGAGCATCGGTGCACAATATGAGGTTGATCTGGGCGGCGCGGGCACATTGACCCCGCGCGTCGATGTCAATTCGCAGAGCGATTATTTCAACACGGCCGTCAATCGCCCGCCTTTCAACGTCGTGCCGGGGCGCACGGTGGTGAATGCCCGGCTGACCTATCGCGATCCATCGCAGGATTGGCAGATTGCGCTGGAGGTCACTAACCTGACGGATCGCCTTTATTATGATGGCATCTTCGATAATCGCGGGTCGACCCAGGCCATTCAGGCGCGCCCCGCCCGCCCGCGTGAATGGGCCGTAACGCTCAAGCGGAACTTCTAAAGCTAGAGCCAACGCGATTGCCGACAAGGAGCTGCATTTTCGACTGAGGAATCTGCTAATTTGTGATGTGATTGAGTGGAGGCAAGTGTCGCCGCTCATCAATCGACAACGTCATTCTAAGCTGTGAATGATCCCGCCTATTGCCCCGCCAATGGTCCGGTCGGCGGGGCTGGGAAGTCGAGTGGTGCAATTGCTGCGCCGGGATAGCCCTGAACGGCGGCCTCATAAATTTCAACGCCGAGCGGACTGTAAGCAATCAGGCTCATGGCAATCTGCGCGGCTGTGATTGCGCCTATCCCCCACAGCCAGCCACGGTGAACCGTCCCATGCCGACGGCGATCAGCCAAGGCTCCGATGACGGGCCAGATCATCACCGCTGCAAAGACGGCCCATCCGGCGTGCGGGATCATAAGGGGGAGGGGGAGCAGTCTTCCGAACGCGGGGCCGGTGAGAACGGCCATCCCACAATAAAGCAGTCGCCGATGCCAAGCGGTGTGCCGGCGCAACATGATCGCGGCGGCGGTCAACGCTCCAAAGCACAGTATGGAGAGCGCATTCATCACAAGAAAATAGGCGGGTTCGAAAAAGAACGGGCTCGTGCCGCGGCGCACTGTCGCGACGGTTGTGTAAATGCCGAGGATCACAACGCCCAACGCCCATCCGCAACTGAGCCAGCCAAGTTTGCGATGCAGCGTCATCGATCCGCGCGTGACGAGGATATTTTGAGCGACATAAAGCGCGACCCAGCCGAAGAAGACCAGGGCATGGAGATGTACAAGGGGTGGCGCGGCGAAAGTGGATCGGCCCATCGCCAATTGAAACGAAAAGCCCGCGACGATGGTTAGCGCCATCGCGAGGGCCATCTTCAGAAAGAAGCGGTCGTCTCGGCCATAACCTGGCTGTGCTGCGGCATGCGTTGCCATATTGATCCCCCCAAATCACCCTGCTCCGAAAATAGAGCAATAGCGCGTGAACCTCAACTGGTTCGCCGCGTGGCCGAGGCGCGATCTCGACGCGCGCACCGTAGCGGGTTAAGTCATGCGAGCCATGTCTTCCTTGCTCCCCATCCTCTACAGCTTCCGTCGCTGCCCTTATGCCATGCGCGCACGGCTGGCCGTGGCAGTCAGTGGTGTGGCTTGTCATCTCCGCGAGGTGAAGCTTTCGGCCAAGCCAGTGCAAATGCTTGCTGCTTCACCCAAGGGCACTGTGCCGGTGCTGGTGCTGCGCGATGGCAAGGTCGTGGATCAAAGCCTTGATATCATGCGGTGGGCGTTGGGGCAGGGCGACCCTGAAGGCTGGTTGACGCGCAATGACCCAGCGCTGATCGCGCGCAATGATGGCCCCTTCAAGCAGGATCTTGATCGGTACAAATATCCTGAGCGGCACGAGAGTGATCCGCTGGCACATCGGAAGCTAGGCCTGGCCTTTTTGCGCGATCTCGATGCGCAGGTGGCAAAGCAGGGCCAGCTCTGTGGCGCCATGCGCGGGCTGGCCGATATGGCGATCATTCCCTTTGTGCGGCAATTTTCAGCGGTTGATGCCGAATGGTTCGAGGCGCAGTCTCTGCCTCATTTAAAGCGATGGCTGGCGGGGCATCTCGCATCGCCTCTGTTCGAGACGATCATGATGCGGTTCGCGCCGTGGCAGGAGGGCGATGCGCCCGTCCTCTCCCCGTCAGAAAACCCGCCTGCCTGACGCTCTCTCAATCACTGCAGCCGCTTTGTCCCGCTCGATTCGCCATGGCGCATGAACTGCATGAGTTGGATCGTGAGTTCGGATCGCTCGGGCAAATCCTCCGCCTCAAGCAGCGCCTGCTTGGCGGCAAAATCGAATGGAGCGATCTGTGCGATTGCGTTCACAAGCGTCTCGTCATCAAGCGAGGAGACCGCATCCCATTCCACAGCATAGCCCAGCATGTCGGCGAAGAGGTGCGCCTCTTCTTCCAGCGCGGCCCGCTCGCTTGACGCCAGCACCGTGGGCTCGCCGCCATCAGTCTCGAATAGCTCTGCCTCCACCTGCCGGAAGGATGTGACGACATCCAGCTCGCGCTGCACGCGGAATCGGCTCTCACCAGCAAGGATGATGTTGAAGCGCCCATCATCCAGCGCCTCAATCTCGGATATGCGGCCCATGCATCCCACTGAATAAAGCGGGGAAGGGTCGCCCGGCCCGCTGGGCTGAATCATGCCGATGCGCTGGTCACGCGCCATCGCCTCGCTCACCATCGCCCGGTAGCGCGGCTCGAAGATGTGGAGGGGCAAGTGCATCCGCGGAAACAGCACCGCGCCGCCAAGCGGAAAGATGGAGATGCGTCGGCTCATGGCGGCTCAGGCGAACAGGATCTGGGAGAGGCGACGGCGCTGGCCGGATACCCAGGGATCTTCCAGGCCCACCACCTCAAAATATTGCAGCAATTGCGCCTTGGCTTTGCCATCCTCCCATGTGCGGTCCCGCGCGACGCTGCTTAGCAGTGCGTCGGCAGCGGCATCGCGCTCACCATTGGCCATATAGGCGGCGGCGAGATGGAACAGCGCATCATGGTCATCCGGATCCGCTTCCACGCGCGCCTTGAGTGGCGCGACGTCGACACCGGGCGTTGCGGTGCGTGCAAGCGCAATGGCTGCGCGCCCGCGTTCGACCGCCGCATCCTTGGCAAGCTCTGGCGGCAAGTGGGCAATAAGAGTTTCTGCCTCATCGAGCAGGCCAAGCGCGACCATCGCGCGCAGCTCGCCGCCAATGGCTTCTGTATTGTCCGGCACCATCTCGATGATCTGCGAAAAGACGGACAGTGCCCGCTCATGTTCGCCAGCGGCCAGCACCTCTTCCGCCATCGCGAGCAGCGGCGCGATATCCTGCGCGATCTGGCCGGCCTCACTCTCTACAGGGATCTGCGCGAGAATTTGGTCGAGCATCTGGCGATATTGCCCCTCGGTGCGCGCCGATGTAAGGTCCGCGACCGGCTGGCCCTGAAACACGGCATAAACGGTGGGGATGGATTGCACGCGGAATTGGCTGGCGATGAACTTATTCTCATCGACATTGATCTTCACCAGCAGCACGCCACGATCAGCATATTCAGCAGCGATCTTCTCGATGATTGGCGAGAGCGTCTTGCAGGGGCCGCACCACTCCGCCCAAAAGTCCACAAGCACCAGCTTGGATTGCGACGGGTCGACCACATCGCGGCGAAAATCCGCAATCGCCTGCTTGTCCTTTTCGCTCATCCCGAGGGTGGCCAATGATCGTCTCCTGCTGTGCACCTGTTTCGCGTCAGCATATGGGGCTTGAAGAGCGCGTTTCGCAAGGGTGAGCGGAATTCTTTGGGGGAGGGCGCAAAAGGGGCTTGTCGACCTAGAAAGGCGGTGCTAGTTGCGCGCCTCACCTGATCGGGACCAACATCCTGATCCGCCCGAGCGGGCGTAGCTCAGTGGTAGAGCACAACCTTGCCAAGGTTGGGGTCGAGGGTTCGAATCCCTTCGCCCGCTCCAGTTTTTCCAAGAAAAACAATTGACTTAGTGTCATTCCCCATGCGGGGGTGGCAAGCGCTAACATGCTACTAGCACGCAGCGTTACGGGAATGATCGGGCGCGACGCGACCCGACCGACTTCTTCCATGAGGTCGTCCAGCGCCTCACGCGCTTTGCCGAGATAGTCCGGGGCATACTTCGCGCAGCGCCCGATTGTCCTGAAGTTCGGCGTGGAATGACCCAGCATCCCGGCAATCTCCAATTCAGGCACTCCGCGTGAGCGTAGCTCGGTCGCGACGGTATGACGGATCGAATAGGGCACCACTTCGGCGTCAAGGCCAGCCGCATCCCGGATCGTCCGCCATGTCTTGTTGATCTTTTGAACCGGTTTCCCGTGCCAGTGGACGAGCGGCCCGGTCGCCGCTCAATGGGACTGGGAAATCAGGCGTCGGCACCACGGGGCGGCGCTTCTTCGTCTGCGCAGTGTCATATTCATTCTCCGATCGCAGCGGGCACGTCATATCCCCATTCCGCATATTGGCGGGCAATCACCTTCGCCATCAGCGCTAATTCGGGAGAACCATCGCTTGGACGATGGCTCATTATGATCGGTGATGTCGCTGGCTCCAGAAGATCGCGAAAAGCGACATCATGGCTTCGTGCACGACGAACTGATTCCGGCACGATTGCAATGCCTTCTTCCGCGGCGACGAGGCCGATCGCAATCTGAAGTTCTCGCGCTTCATGAACGACGCGCGGTTCGATGGCGTGGTCGCGGAATAAAGAAATGACCTGGTCTGCGTAGCTGGGACGCGGCGCACGTGGGTATATAATTTGCGGTTCATTCGCCAACTCGTGCAGGGAAACTGGCCCCTTTTGCTGAGCTAAGGCATGTCCCATGGGAAAGGCAGCGACCAACTTCTCGTGGCGCAGAATGACACGACGCACAGCTGGATCTTCGAAGCGAATTCGACCGAAGCCAACGTCTATGCGTCCCTCCTTCAATGCGACAATCTGCTCGAGCGTGCTGCTCTCGACCAGGCATCCCGCTACAAGCTGATGGCCAGCGCCATTACGCCCCGGCCGATTGCATGGGTGACATCGCAAAGCGCGCAGGGCGTGCTGAATGCCGCGCCCTACAGCTTCTTCAACATGATGGGCGACGCACCGCCCACGATTGCGCTCGGCCTCCTCCAGCGTGATGCCGGCGGTTCGAAAGACACGGCAACGAACATTCTCGAAACGGGGGAGTTTGTCGTCAACCTCGTCTGTGAAGCGCAGGCCGAGGCCATGAACATAACCTGCACTGATGCGCCGCCCGAGGTCGATGAACTTGCGTTGGCGGGACTAAAAACCTTGCCCTCGCGATCGGTGAAGCCGCCGAGGATAGCGGGTTGCCCAGCCAGTTTCGAGTGCGTGACACTTCACGCGCTGGAAACCGGCCCGGGACAGACAGTCGTGATTGGACAGGTGCTCGTCGCTCACATTGACGATGCGTTCCTTCTCGATCCCGCACGTCTCCACATCGACACGCCAGCCATGCAACTCATTGCACGGATGCACGGGCGCGGATGGTATGCGCGCTCGACCGATTTGTTCCAAATTGAGCGACCCGCTTATGCCGATCTATTGGCGAATGCTGCAGAGGAAAATTAGTCGCGCTGAACTCGACAGCGGTAACGGGAGAAATTAGCCTATTGATCGCTTAGCCTCCAAGGCACCCTAGTTTAGGGCTGGGAAGTCCCGAGCATCTCACCCCGGATAATTGGATTTGCTGAGCAGCCCCGCCAGATGCGCGGCGTTGCTTGCCACCATTTTTGCGGTTTCCTTCACCTTTTTCGGCGTCGTCTTCAGGTCTTTGAAGTCGACCGAGCCCATCGCCTCGCCAACCCAATAACAGGCTCCGATGGCGGGAATCGTCCAACCGACATCGTTGAGCGCCTGAAATATCTGTGCCGAGCAGAAATGTGCGCCATCCTCATTGCCGACGATGGCCGCGACTGCCACTTTGCCATAGCTTGGCATGCGCCCGGCATCGTCCGTCTCGGAGAGGAAGGCATCCATTCGCTCCAGCACGCGCTTGGTGACGCTGCTGACCTGGCCCATCCAGATTGGTCCACCTAGAATGAGAATGTCGTGCGCGAGGATTTTTTCGCGCAGTGCAGGCCAATCATCGCCTTCGCCTTCGTCGGAGGTCACGCCGGGTTTGATGTTGAGCGCTGCAACACGCACCGGCTCGCTTACCTTCACCCCATGCTTGCCGAATGCTTTGGCTAACAGCGCGATCATCGCGTCGGTGGAGGAGGCTTCACGCGCGTCGCTTTTTAACGTGCAGTTGAGGGGTAGGGCCTTGAGCATGATCATCCTCTCGATGTCGAACTGTTCGAGATTGTAGTTCCGCAGTCAGCTATTCGTTCCGGTAGCGTGCCGAGCCGGGTCAGATTTTCGACGCATGTCTTGATGCAGGTTTCACGTCCAGCACGATCCCGCGCCTTGCTCGTTCATCACGCAGGATGAAAATGAGGAGAAGGTCATGCCTCGCGGAGACAAATCGAGCTACACGGAGAAGCAGAAGCGCAAAGCAGAGCATATCGAAGCAGGCTATGAGAAGCGCGGCGTCTCAAAGGACGAGGCGGAAAGCCGCGCCTGGGCGACGGTGAACAAGGAATCCGGCGGCGGGAATAAGTCCGGCTCAGGGCGGGGTAAGGCCGACAGCCACGCCTCGTCGCGCAAAGGCGGCAAGATCGGTGGAGCGAACCAAAGCGCCGAGAAACGATCTGCAGCGGCCAAAAAGGGTTGGGAAACGCGGCGTAAGAACGCAGGCTGA
Source organism: uncultured Alphaproteobacteria bacterium (assembly GCA_966205705.1). Classification (GTDB taxonomy): domain Bacteria; phylum Pseudomonadota; class Alphaproteobacteria; order Sphingomonadales; family Sphingomonadaceae; genus Sphingobium. Next base: position 49,859 of record CBIHKY010000009.1, read on the forward strand.
CGGTGCGCCTGCCATGATCGTTCGTGACGAATGGGGGTGGAGCCTTTGCAGCTTTTGACGCGACCGCTCTCACCCGCTACCGGCACTGCATGATCGCTCTCTTGTCCCCCGCCAAAACGCTCGATTTCGAGCGTGCTCTTCCGCCGCTCGAGGTTTCAACGCCGCATTTTGCGCAGGAGGCGCAGAGCCTCGCGAAATCTGCTGCCAACCTGACGCAGAAGAAGCTGAGCGAATTGATGCATATCTCGCCTCGTTTGGCTGAGCTCAACGCCCATCGCTTCCGCGATTTTGCCGAATTGCCTGAGCGTCAGGCGCTCTTCGCGTTCGCTGGCGATGTTTATACGGGCTTTGAGGCCTATACGCTGGATGAAGCGGGCGTGGCATTCGCGCAGGATCATGTGCGGATGCTCTCCGGCCTTTATGGCTTGCTCCGTCCGCTTGACGCGATCCGGCCCTATCGGTTGGAAATGGGCACGCGTTGGGCGCCGCGCCACAAGAAGCTCACTGATTGGTGGGGCGATCGTATCGCGCAACATCTCCTGACCCAACTGGCGGAAGAGGGCTCCGGCACGGTGCTCAACCTCGCCAGTCAGGAATATTATGCAGCGGTAGCGGGCAAGCTGCCCGGTATCCGCGTGATCGAGGTGGAATTTCGCGAGCCGGGGCCCGATGGCCCGCGCTTCATCAGCTTCAACGCCAAGCGTGCCCGCGGCATGATGGCGCGCTGGCTGTGCGAGCATCACATTACCGATGTTGAGGCAATGCGCGGCTTCGATAGCGATGGCTATCGCTTCGATGCCGATGAGAGCGACGCCGACCGCTGGCGCTTCACCCGCGCATGAGCAAGAGCGCGGCAGTCATCATCGGTGCATCCGGTGGCATAGGCGGAGCGTTCGAGGCCGCGCTGATCGAAGAGGGCGCATTTGATGTCGTGCATGGCTTTGCCCGCTCGCGCAGCGGCACCCAGTTTATCGATCTGCTCGATGAGCCGAGCATCGCCGCCGCCGCGGCTCATGTCGCCAAAGGGCCTGCGCCCACGTTGATCATCGTCGCCACCGGCCTGCTTCACGCGGGCGAGGCGGGGCCGGAAAAGGCGTTGCGCGATCTTGATCCGACATGGCTAGCGCAACTCTATGCCGTCAACGCCATCGGCCCCGCGCTTGTGGCCAAGCATTTCCTGCCCATCATGCCCAAAACCGGGCGCATCGTCTTCGCAGCCCTTTCTGCGCGGGTCGGCTCGATCAGCGATAATCGCCTCGGTGGCTGGCATGGCTATCGCGCCTCCAAGGCCGCGCTCAACATGCTGGTGCGCAATCTCGCGATCGAGGAGCGTCGCCGCAACGACCGATCCATCGTGGTGACGCTGCATCCCGGTACCGTCGACACGGCGCTCTCGCGACCGTTCCAGACCAACGTTCAGCCCGGCCGCTTGTTCGATCCCGAGCGTGCTGCGCTCCAATTGCTCGATGTCATCGAGGAGCTGAAAGTGACCGATAGCGGGAAGCTGTTTGACTTTGAGGGCGCCGAAGTTCCGTTTTGATCGGGAACCGAACATCGCGCTCAACACTTAGCGCGATATGGACGATCTCTCAGAAAATATCATCGACCCGGCTGATGCTGCACAGAGCGCCGGGCTGCGCTACATTACGGACGAAAAGCCCGGCATCACGCGGCGCAAAAGTGGCAAGGGCTGGTCCTATCGTAATCCGCGCGGCGAAAAGATTAGCAAGCCCGATGTGATCGCCCGCATCAACAAGCTCGCGATTCCGCCTGCTTATCAGGATGTGTGGATCTGCCCCTATGCCGATGGGCATATTCAGGCGACGGGGCGCGACGCCAAGGGCCGCAAGCAATATCGCTATCATGAGCGCTTTCGGGAGGTGCAGGAGAGCGCCAAATATGAGCATATGCTTGAGTTTGCCAAGCTGCTGCCCGGCATCCGCGCCAAATGCGCCGAACATATGAAACTGCCCGGCCTGCCGCGCGAAAAGGTGCTCGCGACCATCGTGCATCTGCTCGAAACCACCATGATCCGCGTTGGTAACGCCGATTATGTGAAGCAGAACAAGAGCTACGGCCTCACCACGCTGAATGATCGCCATGTGAAGATCGAGAAGGGCGAGCTGCGCTTCCGCTTCAAGGGCAAGAGCGGCAAGGAGTGGAATCTCAGCCACAAGGACCGGCGCGTCGCGAAGATCGTGCGTGAATGCCAGGATCTGCCGGGCCAGCATCTATTCCAATATGTTGGCGAGGATGGCGAGCAGCACGAGGTCACCTCCAGCGATGTGAATGCCTATCTGCGCGAGATTGCAGGGCAGGGTGTCACGGCCAAATATTTCCGCACATGGACGGGCACCGTGCTGGCCGCGATGGCGCTAAGCGAGTTCGAAGTGTTTGATAGCGATGCCGCCGCCAAGAAAAATGTCCGCGCCGCCATCGAGCAGGTCTCAGCCCGCCTTGGCAACACGCCGACCGTCTGCCGCAAATGCTATGTCCACCCCGCTATCATCGATGGCTATCTGGGCAAGGCGCTGGCGCTGGAATTGCGCGAGGAAGTAGAGCGCGAACTGGTCGAGGATGTCGGCTCGCTGCGCCCGGAGGAAGCCGTCGTGCTCGCCTTCCTGCAAAAGCGCCTTTCCGCCTAACGCAGCTGACTATCCTTGCTCCCACGCCGGTTGATCCCGGCAGGCCGCGCGGTCTTGTCCCGGATCGCCTGACACGCAACGCAGGTCCGCGCACTCGGGAGTGCCTTGCGCCGCGCCTTGGCGATCTCCTCGCCGCAATCATCGCAATATTGCGAACCCTCGCCAGTCGGCATCTTCAGCCGCGCCGTTGCGACCGCATCCGCAATCGTATCGTCGATCTGATCCTGAACCGCGCCATCCTGCGCCCAGCCATTTGCCATCACGCTCTCCATGTCCATGCATCATGTCAATGCGCCGGGTCGGCGCGTGGTTCCTCGCGCCGATCTTGCGCCATGTTAAGCCGAATTTTCGGGAACGCCCCTGCGCCGGAATGATTGTCTTCAGCGACAGAGGAAAAAACAAAATGTTGGTCAGTCAAACCGAATCCGAGCAGCTGAAGCTCGATTTTGAAGAGTTCATCCGCGACAAATCATTCCCATGTGTTGGCGCCAAATCCGCATTATCGCGCGGAACGTTGAACATCGTCACCGCATGGTCAGTGGAGAGTGCGTGGGACGATCTGACAATCCATAATGAGCTCATGAAATGGTCGCAGGGTTACAAGGATGATCCCGGCCTGTTCAGGAGCTTCGCCGTGATCTTCGCCAATCCCGCCCCGCTGGACGAACCACAATTCGAGCAGGCGCTCTGGGCTCGGCTGCAATCGCTGGCGGATAAGGACGCATGGCTTGGCCTGCCCTATGACGAGCGCGTCAGTTCGGATCCGTCGGATCCGCATTTCTCGCTCAGCTTTGGCGGGGAGGCTTTTTTCGCGGTGGGGCTCCACCCACGCGCCAGCCGCCCTGCACGGCGCTTCAAGCGCCCCGTCATCGTGTTCAATCTCCACGACCAGTTCGAGCAATTGCGGGCGGACCAGCGCTACGAGACCATCCGCGAGACGATCATCGAGCGGGACATTAGCCTGGCCGGATCCATCAACCCCATGCTCGCGCGTCATGGCGATAGCAGTGAGGCGGCGCAATATAGTGGCCGTGAGGTCGATGAGGATTGGAAGTGCCCCTTCCATGATCCGCGCGCTGCCGCCGCATGAGTGATCCGGCGCGCATTCCCCCCCGCAGCGGCGCGGCGTTCGAGCTGAAGGCAGGTCAGCGCCTTACGGTCATCGACCCCGATGGCATGCAGGTTGCAGATCTTCTCGCTTACAGCCGCGAGGATGTCTGCGAGGTGATCAGCAATGGCCGCACGCTGGATTATGAGGAAACGCTGCGCCTCACCACCGGCAATCGGCTCTGGTCGAACCGGTCGCGGGTGATGCTCACGATCGAGGAGGATATGGTCGGCTGCCATGATTTTCTGCTCACGCCATGCAGCGTCGATACCTTTCTGCACTTCTACCCGGACAAGCCCCTCCATCGCGGCTGCTTCGGCAATCTTGCCGCTGCATTGGAGCCCTATGGCGTCGAGCCGGACATGATCCCGGTCGCCTTCAACTGCTTTATGAATGTGCCGGTGAGCGAAACCGGCAAGATCAGCGTGTTGCCGCCGCTCAGCAAGGCGGGTGACAGGCTCGCGCTGCGCGCGGAAATCGATCTCGTCATCGGCCTCACCGCCTGCTCGGCCTATGCGAGCAATGGCGGTAGCTTCAAGCCGATCGACTATGTGATCGACTGATTATTTGCGCCTCGATCAGAAGCGATAGTCCCAACCCAGCGTGAAGCTGCGCCCACGGCCTGCGAAGAAGGCCAAACTGTCGTTGGGAAGCCGCGTGTCGCTATTATAATCGATATAGAATTTATCGAACAGATTCTGCGCGCTCAGGCTGATGCCGCCGATCGGCGTCTGGTAACGCAGATATGCATCGGTCACCGCATAACCGCCGAAATTATTGCGCTGATCCGGGTTCGCCTTGCCGTAGAAATTGCGCGACAGGTAGAATTGCGTCTGCAGGCGCGCCGAAATAGGCCCCTGATTATAGCTCACCGCCGCGTTGAAGCGATCGGGCGAAATGTTTGTGCCATCCAGATCGGTATCCACAATGCCATCCACCCGGTCGCTATCATAGCGGCCGATGAGATGCGCATAGCCGCCTTGGATTTTCAGGCCCTCAATCGGCGTCTGTATGCCAAGATTGATCTCAAGCCCCTGAATTTCCACCCGCTGGCGCTGCACCTCAAAGATGCCATTGCCCGAGGCGATCAGAACCTGGCCCTTGTCGCTCGATGACCAGAAATAGGTCGCGCTGGCATCGAGCGGCCCGCGCTTCACTTCCAGACCAAGCTCGCGATTGTTGGAGATCACCGGGCTGATGTCGAGAAAATTGTCGAGATCGACGCCGGGCGTGCTGATTGCGCGGGTGATGCGACCGATATCCGCCATCGTGTAGCCCTCGGCAAAGCTTGCATAAGCGCGGATGCCGGGGACTGGCTCCAGAATGACACCGCCGTTGAACAGCACATCCTCAAAGCTCGGCTTGCCGCCTGCAACGTTCACGCCGCCATAGGTGGCAAGGTTGGGTGCAACATAGGTGTTGGAGGCCAGCGTGCGATAATCGTCGATCTTGACCGTCGCATTTTCCCAACGCACGCCGCCTGCAAAGCGCAATTTGCTGTCCAGCAGCTTGAGATTGGCCTGCGCGAACGGCGCGATGCTCTGGAACTCGCTTGGCGGCACCCAGATGCGCCCTGTTGCGATCAGGCGCTGCTCGGTCTTGTCGGCAATCGCATCCACACCAAGCGTGGTGGTCAGCGCCTCGAAGCCGGGAAACGCACGCTCATAGCTGAGCTTTGCGCCCAGTTTGCGAGAGCGATTTTCGGACTGGTCGAAGAGCGTGCCGATGGGCGCTAGGCTGGGGTCCTGGAAGGTTGCGGTGGCAGTCGGCTCGCCGCCGAACGTATCGAAATTGCGGTTGAAGAAAATCTGCGACACCAGATTGCCGCCCCACAGATCGCTATCCGTATAGGAAAGGGCGACGCTTTCCGTGCGGTTTGCTGCAGGCTTGCCCGGAGGTGTGCCGCGCGTCGCACTGGTAGGGATGCCGAAGGTACGGCTGCCCGCCACCGGCACATAACGCCCATAGCCATTCAGCTCATAACGGTTCGCCATCAGGTCCAGCCGTCCGGTATCGCCCACCTGCAAGCCGATGCGCGCAAAGACGTTCAACGCCTTGGAATCCTGCGTTTCACCCTGCGTCAGGTTGATACCGATCGGCCGATCCTGCGCATCGTAGAACACGCCGCGCTTCTCGAACGATGCGCCAACCGTCACATCGAACACGCCCGCCTTATACTGCAGCAAAGCCGCCGCCTTGCCTCCATAACCGCCCTTTTCAAACCCGTCGCTTGCCGTGCCCTGCAGCAGCGCCCGGCCGGAGAGGCCTTCCTTCGTCGGCACGCCGACCGTCACCTGATTGACGATGCCGCCTGTGCCGCCAATGCCCTGCAAGGCGTTGGAGCCATAGATCAGCTCCACCCGGTCGATGAAGAAGCCATCGATGGTGAAACCGTCGCGGCTGCCATCGCGCAGGGGGGTCGTCTGCGGAATGCCGTTGATCGCATAGAGCGGCGAGCGCCCGCGCAACGTTTCGCCCGCGCCGGAGAGCTTGCCACGCGTTGGCGAGAAGCTGGGCGTCAGCACCGCGACCGCATCGGTCACCGAGCCTGAGATCGCGATCTGCTGGTCCAGTTCCTGCTTGTTGATCAGGTCGATGGTCATCGGCAGGGCGTTAGGCGGCAGGATGGTGCGCGCCGCCGTGATGACGATGTCACTGCCCTGACCATCGGCCACGCCCGCCGCATCAGCGCTCGGATCGGTCTGGGCGAGCGCCGGCATGGCGATGAGCCCTGCGAGGACAACGAGGCTGCCACCTCCGAACGATCCACGAAGCTGAGCGAAAGACGGCATGATGGTCCCCTACATGCAAATTGACGTAATCAAGGCGCTCCGCTAACGCCAATGATTATCAATAACAAGCTGCAAACTTTGGGGTGCCGGATTTCGTGATGCGGTGGGTCTTGTTTCAATTGCACTGGCTGCTCGGCATCACGGCAGGACTCGTTCTGGCGGTGATGGGCGTTACCGGCGCGACGCTCAGCTTTGAGGATGAGATCCTCATGGCGCTCAATCCCGGCGTCGCTACCGTCACGCCAGGCGCAGGGCCATTACTTACCGGGCCGCAGCTTGCCGCCCGCGTTCTTGCGCAGCAGCCCGATGCCAAGATCACCCGCATCATCGTGCAGACCGATCCCGCGCTCGCGGCATGGGTGAGCTATACGCCTGCGGGCGAGAAGCGCGAGACCAGCTTTGTCGATCCGGTGAGCGGGCAATTGCTCGGGCCGGGCCGGGGGCATGGCCTGTTCGAGACCGTCACGCTCATCCACCGCTATCTCGCGTTGCCGGGGCAAGGCAATGGCTGGGGGCGGCAGATCACGGGCTTCTCCGCCATTGCACTCATCTATTTCTGCCTGTCCGGCCTCTATCTGCGCTGGCCCAAGCGCGCGCTCGATTGGCGCTCCTGGTTCCTGCTCGATCTGCGGATGACGGGCCGCAATCTCTATCGCGCGCTCCACACGATCATCGGCAGCTGGGTGCTGATCTTCTATCTCATCAGCGGCTTCACCGGCCTGTGGTGGTCCTATGGCTGGTATCGCGATGGGGTGACTTATGTCCTCGTCGGTCAGGCGGAGAAAGCCGACCATAAGCCTGCAGGCGCGGGCAAAGCGGACGATATCCGCCCCGATATCGCACTGGCATGGCAGGGCTTTGAGCGGGAAACGAAAAAGGTCCACTATGCCTCGATTACCGCATCCTTGCGCGATACCGGCGATGTCCAGTTCCGCGCCAAGCTGGATTGTGCTCGGCATGATCGTGTGTCGGATGAGCTGGTCATCAGCGGCGTGACTGGCGCGACGATGAGTGCCGTGCCCTACAAGGATCGCGCGCTCGGGCAGGATATCGTCACCAGCATTTTCGAGATTCATCGCGGCGCGTATTTCGGTCTGCCGGGCCGCATCGCCATGCTGCTCTCCAGTCTCACCATGCCGCTGTTCACCATCACCGGCTTGCTGCTCTATCTCGGCAGACGCCGTCGCAAGCGTGCGCTTGCCGCTCTCTTGCGCGATGCTCCAGCACAGCAGCCAGCGCTGGCCACCGATGGGAGCGTCATCGTCGCTTATGCCAGCCAGACCGGATCGGCCGAGCGGCTCGCCCGGCTCACCGCGGCGTCGCTCCCCGGCGCGCGCCTGCTTCCTCTGCACAAGCTCGATGTGCCCACACTGGCCGAGACTCAGCAATTGTTTATCATCGCCAGCACCTATGGCGAAGGCGAGCCACCTGACGCCGCGCGTGGTTTCACCCGCCGCATGATGGCCGCTACGAATGACCTGTCGCATCTGCGCTACGCCGTCATGGCGCTGGGCGATCGCGAATATCCTGATTTTTGCGCCTTCGGGCATAGCCTCGATCATTGGCTGCACGGCTGCGGGGCGGAGCGTCTGTTCGAGTTGATCGAGGTTGATGGCGATGATGCCAATGCGCAGCGCCAGTGGCAGCAGCAGCTTACAGGGCTGGGTGCGCGCACGGATCAGCCCGATTGGGCACCAGCGCCGATGGGCGAGTGGCGGCTGGTCGAACGCTGCCTGCTCAATCCCGGTAGCGCCGGTGGGCCAGCCTTTCACATCGCGCTGGAGCCGCTAGCGCCGGGCGATGCGGCATGGACGGCAGGCGTTATCTTCGAGGTGCAGCCCCGCCATGATCCGCGCCGCATCACTGCGTTCATCAAGGCGAGCGGCCTTGCCGATGGGGCGCAACTGCGCGAGGCGCTGGCCGGGCGCATCCTGCCGCCGCACGCCGATACCGCGCTGGATCCAACAGGCCTGCCACCGCTCGCGCATCGCGAATATTCCATTGCGTCGGTGCCGTCATCGGGCCGTGTCGAACTCATCGTGCGGCAATGCGTGGCGGAGGATGGCCTGCTCGGCCTCGGCTCCGGCTGGCTCACACATGTGGCGCCGGTCGGCACGATACTCTCCGGGCGCATCCGCACGAATGCCGCATTCCATCCACCCGAGGATTCATCCAAGCCCTTGATATTAATTGGTAATGGTACAGGGCTAGCCGGGCTTCTCGCACATCTGCATCACCGCGCGGCGGAAGGGGGAGCACCCTCCTGGCTGTTCTTCGGCGAGCGCGATCCTGATCACGATGCCCTCCATGTGGGCAAACTGTGTAAACTCCGCACCAGCGGCGTGCTCGATCAAATCGATTTCGCCTGGTCCCGCGCATCCGAGGGCGGCTGCTACGTTCAACATCGGGTGGCGCAACGCAAGGATGAGATCGAGGCGCTCGTCAGTGCGGGCGCATCAATCTACATCTGCGGCAGCGTGCAAGGCATGGCCCCGGCGGTGCACGACGTTCTGGAGGGGATACTGGGCGCTGAGACACTGGAAGCGCTTTTGGAATCCGGTCGCTACCGCCGGGATATCTACTGATCCGCTCAATGTCCTGACGCGCCAGACGCGCCAATTCCCGTCTCCGCCCGCACCCGCTGCGCAGGATATAGACTGCGATCGACCGCTGCTCTTGGTGAGCGATCCAGCACGGACACCAGCCAGATGGTGAAGAAGGCCAGCGGCATCGAGAAGATGGCAGGCGAGGAATAAGGGAAGATCGCTGCGGGATGGTGCAGGATATCCACCCAGATCGCAGGCGACAGGATGGTGAGCAGCAGCGCCGTCACCAGCCCGAGCGATCCGCCGACGACAACGCCGCGCGTCGTGCAATCCTTCCAGAGCAGGGAGAGCAGCAGCACCGGGAAATTGCCCGATGCCGCCAGCGCAAAGGCCAGGCTCACCATGAAGGCGACATTCTGCTTCTCGAACAGGATGCCGAGCAGGATCGCCACGACGGCCAGCAACAGTACCGTGCGACGCGAAACCTTGAGTTCCGAGGCGGAGTCTGCCTTGCCCTTGCGGAAGACGGTCGCATAGAGATCATGGCTCACAGCCGATGCGCCTGAAAGAGTGAGCCCCGCCACAACCGCCAGAATCGTTGCGAAGGCGACGGCGGACACAAAGCCCAGGAACATGTTGCCGCCGATCGCCTGCGCCAGATGGATCGCGGCCATGTTGGTGCCGCCGCGCAGGCCGCCACTGGCATCCAGATAGCCCGGGTCCGTCGCCACCAGCACGATTGCACCGAACCCGATGATGAAGGTCAGCACGTAGAAATAGCCGATCCACCCGGTCGCCCACAACACTGAACTGCGCGCAGCCTTGGCATTGGGCACCGTGAAGAAGCGCATGAGGATGTGCGGCAGGCCCGCCGTGCCGAACATGAGCGCCATGCCGAAGGAGATGGCGGAAATCGGATCCTTGATGAAATTGCCCGGCCCCATGATCGAGAGCCCGCGTTTGGCAGCGTCTGCCTCTGAGAGGCCGGTCGCCGCGGCAAGATCCGTCTTCACGGCGACTGCGCGTGCAAACAGCGCTTCCGGCGAGAAGCCGAACTGCGCCAGCACCATGAAGGCCATGAAGGTCGCACTGCCGAGCAGCAGCACGGCCTTGATGATCTGCACCCATGTCGTCGCGGTCATGCCGCCGAACAGCACATACATCATCATCAGCAAACCGACGATGACGACCGCATATTCATAGCGGAGGCCAAACAGCAATTTGATGAGCTGGCCCGCACCGACCATCTGCGCGATCAGGTAGAAGAGTACCACGATGAGCGTGCTCAACGCCGCGAAAGTGCGCACCGGCGTCTGCGCAAAGCGGAAGGAGGCAACATCGGCAAAGGTGAAGCGGCCAAGATTGCGCAGTCTCTCCGCCATCAGGAACAGGATGATCGGCCAGCCGACCAGAAAGCCGATCGAGTAGATCAGCCCATCATAGCCATCGAGGAAAATCTGGGCGGAAATGCCGAGGAAACTCGCGGCGGACATATAATCGCCCGCAATCGCCAGCCCGTTCTGGAAGCCGGTGATGCCGCCGCCTGCCGTGTAGAAATCCGATGCGGTTTTGGTGCGCCCGGCAGCCCAACGCGTAATGCCGAGCGTGAACAGCACAAACGCGCCGAACATGGCGATGGCCGTCCAGTTGGTCGCCTGTTGCACTGTCTCGCCCGTCAAGGCATCGGCAAGAGCGGGGGTGGCGACGAGCAATGCGCCGCACGCAAGGGCGATGAAGGCCGCGCGCTGCCTCATGTGTCCAGATCCTGATTGAGGCTCTCGACCAGTGCATCAAATTCCATATTCGCCCGGCGCACATAAAGCCCGGTCAGGCCGATTGCGAGGAGGATGACACCGAGTCCCGCCGGAATGCCGACGGACGTTACGCCCGACGCGATTGGGGCGGCGAGGGCGGCCTTGTCGAAAGCGATGAGCAGGATGAAGCCGAAATAGGCAATCAGCATGACGATCGTGAGCGTCCAGGTGAACCGACCGCGCTTGTGGATAAGCGCGAGATAGCGCGGGTCGGAAACGAGCCTCGTCAAACGATCGGATTCAGTCAAACTTGCTCTCCCCAACGCATTTGCGCCGTTGTCGCTTCATAACCGCGAAAACACAATGGCGCTCATGCAGAGGAGTGTCTCATCAAAGGAAGTTGTTGGGCCAGATCATCGTGCGCCACATGTGCGATGTCGGGGAGGCATCCATGCCCAGGCCTTCTTCAGGCTGCTTGAAGTTGCGCCCGATCAGATCGGTGAACTCATCGGGGTCCACCGCCGGGCCACCATCAAAGAAATAGATGTCGTACATGGTGACGAGGCGCGAGGTCATGTACCAGCGGTGGTTGCGGGCAAAGTCCGCATCGCGCTTGATATAGGCAGGCGGCACATAGTCGGAGCCGAAGAAGCGATTATAGCTCTCGGGATATTCATAGCCGACGGATTCATCCGCAAAATAGCGCAGTGGCTGATGATATTGCACGGCCCATGCGACCTCTTCACTCACATAAGGCGCGACCATCTGGCCGCTCCAATAGCCATGATCGGAGCGGATGAGGCAGCCATTGGATATGTCGTGCAACATACAGGCCATCACGACCTTTTCCTCCTGCCCGCCATCCAGCGCGCGCTTGGCGCTCGTAAGCAGGTGGCGCACGGTCATGTCACTGAAGCGATGCTTGAAGAAATCGATGAGTGTCGGCTTCTCCGGCATGACAGACAGGGCGGGATTATTGCCCATCATGAAGACATGGTCAGCATCCATCTTGGCGATCAATGCGGGTTCTGGATCATGAAGGTCCGTGCCGATGCGGCCGACCGGGGCTGGGACGATCATGCGCGTGCGGCCTGCCTGCGGAAAAATATGATCGTCGCACATGATTATCTCCTGACTCGCTGGAGCTATTTTAGCGCACAGTCGCGGTCATTACTCACTTAATTCTGGCACTTCTGGGAGGTATTTGGTCATAGTCTGCCATAATGGTCTTCTCGAACGATGAATTATGACTTCATGGGATCGGCAGCTGGCTCGAATCCTTGATGGCCTCCAGCGCGAATGTCGTTCGCATATCCTGCACGCCGGGTAATTTGAGCAGCACCTGCTGTACCAGATGCGAAAAGGCATCAATGTCGCGCGCAACCACCTTGAGCAGGAAATCAAATTGCCCTGCTGTGATGTAGCAGCCGACGATGGAAGGCTCGGCAAGCACAGCCTTCTTGAAGCGCTCGATGATCGTCGCATCACCGGTTTGCGGCACTTTGATCTCGACATAGGCAAGGATGCCAAGGCCGATTTTCCGGCGGTCGAGCTGCGCTGCATAGCCTGCAATATAGCCAGCCTCCTCCAACTGGCGAACGCGGCGCAGGCATGGGCTGGGTGACATGCCGATCTGCTCGGCAAGCGCGACGTTGGTCAGCTTGCCGTCGCTTTGGAGCGCTTGCAGGATCTTGCGATCGGTGGAGGAGAGTATGTCCGTCATGCACAAGACCTGCGGCGATCGGCACGCTTTTACAAGCGTAGTTCCAGATGTGGCAGTCGATGAATCCAAAAAGGTCACAGACCGGCGGATCGCGCGGCGGTAAGAGTTCGGCAGAACAAGATGGGGAGAGAGATATGCTGACGGCGAACAAGCTCCAGGCGTTGAAATTTGCAGGCAGCGCTATTCTGATGGCGACGCTGGGTGCAGGCACCGTCTCCGGGCAAGCCCCTCAACAAAATCCCGCTGCCGCCGGGCTGGCTCGTGAGATTGCAGAAGGCCCTGCGCGGGCCATAAAGGATGGCGCTGTGCCAGACAGCAAGGGCAGCGGCGCGTACGTTGCGATGAAGCATCAGGTCGCTGGGCTTCCGGGTCATGTTATCTACCAGTCTGCCAATCTTGCAGCGCTCGGCAAACGCAAGATGCCGCTCTACATATTCGGCAATGGCGCTTGCTCGGAGGATGCGGCATCCTCGCGTCAGCATCTGCTGGAGGTGGCTTCGCACGGCTATCTCGCCATCGCACCGGGCGGTATTTACAGCGGCCCCGGTATCGCGATGACGGTCGAGAGCATCGCAAAGCATAATAGCAGGACGGTCCACACACAGCTTGGCGAGGCGATCGATTGGGCGATTGCCGAGAACGAGCGGCGCGGCAGCCCGTTGTTCGGGCGGCTCGACACAAGCCGTATCGCCGTGTCCGGCTATTCCTGCGGCGGCATTCAGGCGCTCAAATATGCAGGCGATCCGCGGGTCACTACGCTGGTGATCATGAACAGTGGCATCTTGGATGCCAAGACGCCGCAAATGGGCGAGATGAGGGCCGACAAGGACTTGCTCGGTAAGATCAATGTGCCGACCCTTTATGTGCTGGGTGGCCCGAGCGACATTGCCTATCCCAACGGTATGGATGATTTCGCGCGGCTCACAGTCATCCCCTCGGCGGTGATCAATATCGATGTTGGGCATAAAGGCACTTATGGCGCGCCCAATGGCGGTGCGGCGGCGCAGGCTGTGGTGGCCTGGCTCGATTGGCAATTGCGAGGCGACAAGACAGCGTCGACGTTGTTCGTCGGCAAGGATTGTAAGCTGTGCACCGACAAGACATGGACGATTGATCGCCACAATATGTGAAAGGGTGGCGATGCGTTTGGCCCGGTTGATCAAGGAGCGCGATGGGGCCATTGTCGCGCACTAATCAACAGGGCGCGCAGCATAATGAGCCAAGACCGTAAAATCCCGCCCTTCGAGGAATCGCTGGCGGCGACCCTGCTCGGCGCCAAAGAAGCGGTGATCGGCCCGATGCGGCTGCAATTGCGGGCCTATGATATCACCGAGCCACAATGGCGCGTGCTGCGGGTTATCAATGATCGGGGCGATATCGATGCGACGAGCCTGGCCGATGTTGGCCTGCTGCATGCACCCAGCGTCACGCGCATCCTCAAAGATCTGGAGGCGCGCAAGTTGATTGTGCGGCAGGTTGACCCGAGCGACCGCAGGCGGGTGTCGCTGATCCTCTCGGCAGAGGGGCGGGGTGTGGTCGAGGCCGTGTCTCGCCATGTGATGGAGATCATGGATCATTATGCCGCGCGGTTTGGTGCGGACCGGTTGGAGCGGTTGGGGACCGAACTGCGGGCGCTTTCGGCGGCGATCAAAGAGGCTGAGTAGATGCTCCAAATAGCTCTTGCGTGAAATTACTTATCAAGTTAAGTTTATCCCTATTGGAGAGGTGATAAGCTTGCCGAATAGCGCAGTTCATTGCAGGACACCCCGAACTTGATCCGGGGTCCCGCTGCCTTTGCGCACGCCCGCCAGAAAAGTGAGATCCCGGGTCAAGCCCGGGATGACGCGGAGGCTGGGGCAGCCCTCTTCCTCAGCACACCCGCATTCACCAGTGAGGCTTGAACGATGAAACCCTTCGCTCTTCACGATCTCGTCGACGACCGGCCCCATGACGGCGTGTTCCGCGTTGCGCGCACATTGTTTCGCGATCAGGCGCTGTTCGAGCTGGAGATGAAGCATGTGTTCGAGGGCGGCTGGATTTTCGTCGGCCTCGCGACGCAGGCGGAAAATCCGCATGATTATTTCACCAGCTTCATCGGTCGCGTGCCGATCATCGTCAGCCGGGATGGCGAAGGTGAATTGCGCTGCTTTGTGAATGCCTGCCCGCATAAGGGCGTGCGCCTCATCCAGAAAATCTGCGGCAATGCGCGCCGCCACATCTGCCCCTATCATAGCTGGACCTTCGATAGTGCGGGCACCAACCGCAACATCAAGTGGAAGAAGAGCGGCTGCTATGGCGAGGGGTTTGATGAGGACAGCCATGACCTCGCGCCCGTCGCGCAATTCGGCGAATATCGCGGCTTCCTGTTTGCGAGCCTGAACGCTGATGTGCCGAGCCTTGAGGATCATCTGGGCGAAGCGCGGAAGCTGCTCGATCTGATTGTGGACAAGAGCCCTGTGGGTGTCGTCGAGCTGGTGCCGGGCCGCGTCACCTTCACCTATGCTGCCAATTGGAAGATGCAGCTGGAGAATTGCTCGGACCAATATCATTTCACCTCCACGCACCCCAGCTACATCCGCATTTTGGAGCAGCGGGCGAAGGAGGAGAGCGCGGAGGTGGTCAAATCCTCCATCGGTGCGTCCGAATTCTGGCAGGCGGATGCCAGCGGTGTCACGGGCGGCACGATGAGCTTCGATCATGGCCATGTGCTCAACTGGGGCGTGATGCCGGTTTCCGCCGCGCTGCCGGAGTTTGAACATGCCGAGGAATGGGCGCGGCTGCATGGCGAGGCCAAGCGCAACTGGATGTTCAACATGCGCAACCTGACCATCTTCCCCAATTTGCAGATCGCGGAAAATGCGTCGAGCCAGATGCGTGTGATCCGGCCTATTGCGGCCAATCTCACGGAAATGCAGACCTGGTGCATTGCGCCGCGCGGGGAGAGTGATGAGGCGCGCTCGTTCCGCATCCGCCAATATGAGGATTTCTTCAATCCCACCGGCATGGCGACGCCCGACGATACGGTCTGCTATGAGGAAGCGCAGCTTGGCATGGCCGCGCAGGAGCGCCCTTGGTTGCAGGGCCATGCGCGGGGGCTGACCGCCTCGGTCGACGGTGGCAATGATTATTCGGACATGATCGAGTTGCGCCCCGCACGCAGCGTATTGGCCGATGCGCAGCTTTGCGATGAGAGCCTGTTCGGCAGCTATTACCGCGCCTGGGCGCAACGCATGTCGGAGGTGCTGGCATGAGCGCGCTGACGCAAGC
>CBIHKY010000010.1:0-62540 GCA_966205705.1 uncultured Alphaproteobacteria bacterium
TTTCGACACACGCAAACGAGGTTTCTGCACATGATCGATAACCAACGGACTTATGCGCGAGGCAGCATTGTCCAGGATTCCGCTGTCTTTGATGCGGGCCTGCGCAGTCACATGCTGCGCATCTATAATTATATGGCGTCTGGCGTGCTGCTCACCGGCATCGTCGCTCTGCTGGTCTCGTCCAGCCCCACGCTCGTCCAGCTCATCTTCGGCACGCCGCTCAAATGGGTCGCGATGTTCGCGCCGCTGGCTTTCATCTTCTTCTTCTCGTTCCGCATCGAGAAGATGAGCGCTGCGTCCGCACAAATGGCCTTTTGGGCCTTCGCGGCGGTAATGGGCCTGTCGCTCTCGTCCATCTTCCTCGTCTTCACCGGCATGAGCATCGCGCAGACCTTCTTTATTGCCGCTGCCATGTTCACGACGATGAGCCTTTATGGCTACACGACCAAGCGCGACCTCTCGCGCTATGGCAGCTTCCTGATCATGGGCGTTGTCGGCGTGCTGATTGCCAGCGTCGTCAACATCTTCCTTGGCTCAAGCGCGTTGCAATTTGCGATCTCGATCATCGGCGTGCTGGTGTTTGTTGGCCTCACCGCCTTTGATACGCAGTCGATCAAGAGCCGCTATGCCGCCAATCTCGGCCATGAGGCAGAAGGCAAGCTTGCCGTGTTTGGGGCGCTCTCGCTGTACCTGAACTTCGTCAACATCTTCCAAGTCCTGCTGCAATTGACGGGCGAGCGCGAGTGATCGCGCCCGTCCTCAAGGGGGAGGCTGAACGACCATGATGGAAGGCCTGATGGCGCTGGGCAGCGAACCTGCTGCCTGGATCGCCCTTGCGACGCTCGTTGCGATGGAAGTCGTGCTGGGTATCGATAATCTCATCTTCATCTCGGTGCTATCCAACAAGCTGCCCGCGCATCAGCGGGTGAAGGCGCGGCAGATCGGCATCAGCCTTGCGCTGATCATGCGCCTGATGCTGCTCGCCTCGATCGCCTGGATCATGCAGCTTACGGCTGTGTTGTTCGAGGCATTCGGTCATGGCTTTTCGTGGCGGGATATCATCCTGATCGCGGGCGGCCTCTTTCTGGTGTGGAAGGCCACCAAGGAGATCCACCACAGCATCGACCCGACGCCGACGGACGATATGTTCACAGCCAAGGCGGCTGCGGTGGGCTTTGGCTCGGCGATCGGTCAGATCATCCTGCTCGATCTGGTCTTCTCCATCGACAGCATCATCACCGCTGTGGGCATGACCGATAATATCGCGATCATGGTCATCGCCGTCGTCGTTGCGGTCGGCACGATGTTGTTCGCGGCGACTCCGCTCGCCAACTTCATCGAGCGTAACCCGACCGTCGTAATGCTGGCCTTGAGCTTTCTGATGCTCATCGGCACCACGCTGATCGCAGAGGGCTTTGGCGCGCATGTGCCCAAGGGCTATGTCTATGCGGCGATGGCCTTCTCGGCTCTGGTCGAGGCCTTGAACATCCTCGCCCGGCGCCGCTCGCTCGCCAAACAAGCGGCATCGGCGGAGGGCGCGGCCTAACCCACCTCGCCCAAATGAAAAGAGCCCGGTGCGCTGTCCGTTCGGTTGAACGGGCGGCGCCTCGGGCTTCTTTTTGGCTGACGTTCCGGAGGCGGAGCGCGCCGATCAGTTCTTCGAAGCGAAGTCCTGTGAGGCAGCGAGCTTCTGATCCTGCGGCAGCTTGATCTGCGCGCCTGCATCGCTCCATGCGGCCGCCGTCATGCAGGTGCGCTTTGGCATGCGCGATCCGGTGATGACATCCTTGACGCAATAGAGCGTTTCGCCATTGCGCTGAATGATCTGCGCCTTGGTCTCTTTCCCATTCTTGGGCGCCTCTGCGGCGAATGCCGGTGCGGTCAGTGCGGCAAGGCTAAGCGTTGCGGCGGTGGCGATGATGCTGATCTTGTTGAACATGGTTGGTCTCCCTTACTAGAAATTTCCCAGGCATTCCCCGCCTGTGCCTCTTCTAGTGCACTAACCGTGCCAAACGGCTATGATATTGATATATCGAGATAATAGTGATTTAAGGGCGTTTCTGGGACGTTGTCCATTACAAAAAATTGGAAAATTATCCCAAATAGTTGGAATATCTCATTCAAGGTTGCGATAATAACATGTTCGTCACCCCGGACTTGATCCGGGGTCCCGCTTTTCTTGGTGGCATGTCCAAAGGGAGCGGGACCCCGGATCAAGTCCGGGGTGACGTCAACGCTACGAATTCCCGTGTTGGGAATTCAGTTCGACAAAAGACCATTCAAAACTTTGCGTCCGCCCCTCCGTCGGTCCGCGCCGCAGCCACTGGTGATCCAGCGTCACCCAAGCTATCAATCTACAAAGTACGCCCGAGAGGATCACCATGCAAAGCCCCATTCCATTGCCCGCGATGGCTACCTGACATGGTCTGGCCCCATGGTTTCAATGAAATGCGCGAAGGTGCGCGCCGCCGATTGCCGCGCTTTCTGTTCGATTATGTCGATGGCGGCAGCTTTGCCGAGGTTGCGCTGGCACGCAACAGCGCCGCCGTGCGCGCCGTGACGCTGCGCCAGAAAGTGCTGAACGACGTCTCCGCATCAGACCTCACCACGACATTGTTCGGCCAGAAGCTCGCCATGCCTGTGATGCTCGCACCCGTCGGCATGGGCGGCATTTTGGCGCGGCGAGGCGAGATTCAGGCCATCCGCGCGGCGCAGGCCAACGGCGTGCCGATGATCCTCTCCACTGTCACACTCTGCTCAGCTGAGGAAATCGCGCGCGCCACCAGCCTGCCTTTCTGGTTCCAGCTCTACATGGCGAAGGATCGTGGCTTCGTGATCGATCTGCTCGCGCAGGTGAAGGCGCTGGGCTGCAACACGCTGTTTATGACGGTGGATCTGCCGGTGCCGGGGCCGCGCTGGCGCGATCAGCGCTCGGGCCTCTCCGGTCCGCCGGGCATGGCGGGGCAAATCCGTCGCGCGATAGAAATCCTCAAGCATCCCGGCTGGGCCTGGGATGTCGGCGTACATGGCCGCCCGCACACGCTGGGCAATCTGGTGCCGCTGATGAACGGCAATCTCAAGCTCAACGATTTTCTGAAATGGAGCGGCCAGAATTTCGATCCGTCAGTCACCTGGAAGGATCTGGAGTTTATCCGCAATCATTGGGAAGGCACGCTCGTGCTCAAAGGCATTATGGACCCGGACGATGCCCGTAACGTGGCGCAGCTTGGCGCCGATGGCCTCGTCGTTTCAAATCATGGTGGGCGTCAGCTCGATGCGACCGTCGGCACGGCGGAGGCACTGCCCGCAATCGTCGATGCGGTGGAAGATCAGCTGAGCGTGCTGGTCGACGGCGGCATCCGTAATGGCCTCGATGTGCTGCGCATGTTGGCGCTTGGCGCCAAAGGTGTGATGATTGGTCGCCCCTGGGCCTTCGCTCTTGCCGCTGACGGGCAGGATGGCGTGTCGCGCATGCTCGGCCAGATGGCGCAGGAATTGCGCGCCGGTCTTGCGCTTACCGGCTGCGCACGGGTGAGCGATGCGGGGCGGCATTTGCTTGATGATCGAGGTAGCCCGGCTCAGCGTTGAGCCGTGGCCGTTAGATTGAATCGATCAGACCGTTGCGAGCGTGTGCGCACCGGCGGCATCGTGGCCATGCGCGCTCAGGCCAGTGCGGTTGAGGTGATGGGCCAGCGCCAGCAGCGCCACGCCGAGCAGCGTATAAGCGGTCTCGCCGGACCAGCCATGCGGCAGGCTGAGCGCGCCCGCCATCACACCAATGCCGAGCGAGCCGACCGCGACGGGTAGCATCAGCCCATGGCGATGCGCGCCGGTGCCGAGCGCTACGGTGCCGAGCAGCATGGCAACCACCAGACCGACTTCATGAATGATGGGCGCTTCGAGCACATCGGCGAAGGAAGAGAGCAGGCCGATCAGGATCGCGGATGTCAGACAATGCACCGCACATAAGCCGGAAAGGCCAATAGCCCACGCATCAAGGCGCGGCATCCGGGAGGCAGTGAGAGTCGTCATCTGCGGAACATTTAGAACCATCGACTGTAAGTTACAACATATCATTTGAGATATTGTTTCATTTCATCGATTTGGTCACTGGCTCGATCATGCAGGATCGCGGGCCAAAGTGGGCTTGCTTCTAACCGGGCCCGGGAGCATTGGGAGCGCATGGCTGATCCGGTCCAGACCTCCGCTCCCCGCCCGCGCGCGCTGGCACGCTGGCTGTTCATTATCGCAGGCCTCATCCTGTTCATGGTTGCGGTCGGCGGCGTCACGCGGCTCACCGAATCTGGTCTTTCCATCACCGAATGGAAGCCTGTCACTGGCGCGATACCGCCGCTCACGGAGGCAAGCTGGCAGAAGGAGTTCGATCTCTATCGGACCAGTTCGCAATATGCGCTGATGAACCAGGGCATGACGCTCGAGGCCTTCAAGCGCATCTTTTTCTGGGAATATTTCCATCGGCTCATCGGTCGCTTGATCGGCCTGGCCTATGCCTTGCCGCTCGCATGGTTTGCTGTGCGCAAAGCCATTCCGCGCGGCTTTGGCCTGCGCCTCATCGGGCTGTTGTTGCTGGGCGGTGCGCAAGGTGCGGTCGGCTGGTTCATGGTCAAGAGCGGGCTGACGGATCGGGTCAATGTGCAGCCCGCCATGCTCGCCGCCCATCTCGGCATGGCGCTCATCCTATTGGGCGCGGTCGTATGGACGGCCTGCGATTTCGCCCGGCTGGCACGCGATGAAACCGTGACGAAGGCGCGATTGCGGATCGGCCCCAGCGTTGCCGTGCTCATCCTGTTCGTCCAACTGCTGCTCGGCGCGCTCACGGCGGGGCTGCGCGCAGGCTATGTCTCAAACACATGGCCGATGATGAACGATCGCTTTGTGCCCGATGGGATCGAGTGGTGGGGCTCGCTCTGGATGACGCTCACCAGCGACCCATTTCTCGTGCATTTCCTCCACCGCTGGTGGGCCTTTGTCGCGGCGGGCGCCATGTTCTGGCTCGCGGGACGGCTCTATAATGCAGGCGCGCTGAAACGCTCCTATGCGCTGACCGGCGTCACGCTGCTGCAGATCATGCTCGGCATCGGCACTGTGCTGACCAGCGTGTCCCTGCACATCGCCGTCACGCACCAGCTCGTGGGCGCGCTGTTGCTGGCCGTCGCGGTGGCGGGCGCGCATCGCATGGGCGAGGCCAAATTGGCGACCTAAAGCGGCGCTAAATCGATAGGGTATCCAAATACCCGTCAGCAATCGCCCGTTTTTCTTGACTCTCCGGCCCCTTGCGCGCATTGGCGCCGGTGTTGGCGGTGCCTCGCGGTGCCGCCTTGTTGTTTTTAATCTGGAGGCAGAGGCCATGAAGGCTCTCATGAAGACCACCAAGTCGGCGAACCCGGCTACGGTCGATAAAAAATGGGTATTGATCGATGCGGAAGGCCTTGTGGTCGGTCGCGTTGCGTCAATCATCGCAAATATCCTGCGCGGCAAGACCAAGCCAAGCTTCACACCCCATGTGGATTGCGGTGACAATGTCATCGTCATCAATGCGGACAAGGTGAAGTTCACCGGCAAGAAGCTGACCGACAAGGTGTATTACAAGCACACCGGCTACATCGGTGGCATCAAGGAAACCACGCCTCAGAAGATCCTTCAGGGTCGTTTCCCTGAGCGTGTTCTGGAAAAGGCGATTGAGCGCATGATCCCGCGCGGTCCCCTTGGCCGTCAGCAGATGCGCAACCTGCGCGTGTTCGCCGGCACCGAGCATCCGCACGGCGCCCAGAACCCTGATGTGATTGATGTTGCGGCGATGAACCGCAAGAACAAGGTTGGTGCCTGATGTCCGATACTGTCAATTCACTGTCCGATCTGCAGGACCTGACCCAGACCGAAGCTGGCGCTGAGCCAGCAGCCGCTGCCGTTCAGGCGCCGGAAGTTCGAGTGAGCAACGCGCCGCTGCGTCAGCAAGAGCTGGACAAGCAGGGCCGCGCTTATGCAACCGGTCGTCGTAAGGATGCCGTTGCCCGCGTTTGGGTGAAACCCGGCACCGGCAAGATTACGGTCAATGGCCGCGATCAGGAAACCTATTTCGCACGTCCTACGCTGCGTCTCGTCATCAACCAGCCGTTCACGGTGACGGAGCGTGATGGCCAGTATGACGTCATCTGCACCGTCAAGGGCGGTGGCCTCTCGGGTCAAGCCGGTGCGGTCAAGCATGGCATCGCGCAGGCGCTCACCAAATATGAGCCCAAGCTGCGTGCAGCCGTGAAGGCGGAAGGCTTCCTCACGCGCGATCCACGCGTTGTCGAGCGTAAGAAGTATGGCCGTGCCAAGGCACGTCGTAGCTTCCAGTTCTCGAAGCGTTAATTTCGCAAGGCGGTTTACCGTCCTGCACGAAAACAAGGGCTGTCCTCCAGGGCGGCCCTTTTTTCTTGTCCATAGCAGATTAGGTGCGGCACTTGATGTTTGGATGGACGGCAACTACCTCCATCATGCGGGCCGGGCCCCTCTGGCGATCTATCGGATCGTGATGTCGGACCGCATCGAGTGCGCTCGGTGCCGGTTGTTCCATCGTCCAGGCACCAGCGCTTTCGATTTGTCCGGCCTTCCGATGATGCGGCGGGCCGCCCAACTCTATCGGAGGTTCCCCCATGTCGTCAGCCCATTCCATGCCGTGCCCAGTTTGCAAAGTGCCCCTTGTGATGAGCGAGCGTCAGGGCGTCGAGATTGATTATTGCCCGCAATGCCGTGGCGTCTGGCTTGATCGTGGCGAGCTCGACAAGATCATCGAGCGGGCCAGCCAGGATATGGCGCCCCCGCCGCCTGTGCAGCAGGCCCCCATCCCGCAGGCGCCCGCCTATCAGCCGCAACATCGAGATTCCTATGGTCAGGATCGCGGCTATTCCAATCACAAGGGCTATCCGAAGAAGCGGAAATCCTTCCTTGAAGAGCTGTTCGACTGATTTCTATGCCGTTCGGATCGGCGTGCTCATAGCGCGCGCCGATCCGGCAGTGCGATCCGATCCGTCACGCCGATGTTGCTGATGAACGCGGCGTCATGGCTCACCACCATCAATGCGCCGTCATAATCTGTGAGCGCCTCCTCCAACGTCTCGATGCTTTCGACATCCAGATGATTGGTCGGCTCATCCAGAATGAGCAGTTGCGGCGGCACCGGCCCGGCGGTCACGATCGCCAGACCAGCGCGAAGACGCTCTCCGCCGCTTAATACGCCCGCCAGTTTGCGTGCATCGCGGTTGCGGAAGGCAAAGCGCGCCAGCACCGCATGGGCCTCGCCCGTCGTCATTGCGGGGTGCGCGGCGCGGATATTCTCCACAAGGTCCAGATCTGGCCGCAGCAGCGCAACGAACTGATCGAGCATGGCGATTGCACCTTCCGCGCGGTGGATGAGGCCCTGAGTGGGCTCCAGCACACCAGCGGCAAGTCCGAGCAGGCTCGTCTTTCCGCTGCCGTTAGCGCCCTCAACCGCAATGCGCTGTGGCCCTTGTACGCTGAAGGAGAGCGAACCGAACAGCCGCCGGTCGCCACGGTCCAGCACCACATTCTCAAAGCGCAGCAAAGTCCGGTTGGCTGGCAGCCCGGAGCGCGGCAGATCGATGTGGAGCGGCGTTAAAATTTCCACCTGAGCGCGCGCCGTCTCGATATTGCTCTGCGCCTCACCAATCTGCCGCTTAGCCAATTGCTGGTCGCGCGCGCTGCTCTGCTCAGCCTGCTCGGCCCGACGGCCCATCAGGATGCGGGGCATGCCGCCACGCGCCTTTGTCGCCCGACCGGCCTTGTCTTTCCGTGCCTTACGCTCGGCCTGCGTCTGCGCGGCGCGATGGCGCTGATCGAGATCGCGGCGGTTGTTTTCCAGCGCCAGTTCGGCACGCGCGCGCAGGGCATCGCGCTGTGCAACAAAGTCGCTCCATCCGCCCGTCACGCTCATCACGCCTACGGGCGAGAGGTGGACTATGCGGTCCATGCCCTCCAGCAACGCCCGATCATGGCTGGCGACCATGGCGCCACCCGGCCAGCGCGCCAGGAGCGTGGCAATGGCGTCCCGACCCTGCGCATCCAGATTGTTGGTCGGCTCATCGAGCAACAGCAACTCCGGCTGGCTGAGCAGCATGGCGGCGATGCCCAGCCGCGTGCGCTCGCCGCCACTGAGTGATGCACAGCTGCGATCGAGCGCCAGGCCTGGCAGACCGACTTCATCCAGCGCTGCCGTCAGCCGCTCCGCCAGTGTCCAGTCGACGTTGGCTGCATCATCGGGCGATCCTTTGCCCGCATCCAGCCGTGCGAGCCGGTCAAGCGCTGCCCGTACGCCGAGCCCATCTTGAACCTCGCCCGCATCGGGCAGAATCTGGCGCAGCGCCGCAATGCGCCCTGCTCGATTGACGCTTCCAGTCGCAGGTTCGCCTTCCCCCTCGATAAGCGCAAGGAGCGTGGATTTGCCCGAGCCATTGCGCCCGACAAGGCCAATGCGCTCCCGGCCTACCGCGAGCGTTAAATCCGCAAAAAGCAGCGTGCCGTCAGGCCGGGCGGCGCTGACCTGATCGAGCGTGAGAAGTGCGGGAGCGGACATGGGATACCTGCGATGATGGGGCGGAAGAGCGGAAATCCGATGTCCAGTTCATGTCGCGCGCTCCTTGCAGGTGAGCGGCTATCCTATCGTGCGAAGCCCTAGCGATCAACCGGGGGCGATCAGCCTGAGCGCGCATACGCCATATTGCTCAGCCGCTCTGCCGATGCTAACCGCATGCCCATGCAAACTCCGCCCGAGATTCTCCGCGTCCATACTCGCCGCGTTTCCTGCGATGGCTCAGGTCATGGCGTGCCCGCTGCGCTTGGCCATCCGCGCATCTTCCTTGAGATTGACGAGCATGGCTATGTCGATTGCGGCTATTGCGACCGGCGCTTCGTGCTTGAGGGCGGCCCTGCCGACAAGGCGGATCTGGCCAGCAAGCCGGACATTTCTTCGGGCGCCAGCCTCTAGAAACAAGCTTGCGGTTGATCGATTTATCGCAGCTTTGGTGATTCCTCGGTGCAAGGCCTTTGCCCCGCCGATGCAACGGCCTATATCTGCTGCATGACAGATGCAGCCACCCAGATCGCCGACGCTCGCTCCTTCATCTATCGCGACGGGGCGCTCGACCCGGACAGCGCCCGCCAACTCACCGCACACGCGCTGCAGGGCTGCGAAGATGGCGAGCTCTACATGCAGTTCATCGCCAGCGAGAGCTTCGGCTTTGACGATGGCCGCCTGAAAACCGCCGATTATTCGACCGATGCGGGCTTTGGCCTGCGCGGTGTTTCCGGCGAGATGACCGGGTTCGCCCACGCCAATGATATCAGCGAAACCGCCATCCGCCGCGCCGCGCAAACGCTGCAATTGCTCGATCCCGCCAAGCAGGCCAAAGCGCCGCCGCCGCAGCGCACTAATCGCCATCTTTATACCGATGCCAACCCGCTCGATCTCGTGCCCTTCGCCAAGAAGGTGGACCTGATGACCAAGGTGGATGCGGCAGCCCGCGCGCGTGATCCGCGCGTCGTGCAGGTCTCGGCAACGCTTGGCGGTAGCTGGTCTGTGGTCGAGATCGTCCGCGCAGACGGCTTCGTGGCGACGGACGTGCGTCCGCTCGTGCGCCTGAACGTCTCGATCATTGTCGAGGAAAATGGCCGCCGCGAATCAGGCTCCTTCGGCATTGGCGGGCGCTATCTGTATGATTCGCTGTTCGAGGATACGACCTGGGAACGGGCCATCGATGAGGCGTTGGCTCAGGCGCTGGTCAATCTGCGCTCGGTCAATGCACCTGTGGGAGAGATGACCGTGCTGCTCGGCCCCGGCTGGCCCGGCGTCATGCTGCATGAGGCGGTGGGTCATGGCCTTGAGGGCGATTTCAACCGCAAGGGCACCTCTGCCTTCACCGGCAAGATCGGCCAGCGCGTAGCCGCGCCCGGCGTGACGGTGGTGGATAATGGCGCGATGGATGCGCGGCGCGGGTCGCTTTCCATCGATGATGAAGGCACTCCGACGCAGGAGAATGTGCTGATCGAGGACGGCATCCTGCGCGGCTATATGCAGGATCGGCTCAATGCGCGCCTCATGGGTGTCGCGCCCACCGGCAATGGACGGCGCGAAAGCTATGCCCATGCGCCCATGCCCCGCATGACCAACACCTATGCGCGCAGTGGGCAGGACGATCCCGAAGAGCTGCTCTCGCGCGTCAAGAACGGCATTTTCGCCCGCAGCTTTGGCGGCGGTCAGGTGGATATTGTGTCGGGCAAATTCGTCTTCTCCTGCACCGAGGCGTACAAGGTCGAGAATGGCAAGATCGGCGATTCCATCAAGGGCGCCACCTTGATTGGAGACGGGCCGACTGCGCTGAAACAGATCATCGGCATCGGCAATGATCTGGCGCTGGACGAGGGCATTGGCATGTGCGGCAAGGGCGGGCAGGGCGTGCCTGCTGGCGTCGGCCAGCCAACCCTCCTGATGGAAGGCCTGACGGTCGGCGGAACGGCCTGATGCAATGAGCCTGGTCGAGCTGGAACGTTACGCCGATCCGATGCTCGCGCAGATTGTGCGCGGTCGGGTCGAAGCGGCGGGCTTTACGGTCTTCTGTTTCGATGCGGGCATGAATGTCGCGGAGGGCGCACCGCTCGCGGTGCAGGCCCGGCTGATGGTGCTTGAGGAGGATCTCGCTGAGGTGCGGGCGTTGTTGGCGCAGGATGTTGGCGAGCTCATGGATTATACGGGCGATAATCCGCCAGACTGATCGCGCTTACCATCTGTGCTGGCTGTGAAAAGGTGGTTAGAGCGGCATGGCGTTCAGCCCGAGCGTGCACAGTTACAGGCTCCCACCATGTCCGATTTCTTCACCGCCATCTCTGACAAGCAACGCGCCTTCATCGAGGAACAGCCCATGTTCTTCGTCGCCACGGCAGCGGCGGATGCGCGGATCAATTTGAGCCCCAAGGGCATGGATAGCTTCCGGGTGCTTGGGGCCAATCTGGTTGGCTATCTCGATGTTGGCGGGTCGGGCAATGAAACGCAGGCTCATCTGAGTGCGGATGGCCGCATCACAATCATGTTCTGCGCCTTTGAGCAGCCTCCGCTTATCCTGCGGCTTTATGGCAAGGGCCGTGCTGTGCTGCCACAAGATGATGAATGGGACATCGTCTCGCGCGCCTTCACGATCCTGCCCGGCACGCGCCAGATTTTCCTCATCTCGGTTGAGAGCTTGCAGGAAAGTTGCGGCTGGGGCGTGCCGATGATGAGCTTCGAGCGGGATCGGTCTACGCTCTCACGCTATCATGAGCAGAATGAAACGCCCGAGCGGCTGGAGCGGATCTCGCACCGCACGCGCAGCATCGATGGACTGCCGGTCCGCGTGCAGGATCGTTTCCCGGAGCGGGAGGCTCCCACAGTCGACGTGGATGCGGGCTGGGTCGCGGCTGTGCTCAACTACTGGCTGAACGAGATTGGTGAGGATGGCTGGTTCAACTCATCCGATGAGGAGGATGCGCGGCTCACGCACCTGTTCCGCGCGCTTTGGGAAGCGCAACGCGATAAGCCCGCCGAGGCTTTCCTGGAAGATGCCGACACGGCGCTGGCCGCGCTGGTGCTGTTCGATCAGTTTCCCCGCAACATGTTTCGCGGTGAGGCGCGCGCCTTCGCCACGGATGAATTGGCGCGAAACATTGCCGATGCCGCGCTGGAGCGGGGCTATGACCATGCCTTTGTCGATGCGGCGCGGCCCTTCTTCTACATCTCCTTCATGCATAGCGAGTCGCTGGCGGATCAGGATCGGTCGGTCGCTCTGTTCAGCAAGCCCGGCTTCGAGAACAACCTGAAATTTGCCATCGCGCACCGCGATATCATCGCCCGCTTTGGGCGCTTCCCGCATCGCAATGCGGTGCTTGGGCGCGAGACATTGCCCGAGGAAGAGGAAGCGGTGAAAGAGGGCAGCGGCTGGTAAGGGGCAAGAGACGCTCGCGCGATCGACGTGCAATTACCCTATGATCGTCACCCCGGACCTGCTCCGGGGTCCCGCTCCCTGTGGCTATATCCTCGGCGGTTTAATTGGCCAGCTTCGGGCAAGTGACTGGGAGATGAGCGACCTATTCGGGTAGTTGCCAACTGAGCCGCACGTCGCTCCCGTTGCCCGGCGTGGCGTTAAGGCGCCCTGCGTCGATCTTTTGCGCTGCCAGTCTGTCCCGCACAATGTTCGCTCGATCGCTCTGGCCGGTGATGGTAATGGCGAGGGACTGGCGCTTCCCAGCCCAGGCAGCAAGATCGAGACTGGTGGTGCCCGCCTGATCGGGCTCGTCGCCCGAAAAGCTGATCGCCGGCAGGGGCAGCGGCGGCGGCACGAGCGTGACCGTCCAGCCGTTCAATCCCGCCCCGGCGCGCTGTTCAAGCTGACGATAGAGCGCAAGGGTTGCGCCCGGCAGGGGTTGGGCGTTGACGGTGGCGCGGCGACCGACCCGATCGATCGACACCGCGTCCACACTCACGCCGCTCGCCAAAGCCAGCCTGTCAGCCACGAGCGCGGCGCTGCGGTCAACGGCTTGCGCGCGTTCGCGTGTCTGCGCGGCGGCAACCTGTGCCGCTTCGCTATTGCCCGCACGCACCTCAACCTGATCGATGGTCACGTGAAGCTGGCGGCGCAATGTCTCATCGAGCGCGGTTTGCGCGCGCGCCTCTGCATTGGCGGCATAGCTTGGCGTCAGCACAGTCGCGACGATCTTGATGGGGTGCTCGCGGAAATCGGTCTCAAGATCGCTGATGCGCGCGGTTTGGGGGAACTGGCTCTGGATCGCGTCGCGGATCTGCCGGGCGGCGAGCGTTTCCCAGGCGATCTGGCGCAAGGTGAGCGCGAGCGGGATGGAGAGTGCCGTGAGACCGACGATCATCAAAATGCCCTGCAAGCGCGTGTGCGCGGGCGTGAGGTGAGAGCCGAAACCATAGATGCGCGCCATGAAGGCGGCGGTGAGCGCAATGGTAACGAGGTTGGTGAGGAAGAGCAGGAAGGCGCCGCCCGCGATTGTCAGATTGCCTGTCGCGATGCCGAAGCCGACGACGGCCAGCGGTGGCATCAGCGCAATGGCGATGGCGACACCGACCACCGTTTCGCCCCGTCCCCGAATGAGCGCATAGGCTCCGGCGAGCGCCGAGAGCAGGGCAACCAGCAGATCGAACAGATTGGGCTGGGTGCGGATCGCAATTTCGTTGGTCACGGTCTGCACGGGCGAGAGCGCGACGAACAGTGTGGAGAGTCCAATGGCGATTCCCGCGCCTGCGGCCAGCGCGAAAGCAGCGTTGCGCATCTCCTTGAAATCAAATGTCGCGAGCGAAAATCCAAGGCCGATGATCGGCATCATCAGTGGAGAGATGAGCATGGCGCCGATCAGCACGGCGCTGGAGGGGAGCAGCAGGCCAAGGATGGAAATGCCCGCCGAAATGATGACCATGAAGGCATAGCGGGACGACCAGCCCGCCTCCTCCATCACGCGGCGCAGGATGACGTCATGCCGCACCGTTGCAATTGAGCGCTCCCGCCACTTCACCCAGAGCGGATTTGTGGACGTGGCATAGGGCTCACTCATGCGACTTCAACTCTTGTGGCTTACCGGACAGGCGATGTTGGAATGTCCAGATATGCCCGTGAGGTCAACGGGTGTGAAGCCGGTTGAAACGGTCAGAGCGGGCGGACGTCCTCACCATCGAGCATGGCCTCGCAGCCGAGCGCTTGCCCGTCATCGCTTGCGGACAGGGCAGCAATCGTCACCCAACCGTCTTCGCGCAGCTGCTTTGCACGGGCACTGTCATGCCCGAGCGGCAGGAAAAGCCGCCTGGCTGGCACCGCACCGAAGCCCGCGTCGATGAGCGGGTCGGGATAGAGTGAGAAGCCGAATGCCGGTTCGCTACTGCCATCTGCGCGCGCAACAAGATAGGCGCCACCACGGCCGATTTCACCGATGAAGCCCTCGGCAAAAATCGAGAAGCCGAACCAGCTTTGATATTCAAAGCCATGCCGCTCGGTGGGGTCCAGAGTAAGCGTGATATCCCAGCCGATCGGCTTGGCGATGGCCCGCAGGGCTGCGATCCGATCGGTCAGCGCGCCCTTTGCCGGGCCCGCGTTGAACGCTTCGAGCCGTTCCATTGCGGGGTGAAACGGCCCGGTCGCTTCGATGAGCGCGAGATAGGGCAGCGCGTTCTCGCCTAATGCGGCGAGTGAGCCAGCATCCTTGGCATCCAGCCGGGCGCGGACGGCGTCCACGTCCTGGGACGCAATCGGCATGGCGTCGCTCGCCAGCATCGGCACCAGATCGGGCAGGGTGAAGTCAATAGTGATGCCCTGCACGCCAGCGCGTTGCAGCGCCTCGATCGCGACATTGACGATCTCTACGGCGGCGGGGACGCCATCGGAACCGATAACCTCCGCACCAATCTGCATGCGCTCGCGCTCGGGGCGCAATTGGTCGGCACGCAGCTTCATCACAGGGCCGCCATAGCAGAGGCGCAGTGGGCGCGGCGTGGCGGCCATGCGGGTGGCAGCGATGCGGCCAATCTGCGCGGTCATGTCTGGCCGGATGGCGAGGCTGCGCTGTGAGACGGGATCGACCGCGCGGAGCAGATCCTGCGCGCTGGCTGATTGCAAGCGGGCGGCCAGCGTTTCCTCAAACTCGGCAAGGGCGGGCATCACGCGGCGGTATCCGTGGCTCGCCACCGTATCGAGCACTTCACGCACAAGGCGCGCGGAGGCTTCGGCTTTGGGTGGAAGCCGGTCGGCAAGGCCCTCTGGCAGGAGGCCCGGTGCAATTGCATCGCTCATGGGCCGCGCTTTAGCCGATTCCGCCGGGCAGGCGAGGGGAAAAGTGGCGAGGTTGCCGCCAGTTCTGCATCCCCCACGAAAAACGGCGCCCGATCAACAGGCGCCGTCTTCGATTTTATTGGCTGAGCCTCGCGAGGATCAGAACTTCAGCGGGCAAACCCGGTGGACGCTTGGCAGGGCGTCGAGCTTGTCCACAAGTGGCTGGGGAACCTGCTCATCGACCGAAAGCAGCAGGATTGCTTCACCACCCGCGGCGCGACGGCCAAGGTGGAAGGTGCCGATGTTGATGTTCGCTTCGCCCAATATGCTACCCACGCCGCCAATGAAGCCGGGGGCATCCATATTGGCGATATAGAGCATGTTACCATCCAGATCGGCCTCGACCTTGATACCGAACAGCTCGACCAGACGCGGCGCGCCATTGCCGAACAGCGTGCCAGCGACGGATCGCTCGCCCTGCTCGGTTTTCACCGAGACGCGGATGAGCGTGTTATAATCACCCTCGCGCTCGGTCTTGATCTCGCGCACCTCAATGCCGCGCTCGCGGGCAAGGAAAGGCGCGTTGACCATGTTCACCGTGTCGGTCTGCGTGCGCAGGAAGCCAGCGAGCACGGCGGAGACGATTGGCTTCTGGTTGAGCTCTGCTGCTGCACCCTCGCTGTGGATCGAGATGCGGGGAATCGCATCGCGCGAGAGCTGCCCGACGAGGCTGCCCAGCTTTTCCGCCAGCGCCATATAGGGCTTGAGCTTTGGCGCTTCCTCAGCCGAGAGGCTCGGCATGTTGAGCGCGTTGGTGACGCCGCCATCCAGCAGATAATCGCTGAGCTGCTCGGCCACCTGAAGCGCGACATTCACCTGCGCTTCGCTGGTGGATGCGCCCAGATGCGGGGTCGAAATGAAGTTTGGCGTGCCGAACAGTGGGCTGTCCTTGGCCGGTTCCGTCTGGAACACGTCCAGCGCAGCGCCGCCGATATGGCCACTGTCGAGCCCGGCCTTGAGGGCTGCTTCGTCGATCAGGCCGCCACGCGCGCAATTGATGATGCGCACGCCCTTCTTCGTCTTGGCCAAATTCTCGGCCGAGAGGATGTTGCGGGTCTGGTCGGTCAATGGCGTGTGGAGCGTGATGAAATCTGCGCGTGCGAGCAGCGTATCAAGGTCCACCTTCTCAACGCCCATCTCGATGGCGCGGTCAGGCGTGAGGAAGGGGTCGAATGCGACAACCTTCATTTTAAGACCGAGCGCGCGGCTGGCGACGATGGAGCCGATATTGCCCGCGCCGATCAGGCCGAGCGTCTTGCCGGTAACTTCCACGCCCATGAAGCGGTTCTTCTCCCACTTGCCCGCCTGGGTGCTGAGGTCAGCCTCAGGCAATTGGCGCGCGAGGGCGAACATGAGCGCGATGGCATGCTCTGCGGTGGTAATCGAGTTGCCGAATGGCGTGTTCATCACCACGATGCCCTTGGACGAGGCATAAGGGATATCGACATTGTCGACGCCGATGCCCGCGCGACCAATGACCTTGAGGTTGGTGGCTGCGTCGACGATTTCCTTCGTCACCTTGGTCGCGGAGCGAATCGCGAGGCCATCATATTGGCCGATTATGGCCTTGAGCTCTTCTGGCGTCTTGCCGGTGATTTCGTCGACTTCAATACCGCGATCCCGGAAGATCTGCGCGGCCTGAGGGTCCATCTGGTCGGAAATAAGTACCTTGGGCATGGGAAAGTCTTTCTGTTGCCGTCATCCCCGCGAACGCGGGGATCCAGAGGCGATGAAGCGCTGCTTTGGCGTGGATTCCCGCGTTTGCGGGAATGACGAGGAATGGATCAGGCGGCGGAAACGCTCAGCGCAGCCTTGGTCTCGGCATAGGCCCAGTCGAGCCAGGGACCGAGCGCCTCGATATCGGCGGTGTCGACCGTTGCGCCGCACCAGATGCGCAGGCCCGCCGGTGCATCGCGATAACCCGCGATGTCGTAAGCGGCGTGCTCCTTCTCGAGCAGCGAGGCCATCTTCTTGATGAAGTCGGCATCGGCGCCCTCGACCGTGAGGCACACGCTGGTGATCGAGCGGGATGCTGCGTCGGGCGCGAGATGGCCGAGCCATGAGCGGGCCTCGACAATGGCATTGAGCGCATTGGCATTGGCCTGCGCGCGGCCAATCAGACCCTTGGCGCCGCCAATCTGCTTGCCCCATTCGAGCGCGAAGATCGCATCTTCGACCGCGAGCATGGAGGGCGTATTGATCGTCTCGCCCTTGAACACGCCTTCAGCCAGCTTGCCCTTGGACATGAGGCGGAAGACCTTGGGGAGCGGCCATGCAGGCACATATTGCTCAAGCCGCTCGACCGCGCGGGGACCGAGGATCAGCACGCCATGACCGCCTTCGCCGCCCAGCACCTTCTGCCAGGAGAAGGTGGCGACGTCGATCTTGTCCCAGGGCAGATCATAAGCGAACACGGCGCTGGTCGCATCGGCGAAGGACAGGCCCTCGCGGTCTGCGGCGATCCAGTCACCATTTGGCACGCGTGCGCCGGATGTGGTGCCGTTCCATGTGAAGAGCACATCGTTCGACCAATCGACTGCGTTCAGATCTGGCAGATGCCCATAATCTGCGCGCAGGATGGTCGGATCGAGCTTGAGCTGCTTGGCGGCGTCCGTAACCCAACCTTCACCGAAGCTCTCCCATGCGAGCGTCGTGACGGGGCGGGCGCCGAGCATGGTCCACATGGCCATCTCGAAAGCGCCGGTGTCAGAACCGGGCACGATGCCGATGCGGTGGGTGTCAGGCAGGTTCAGCAACTCACGCATCAGATCGATGCAATAAGCGAGGCGATCCTTGCCGAGCTTTGAGCGGTGGGAGCGGCCAAGCACCTCTGTCGCGAGCTTCGCCGGGCTGTAGCCGGGCGGCTTGGCGCAGGGGCCGGACGAGAAATGGGGGCGGACCGGCTTGGAGGCCGGCTTCGTAACGTCAGTCATGTAATGCTTCTCCTTACAGAGAGCACGCGCGGCGTTGGGACCGCGTGGCCCGCGGCGGCCAATAGAGGGTCGGGCGGGCAAGTCAATGACGCACTTTTGAGCCGAGGGTCGCGCAGGTCGAACGGTTGGCCACAGCCTGGCTGGAAAGGGACTCGGGTCAGCCCGTTCCGGCTAGCCCTTCACATTGCGATAACTCTCTTTAAGAGAAGGCAAAGTGATGTGGAGATCATCGACCTTTCCGGTGCGTGCGCGCCTGCTCGCTCTCATCGTGACCGCGAGCCTTGGGGCATGCGCCGATCATTCAGTCGTGCGGCAAGGCGCGCGTGCGCCGCAAGCGTCACGGCCTGCCCCGCGCGTTCTCCCCAACAGCCAAGCCTACCAGATGTGCGCCGCGAATCTGCACGCGGCACAGGTGCAATTCCAGCCCTTGCCCAATATCGATCGTGGCGGGGGCTGCACGACGATCGATACGATCAAGCTGCTCGACATCGGCACGCCCACGGCCAATCTGGGGCCGATGAAGTGCCAGCTTGCGGAGAAATTCGCCGCCTGGGTTCGCTTTGCCGTTCGCCCGGCGGCGCGGCTTTATCTGGGCAGCGAAGTGGTGCGGATCGAGACGTTCGGCACCTATGCCTGCCGCGATGTGCGCGGGACCGGCGGCACCATTGCGGGTAAGCGCAGTGAACATGCCCACGCCAATGCGGTCGATATTTCCGCCTTCGTGCTGGCGGATGGGCGCCGCGTCAGCCTGCTCAATGATTGGTATGCCGGTGGCCAGAATGCGCAATTCCTGCGCACGCTCCATCAAAGCGCCTGCAAGCGGTTCCTCACTGTGCTTGGCCCGGATTATAACGCCGCTCATAAGGATCATTTCCATCTGGATCTGGGCGGCACGCGCAGCTTTTGCCGCTGATCTGCCAGATGGTTTCCTTCGCCCGGAAAATCGGTTAGCGCCGGGATATGGCTGAAAATCCCCCTGTAAGCGAAAGCAAGTTCCGTCCGGCTCGGGTGGAGGCGCGCGATGCTGCGCGCACCGTCCCATCGCCCCAAACGCAGAATAAATCCTACACCTTGGCGTTTCAGGATACTGAGTTCCTGCTGCGGGATGATTTGCGGCCGGTGCGCTTCCAGCTGGAATTGTTGAAGACCGAATTGCTGCTCGACGAAGCGCGGATCGCTTCGACCTTCGTCTTTTATGGCTCGGCGCGTATTCCAGAGCCGGAGGCCGCACAGGCCCGGATCGACTCAGCGCGCAATGATGAAGAGCGCAGGATCGCGGAGCGCCTTGCCGAGAAATCGCGCTATTATGATGAGGCGCGCAAGCTGGCGCGGATTGCCGCTCAGGTGCCGGTGAATGACGAGGGCTGCCACCATTTCGTGGTCTGTTCAGGCGGCGGCCCCTCGATCATGGAAGCCGCCAATCGCGGCGCTGATGACGTCGGCGCCAAGTCCATCGGCCTCAACATCGTTCTGCCACATGAGCAGGCGCCCAACATCTATGTGTCGCCTGAGTTGAGCTTCCAGTTCCACTACTTCGCGCTGCGCAAGATGCACTTCACGTTGCGCGCACGCGCGCTCGCTGTGTTTCCCGGTGGATTCGGCACGTTCGATGAATTTTTCGAGCTGCTGACACTGGTGCAGACCGGCAAGATGAAGCCGATCCCCATCCTGCTCTTTGGGCGCGATTTCTGGACGCGCGTCGTCAATTTCGAGGCGTTGGCGGAAGAAGGCGTGATCAGCGCGGCGGATCTCAAGCTGATCAGCTGGGTAGAGACCGCCGAGGAAGCCTGGGCCGTGGTCGAGCAATTCTATGCCGACGCGGACAAGCCGGGCTGCTGAGAGTCGCAATCCTTGGGTAACACGAAAAAAGCGGACGCTCAGCGCCCGCCTTTTCGATACTGTCTGCAATCAATGTTAGGCGCTGATCAGTGCGCTGCTGCCGGAGCCGCTGCGTTCGTTGCGCCTTCTGCATCCGCCGCGTTCGCAGCCGTTGCATTGGAAGCTTCACCTGCAGCCACTTCGCCCGGTGCGACCGTTGCTGGCGCAGCATCTGCTGCGGGCAGCGGCAGGTTTGTGCCTTGCGTGTTCAAATAGGCGATCAGGTTCGCGCGGTCTTCCGGCTTGCTGAGGCCCGCAAAGCTCATCTTCGTGCCATTCGCAAAGGTGCGTGGCGAGGTGAGCCAGTGATCGAGCTGCTCGAAGGTCCAGTTGCCACCAACCTTCTTGAGCGCATCGGAGAAGGCAAAGCCGCCACGGCCATGGCCGATCGGATCGCCAACGACGGCCCAGAGATTGGGGCCAATGCCGTTCGCGCCGCCCTGATTGACCGTGTGGCAGGCGATGCACTTGGCGAACACCTTCTCGCCCGCGGCAACATCTGCGCTGGCAAGCAATGTGTTGAGCGAAGGACCGGCAGCGCCGCCCTCGCCTTCGGCTTCCACGCCTTCGATCGCGTAGCCCATGGGCTCCGGACGCTCGCCATGGAACATCTTGCTGCTGACGATACCACCGCCCAGCGCGATAATGCCGGCAAACAAAGCCCAGCCTGCAATGGTATTGAAACGATCGCTCATGCGCACTTTGTCTCCGAAATCGCCCGACGCGCGCCCTCTCGATCGCGGAACCGTCGGTGCCCCTTGTCGGCGCTCCCTTAATGGCTGCACCGCGCTGGTGCAAGTCTGTGAAGAGCCAGAGCTATTATCATATGTGGATCGCTTGCGTGGCAGGCGCTCAAGCCGTAAGCGCAGCGGCACTTATGGACAATTATCCGCTTCCCGCGCAGCGCCTTGTTGCGCAGTTTCTCGATGCTGCAAAGCAGGCGCCCGAGCACGCCATTGCGTTTCAGGGCGCGCCGGGGGCGAATTCTCATCTCGCGGTAATGAACTATGCGCCGGAGGCGTTGCCGGTGCCCTGCTTCAGCTTTGAAGATGCGCTGGATGCGGTGCGGGAAGGCCGGGCCGACCGGGCACTGATTCCCATCGAAAACTCGCTCCATGGGCGCGTGGCGGATATGCATTTTCTGCTGCCTGAATCCGGGCTGCACATTACCGATGAATATTTCCTCGCGATCCACCATGCGTTGATGAGCATTGACGATACGCCGCCGGTGAGCGCGCTCAGCCATGTGCAGGCCTTGGGGCAATGCCGCAAATATCTGCGCGCCCACGGCATTCGCCCGATCGTCTATGCCGATACGGCGGGCGCTGCGGCACTGGTGGCGGAGCTGCGCGAGCCCGGCGCTGCGGCGATTGCGCCCGCGC
Source organism: uncultured Alphaproteobacteria bacterium (assembly GCA_966205705.1). GTDB lineage: Bacteria > Pseudomonadota > Alphaproteobacteria > Sphingomonadales > Sphingomonadaceae > Sphingobium. The sequence goes on from CBIHKY010000010.1 coordinate 21,085, forward strand.
TGGCGGCGGATCTTTACGGCCTCACAGTGCATGATCCGCACATTGAGGATAGTGACGATAATATGACGCGCTTCGTGGTGCTGGCGCGCGAGCCGCTGCTGCCATTGCGCGATGGGCCGATCATGACGACCTTCCTGTTTGAAGTGAAGAATGTGCCCGCAGCCTTGTATAAAGCAATGGGCGGCTTCGCGACCAATGGCGTGAATATGACCAAGCTGGAAAGCTACCAGCGCGGCGCGCGCTTCTCGGCGATAGAATTTTATGCCGATATCGAGGGTATGCCCGGCGATCCCGCTGTCGATCGCGCGCTGGAGGAGCTGGCCTTCCATACGAAATGGGTGCGATTGCTTGGCAGCTACCGTCAGGCCCGTCCACGCTCGGCCTGAGCGTAACGCTCGCCCGAGCATTTAATTATCATTTTGAAATGATTCGCACTGCCTAAATTCTAGGCAGGCCTTCAGCGCTGCACAAAAATTGTGCGGTGCGGCGAGCCGTTGAGCCCTGACTCCCGCTTTAACGCGTCATTAATGGATTGGCACGGCCTTTGCATGGTTGTTTCGGCACACCATTAAAGGGGGCAGCATGAAACTGATCATGGCAATCATTAAGCCGTTCAAACTGGACGAAGTGCGTGAAGCACTCTCCGGTCTCGGTATTGCGGGTATGACCGTAAGCGAAGTGAAGGGCTTTGGCCGACAGAAAGGCCAGACCGAAATCTACCGTGGTGCCGAATACAGCACGAACATGGTCCCGAAGATCAAAGTCGAAGTCGTCTGTGACGATGCGCTCGCATCCCGCGTGGTCGAAGGCATCCAGCAAGCCGCAAACAGCGGCGCGATTGGCGATGGCAAGATTTTCGTTCTCGATGTCGGTCAGGCCGTGCGTATCCGCACCGGCGAGACCGGCGAAACCGCGCTGTAAGATTAGGGGGTAGACTATGACCTTCACCAAAAAATTGATCGGCGCTGCGGGGGCTACCGGCCTTTCGCTGTTCGCTGCCCTGCCCGCATGGGCGCAGGAAGCTGCCGCTGTGGCCGCGCCTGCCGTTCCTAACCCGGGTAACAACGCCTGGATGATGACGGCAACCGTCCTCGTCCTTCTCATGATCCTTCCCGGCCTCGCGCTGTTCTACGGCGGCTTGACCCGCACCAAGAACATGCTCGCCACGATGACGCAGATCGGCGCCGTCGCGGCGCTCGCGATGCTCATCTGGGTTATCTACGGTTATGGCCTCGCCTTCGGTCCAGAAGGCAATTCGGTCATCAGCTGGGGCAAATTCTTCCTCGCTGGCATCACGCCTGATTCGACGGCGGCGACCTTCACGGATGAAGTCATCTCGGAATATGTCTTTGTGAGTTTCCAGATGACCTTCGCGGCCATCACGGTTGCACTGGTCCTCGGTGCTCTCGTCGAGCGCATGAAGTTCTCGGCAATCATGGTCTTCGCGGCCGTGTGGCTCACCATCGTCTATTTCCCGATCGCGCATATGGTCTGGGAAGCACGCGGCGTGTTCTTCGTGATGGGCGCTCTGGACTTTGCCGGTGGCACCGTGGTTCACATCAATGCGGGCGTTTCCGCACTGGTTGCCGCGATGATCCTCGGCAAGCGCAAGGGTTACCCAAGCGAGCCAATGGCACCGCACAGCCTGACGCTGACAATGGTCGGCACGGGCCTGCTCTGGGTTGGCTGGTTCGGCTTCAACGCCGGTTCGGCTTTGGAAGCCAATGGTTCGGCGGCTCTCGCCATGATCAACACGTTCGTCGCCACCGCCTCGGCTGGCCTGTTCTGGATGATCACCGAGCGCGTCATGGGTCACAAGGGTTCGGCACTGGGCTTCTGCTCGGGCATCATCGCCGGTCTCGTCGCGATTACGCCTGCTGCGGGTAACTCTGGCCCATTCGGCGCCATCGTCCTCGGCGCAGTCGCCTCAATCGTTTGCTACTTCTTCGTTTCGAAGATCAAGCCAGCGCTTGGCTATGACGACTCGCTCGATGCCTTCGGCATCCACGGCGTGGGCGGCATCGTCGGCGCCATCGGCACCGCGATCGTCTACTCGCCATCGCTCGGTGGCCCTGGCGCCGCTGATTATGCGATGGGTGGCCAGCTGGTCACGCAGGTTTCGGCAGTCGCCGCGACCATCGTGATTGCCGCTGTCGGCACCACCATTGCGATGTTCGTCGCCAAGGCCGTCACCGGCCTGCGTGTCAGCCAGGAAGTCGAGCAAGAAGGTCTCGATCTCGGCGAGCATGGCGAACGCGCTTACAACTAATCAAGTTCGGGCGGGGGCGCAGCAAGCGTCCCCGCCCACCGATGTTCCTCCTGCGAACAATCCTCGGGCCGGTGCTTTCAGCACCGGCCTTTTTTTTGTTTTGGCGCATTGAAGAGGGGGGCGCATAGTCGAGCGCAAGGGAGGCATGGATATGGCGATTGAACTGACGATCCTGGCATGGGGCTGCGTTCTGGCGCTCGTGCATGTGTTGGCCGCAGGGCGTGCGCGGACCAATCAATATGGCACGAAATGGAATGTCGGCGCGCGTGACGAGACGATGCCTGAGCCCACGCCGCAGGTCGGCCGCTTGGAGCGCGCCCAGTCCAATTATTTCGAGACATTCCCGATCGTTGCCGCCGCCATCCTCATCGATGCGGTCGCCGGGCTGTTCAGTCAGTGGACGGCGATCGGCGCGATGCTCTGGCTCGCCGCGCGGATCATCTATCTGCCGCTCTACGCAGCAGGCATCCCGGTCGTCCGGACGCTCATCTTCCTGGCGAGCATTGTGGGTGTGCTCATGCTGCTTTGGCCCGCGCTGCGCATGACCTTCTGAGCGCGCGCTCGCTCAGCCCTTGTTGCTGCCAGCGAGCGCATGCAGCATCTCGCGGATCGGCGTCACATCATAGCCCGCAGCGCCTGCCGTATCGGCAATTGAGTCGGGCGCATCACCAGCACGGGCGCGAGCGAGCGACCATAGCAATGTGCTTCGTGTGCCCGAGCGGCAATAGCAGAGGACCTTGCCCTCGCCATTGTCGCTGAGCGCCTTGTCCAGCGCATCGAGTTGCCAAGGGGCAAAGCCGCTATGGGTGACCGGGATAGCGATATATTCCATGCCAGCCGCGCGGGCGGCGGCCTCGATCGCTAGGCCGGGCGTCTGATCCGGGCTTTCATCCTCGGGCCGGTTGTTCACGATGAGCGTCACACCGAGCGCCTTGGCCTGCGCAACAGTCTCCACGCCGATTTGCGGCGCGACGAAGATTGAGGGGGTCAAGGGCGTGAGCATGATGGTCTCCGGGGCTGATCTGGGCTTTCCCTACGCTCAGAGTCTGTGGAAGTGCAAGCGGGGGCGTGACGTCGACCTTCTCCCCGAGGGAGAAGGATACGCAGCCTTGCCGCAGGGCGGCTAGGCGAAGTTGGATGAGGGGGCGGGGCATTGAGCCGTGCGATCCTGCGGATCAGATTCCCTCACCCAGCTTCGACTAGGCAGCAGGCTGCCAAGTCTGCGCAGCCCTCTCCCTGTGGGAGAGGGTTTTAACTCAAAGCGCCTTCTCAAAGATCAGATACGTCTTGTTGATCTGGGCATTGATCGCCTCGGCAATGGCCTTCATTCCCTGATTATCGTCGAGGATCCAGCCGATTTCACTGCGGTTTGAGCCATAATGGGCAATCGCATCCTGCCGGATATATTCGATCATCATGAAGGCGAGCTGGCTCGCCATGCGGGAGGATTGGAGGCGCTGCACCACGCCCATCAGCGGCACGCGCATCGTGCGGCACTTGGGCTTGTGCAGCCACCAGAGCAGCTTGGCCCAGCCGAACGGGAAGAGATTGCCATTGAGCGACCCCTGCACCTCGTTGAGATCGGGCAGGGTCATCATGAAGGCGACGGGCTCGCCATCCAGCTCGGCGATGCGGAACAGGTCCTCGAACACCAGCGGCTTCAATTGCTTGCCGAAATGCTCGACCTCATGATCGGTGATGGGCACGAAACCCCAGTTGCGGCCCCAGGCATCATTGAGAATCCCGAGGATGATCGCCGCTTCCCGATCGAACTGGCTCTTATCCACCTTGCGCACGACGATGCGTTCATTGCGCTCACCCGACTGGATGACGCGCTTGATGATCGGCGGGAAATCACGCGTGATATCCAGATCATAGGTGTTGAGTGATTTGACTGCAGTATAGCCTGCCGCCTCGATCCATTCGCGATAGACGGGCAAGTGATGCCCCATCATCACCGTGGGCGGATGGTCAAAGCCATGGACGAGCAGACCCGGCTCTTCCCAGATCGAGAGCGACATGGGGCCGAGCACGCGTGTCATGCCTTGGCCACGCAGCCAATCTTCCCCGGAAGCGATCAGCGCGGCGGCCGCCTTTGGATCGCATGCTTCGAACATGCCGAAATTGCCGGTTCCAGGCCCCATGCCCTGCTCGGCAGGCATGCCCACGGCCAAGTGATCGATATGCGCGCTGATGCGGCCGACGACCTTTTTGCCCCGCCGGGCGAGGAAATATTGATGATCGGCATGCTCGTGAAACGGGTTCTTGCCCGGCGTGAGCAAGCTGTACACTTCGCTCTTGAGCGGCGGCACCCAATTGGGATCATTGGCGTAAATCGCCCAAGGCAAATCGACGAATGCCTTGAGGTCTGCCTTGTCGGAGACGGGCGTGATCACTAAATCAGCTGTTGCCACGGCGATGCCTTTGTTACCCGCGCCATACGAGCAGGCGCTGATTTGAAGGCGCAGCACTGCGTAACTCGCACTGCTATTGTCAACCCGGATGCCGCCAAGGCCGCACGAAATCACATTGCTGCCATGATCTGAGCCCAATTATCGCGTAGGAACGACGCCATGACTGCAATGAACCCCCTCGCGGCGGTTGGCCCGACTGCCGACATCGATCTGAGCAAGAGCGCGCGCTCGCTCGCGACCGTGCCGGATGACAAGGCGATGCTGCGCGCCGTGACCGAGCTGACGCGTGACCTGATCACTGCGCGGCCATCCATCTATTGGCCGGATTTTCTGGCATCGGCGCTGATTGGCTATGCGGCGCTGGCCGTGGCGATCACGACCTCGCAGGGCTGGGTGGTCGCTGTGGCGGGGCTTGTTGCGGCGCTGGCGCTGTATCGCGCGACCAGCTTCATCCATGAGCTGACGCACATTCGGCAGGGCGCGCTGCCGGGCTTTCGCTTCATATGGAACCTCATCATCGGCATTCCGCTGCTTTTCCCCTCCTTTCTCTATGAGGGCGTGCACACGCAGCATCATGCCAAGACGCGTTATGGCACCAGCGACGACCCGGAATATCTGCCGCTGGCGCTGATGAAGCCCTGGTCACTGCCTTTGTTCATCATCGTCTCCGCGCTTGCGCCGCCTGCTTTGATCTTCCGTTTTGCCATATTGACCCCGCTCAGCCTGATCATACCGCCGCTGCGCCGCTTCATCACCGCCCGCTATTCGGCACTGTCGATCAACCCGGCTTACCGTCGCAAAGCACCGGAAGGCGCATTCGCGCGGATGTGGGCTTGGCAGGAGGCCGGGGCGAGCCTCTGGTCTATGGCGCTGATTGGAAGCGTGTTCGCGTTCGGCTGGCGGCCATTGCTGACTTTCCTCGCAATCGTCTCCGTTGCCATGGTGGCGAACCAGCTGCGCACGTTGGTCGCGCATCTGTGGGAGAATGAGGGCGATGTGATGACGGTCACCGGGCAATTCCTTGATACCGTTAATGTGCCACCGCCCGCGCCGCTTGCTGCCCTGTGGGCGCCCGTAGGCCTGCGCTATCATGCACTGCATCATCTGCTGCCGAGCATGCCCTATCATTCACTGGGCGAGGCACATCGGAGGATTGTAGCGCATTTGGGTGCGGGCTCGACCTATGATCAGGTCAATTACAGCGGCATGTTTCCGCTCGTCGGCAAGATCGCCCGGAGCACGATGCGCGTCGGCTGACCTTTATTCCTCAGTGGTGACGAGCACAGCCTCGCCCACCACAAAGAATAGCATGAAAGGCGCCCAGGCGGCGAGCAGCGGCGGGTAAACGCCCAGATTGCCCATGGACAGCGCGAAATTATCCGCCACGAAGAAGGCAAAGCCCAGCCCCATGCCGATGACGGCGCGCACGAACAGCTTGCCCGAGCGCGCAATGCCGAAGGCCGCGACCGAACCCAGCAATGGCATCAGCAGCGCTGAGAGGGGGCCCGTGATCTTGTGCCAGAGCGAGCCTTCCAGCGATGCGACCGGGCGCCCCGAATCGCGCAACGTCGCAATCGCTTCGCTCAGTTCCGCGAAAGAAAGCCCATCGGGATCGACGGAGGACAGGGTGAACTGATCCGGACGCACGCCCTCGCCCATGCGCAGTTGCGGCGCTGTGCGGCTGGTGCCACGCACGACGTCAAAGATGCGGGCATCCTCCATCAGCCAGTCGGTGCCGGTATAATGGCCCCGCTTGGCGGTGATGACGGAGATCAGCCGATCCCCGTGGCGATCATAAATATTGATATCCTGCAGGCGCACTTGCGTGCCGCGCCCGGTGATGGTGCCGGCGCGGATGAGATCCTCACCGCTGCGCACCCAAACATTTGTTTTCACACCCCGGTCACCAGGGATGGGGCCATATTCCGCCGCGCTCCAGGCCGAGAGCGTGGCCGTGGCGCGCACGACCACGCGCTCGTTGAAGACATAGCTGAACGCAGCCACCGCCATGCTGGTGAGGATGAGCGGTGCGAGGATCTGATGCGCCGATAGTCCGCCCGATTTCATCGCGACCACTTCGCTGCTCGCGTTGAGCGTCGCCAGCGTGATGAGCGTGCCAAGCAGCACAGAGAAGGGGAGGAAGCGCGAGATGATCTGCGGCGTGCGCAGGCTCATATAGCGCCACAATTCGGCATCGCCATTGCCGGGATAGGCCAGCACTTTGCCCGCCTCGCTCAGCAGATCGAGCATTTGCAGCACGAGCACGAGCATGGCGAGCATGGCAAAGCAGCGCCACAGGAAGGTCTTGCCGAGATAGAGCGCCAGCGAGCGTGAGGGGAAGAAGTTCAGAAGCATTGCCTCAATCCTCCACGATCTTGCGGCCACGCCGGCCATTCAGGCGTCCCGCGAGCGATTTGAGGAAGCTCAATATCTTGGCGAATTGCCGCTCCAGCGCGCCGATCGGCTGGCCGCCGGGCACATAGGCCGTCTGATAATACATCCAGGCAATGATGCCGGCGAAAATGAGGAACGGTCCCCACAGGATCAGGAACGGGTCGACGCGGCCCAGCGAACCGAGCGACTGACCGGTCTGGTTGATCTTATGATAGGTCACGATGAACACGATCGAGAGGAAGACGCCCAGCGCCGATGTGGAGCGCTTGGGCGGGATGGCAAAGGCGATGGCTGCAAAGGGGAGCAGCATCATCATCGCGACCTCGACCATGCGGAAATTGAAGTTCGCCCAGGCCTGCGCGCGGCCAAGCGGCGTATCGCGCGAAAGGCCCGCCTTGAACAATTCCGGCAGGCTCAGCTCCACATCCCCATCGCCACGCGTGCGGAACTCCTCGATCTTGGGCAGATCGATCGGCAGATCATGGTTGGAGAAGGAGAGGATGCGCGGCTCGTTGAACTTGGGCGAATCATGCACCAGCACGCCCTCCGTCAAGCGCATGATGATGGTATCGGGATCATCCGTGGCAAGGAATTGCCCACCGGCGGCAGTCACAGCGAGCGACTGGCCACTTTTGGTCTGCATCCGCGCGAAGATGCCGCTCAGCTTGCGGCCTTCATCCGCGCTTTTCTCAATGCGGATGGTGATGCCGGCGCCCAGATTGGTGAACTCGCCAACCTTGATCGAGGCGCCCAGCGCGCCCGAGCGCAGCTCGAAACGCAGCCGTTCATAGGCATATTTGCTATCCGGCTGGATGAAGCCCACGATCGCCAGATTGAGGGCCGCCAGCGCGATGGCGTACATGAAGGGCACTTTGAGAAGCTTGGTGTAAGAGAGGCCAACGCCGCGCAAAATGTCGAGCTCGGATGACAGGGCCAGCTTGCGGAACGCGAGCAGAATGCCGAGCATCAGCCCGATGGGGATGCCGAGGCCGAGATATTCCGGCAGCAGATTGGCCAGCATCCGCCATACCACGCTCACCGGGCCGCCCTCTGTCGCGACGAACACGAAGAGGCGCTGCATCCTGTCCAGCACCAGCAGCATCGCCGCGACCACAAGGCTCGCGAGCAACGGGACTGCGATGAGCCTCGCCATATAGCGGTCCAGAGCTGTCAGCATGGGCAGTCTCAAGCTGTTCCTTCGCGCGCATCAAAGAGGCCAGGCAGAACAGCCGGGCAATGGGCAATGCAGCCAAGCGCAGGCCGTAAGCGGGTTGAGAGGCGCTCGCAACCTTTGAGTTGGGCCGCAGTGACGGTGAGGCGCTCCCATGCGTCAAAAGGATGGGGGGCGCTCACGCTATTTTTGCCAACGCACTGTCCCCGCGCCGGGCAGCGAGCGCGCTATCCACGGCAGAGCCAAGCTGCATCATGGTGAAAGGCTTGCGAAGGACCGGATAGCCCGCAATCTGGGCCGCTGTATCCTTGTCGCCTGCAAAACCAGTCACGAAGATGACCGCGCGCTGGCCGATACCCGCGCCAATCGCCCGGATCATTTCCGGCCCGGTCATGTCCGGCATCAGCACGTCGGACAGGATGATCGAGATATCCGGATGGGCGGCAAGCATCGCTTCGGCCTTGGAGGGGTGGTCGCAGGCGAGGCATTGATGGCCCAACGCGCCCAGAGCGGCTGTGGTCGAGCGCAGCACCCGTGCATCATCCTCCACGACCAGCACGGTGAGGCCGCTATCATTTTCCGGCGAAAGCGTGATGGGCGTTTGGAGCGCTTGAGGCGCGCCCGCGCTGCGCGTCCGCGCCAGCTTCTGGCTTTCGGCGAGGCGCGGCAACAGCAGCCTGATCGAGGTGCCCTCATGCTCCACGCTCTTGATATCGAGCGCGCCGTGGCATTGTGTGACGAAGCCGAAAATCTGGCTCATGCCAAGCCCGGTGCCCTTGCCGACAGCCTTGGTGGTGAAGAAGGGCTCGAACACCCGCTCCAGCACCGCAAGCGACATGCCGCAGCCCGTGTCCGACACGGTGAGGCTCACATGATCGCCTGCTGCGCACTGGCCGATCTCATGGGCGCCCAGCGCCACTTTCTGCGTCGTGATGCGCAGCGTCCCCCGGCCATCCATCGCATCACGCGCATTGATGGCCATGTTGACGAGGGCGCTCTCCATTTGGGCGCGGTCCGCCCAAACGGCCCAGTCTCCGGCATCCAGTGCAAGCTCCACCTTGATGCCTGTGCCAATGGCGCGGGCAACCAGATCTTCCATGCCGGTCAGCAACTGGTCGACGTCGACCCGATCCGGCAGCAAAGGTTCCGATCGCGCAAAAGCCAGCAGACGCTCGATGAGCGCGGCGGCATGATTGGCGCCCTCAATAGCGCTATCAAGATGCGCGATGGCCTTTATCGGCTCTTGCGTGATCTGGCGACGGGCAACCTCGATGCCTCCGATAACCACGGCGAGCATATTGTTGAAATCATGCGCGATGCCGCCAGTCAGCGCGCCGAGCGCTTCCATTTTCTGAAGCTGGCGCAGGCTTTGCTCGGCCTGCACGCGCTCCTCCATCTCCTGACAGAGCCGCTCATTGGCCTCGCGAAGCTGCTCGGTGCGCTGTTGCACGGCGGCTTCCAGCCCATCGACACGCGCCGCTTCCGCCGCGGCGAGCCGGCGGGCATAGACGCGCTCGTTCAACGCACTGTTGGTGAACCATAAAGCGACAATGGCGACGATGAGCAAGCCAAGGCCGATCAGGCCGTAGCTATCGTTCAGCCGGTCGACCTGTGATTTTGATTGATCCACCTGCAGATTGCGGCGCACGCGCTCCGCCTCGGTAAGGTCCACGACGGTTCTGAGCGCATCTGCGATCGCCTTGACCGAGGCTTCCTTGCGCGTCGCCTCCAGCTGGCCCAAGGCGCCCAGCGACTGGTCATTGCGCACGCGCAGCGCGATCTGCTGCAACGTCGCTTCCCGCTCCACCATCGCGCGCCGGAGCCGCGCAATCGCTGCGCTGCGCTCGACGTTGTTGCGAGTGGAGCGTTCCAGCGCCACCAGCTCGCGCATCGCTATGGCCCACTCATCCTGATATTGCCGCCCCACGGCCTCATCATGGCTCACGACATAGCGGGCAAGCAGCGTCTCGGCATTGCCGACTTTGGCCTCGACTGTCTTGGCCTGCAACATCACCTGATAGCTGTGCCTCTGCAGGGCAATGGCGCGATCGCGCATGTCCGATGCATGATCGGCGCGGTAGATGAGGATGGCGAGTGCGGCGGCGAAGACGAAGGCCAGCACGAACGGCACGAACCGCCGCCAGCGCGGCAGGTCGTCCGTGCCATATCCCAAACTATCTGGTCCCACATCCACCATGCGACATGCGGTTTAGCCTAAGCCTTTGCAGCTTGGGAGAGTTTTTCGCGCGGGCGACCTGTTGCGCGAAAGATTATCCCGCAATCGCTCCGGTCAGTTTCCCTGCCTTGGCGAACATTTCGATGATCTGGCCGACCTGTTCGCTGCTGTGCTCGGCGCAGAGCGAGCAGCGCAGCAGGAAGGTGCCAGCGGGCGTCGCGGGTGGGCGCGCCATGTTCACATAAAGGCCAAGCTCCAGCAGCGCTTGCCACATGGCGACGGCCTGGGTCTGATCGGTGAGGATCACGGCGATGATGGCGGACTGCGGCGTCTTGGTGCCGAGCGTGAAGCCCAGATCCTGCAGGCCCTTGTGCAGCCGCTTGCTATTCTCCCACAGATGCGCGCGCTTTTCGCCTGCGTGCATCAGCTTGCGGATGGAGGTGGCCGCCGTCGCCACGACGCTTGGCGGCAGTGAGGCGGTGAACACATAAGGGCGGCAGACGAGGCGCATCACTTCGAACTTGGGATGATCCGACACGACGAAGCCGCCGACCGTGCCGACCGACTTGGAGAAGGTGCCGACCACGAAGTCGATATCCTTCTCGACGCCCTGCTCCTCATAGACGCCGCGACCATTAGGGCCGAAAAAGCCCATGCCATGGGCCTCATCCACCAGGATCATGCAATTGGGATATTTGCGCACCGCCGCGACCATTTCGGGCAGGGGCGCGACATCGCCGAGCATGGAATAGACGCCTTCGAGCACGACGAGCTTGAGCGCATCGGCAGGCAGGCGCCCTAAGCGCTTGTCCAGATCGTCGACGCTGTTGTGGCGGAAGCGCACGATCTCGGCATTGCCGAGGAAGCAGCCATCATAGATGGAGGCGTGGCTGTCGGCATCCAGAATGACATAATCGCCTTTGCCCGCAAGGGTGGAGATGATGCCGAGATTGGCCTGATAGCCGGTCGAAAAGACCATCGCGCTCTTCGTGCCGTAAAATTCCTTGAGCGCTTCCTCGCACTCGGCATGGCCCTGATAGGTGCCGTTGAGCACGCGCGATCCGGTGGTGCCGGCGCCGAACTCATCCAGCGCCTTCTTGCCCGCCGCGACCACATCGGGGTCGAACGTCATGCCCATATAATTATAGGTGCCAAGGAGGATCGTCTCCTTGCCCTTGATGATCGCGAGGGTAGGCGACTTCACCTCTTCCATGATGATCGCGAAGGGATCGCGCACGCCGGTGGCGAGCAGCGCCTCACGCTCGGCAATCAACGGATCGAATTTGGAGAAGAGGTCCTGATCGGCATCGGCCACGCGCATGGTGCCGCTGTTATCGCTCGCGTTCGCCATCGGCTCAGCCCTCTCCGCGCAGCTTGATGACGGCATCGACCAGCTGGCCGATCGTCTCGATTTCCGCCTGCATGTTCATGGTGATGATGATGTCGAACTCATCTTCAACCGCCGCAACGAAATCCATCACCGTCAGGCTGTCCCACTCCAGATCGCCCGCAAAGGTCGTGGCATCGCTCAGCGCAACGCCCTTTTTGTTGAAAGGCGCGATCTGCGCTGTGACCTGCGCGAAAACGTCCTGGCGATCCGACATGTACGACTATCCTTAAGGCAACTGATCGTTGGGCAAATGCCCGCTCTGCACAGCCTATGGCAAGCGAATAAGGCGGGATTCAGGCATGAGCGAGGCAAGTGGGGTGAGCGGGCGCGTGGGTGGGAGGAGCTACTCGCCCCGCAGCAGACCCTTGGCGCGATAGGCCTGTGCAGTGAGCGCCAGCCCGTCCGGCGTAGGGATGGCGGGTGTCCACAGGCTCGCGGGCGGCTGGAGCGAGGGATTGGAGACCCAGTCGTCATGGCAGAAATAGGCGGCGCGATCGGGCGTCAGGCGTGCTTTGTCTCCGCGCAGCAGACGGTCGATGCGGGCGCCTATACGCAGGAGGCCGGAGGGCATGGCGACGGTGCAAACCGAGCGCTTGCCAACGGCTTGACCGATGGCGTGGGCGAATTCGGTGTGGCTCCAGCCGGTCGGGCGGGCGTCATCGGCTTCGTAGATTTGGGCCTTGGTTGCCTGATCGGTGCTGGCGAGGGTGAGCAGCAGGTCAGCGAGATCATCGACATGGATGACGGAGAGCCTGCCGCCGGGCGGCAGCAGAACGAAGCCGCGCGCTGCCATCTGGAACAGTTCGAGCAATTCCGCATCGCCGGGCCCGTAAATGGCGGGGGGGCGGACCATCGTCCAATCGAGGCCGCTGGTGGTGACGTGCTGCTCGGCTTGCGCTTTGGACCAGCCATAATCGGAGAGATCCGGCTCGCGCGCGGCGAGGCTGGAGACATGGACAAGGCGGTTGACGCCTGCGCGCTTCATCGCGGCGATGACGGCGGCGGTTCCGGTGCCATTGCCCGCCTCGAATCGCGCGCGATCGGGCGCATTGACGACGCCTGCAATGTGGATGACGGCATCGGCGCTAGCAACCAGCGCATCCAGTGCGGCATGGTCTTCCAGCGTTCCGGCGATCCATTCCAGGCCGCTATGCGCCGCTTGCGGGCGGCGGGTGAGGGCGCGCACATCATGTCCTGCGGCCAGCGCCTTGCCCAGCACGACCTTGCCAACGAAGCCGGTGCCGCCGGTGATGGCCAATCGCATCAGAGCAGCACCATATAATCGCGGTGGACCATCGCCGCACGGGGCGTGCCGCCGAGCAGTTCGGCTACTTCTGCACTGCGCTTGCCGATGATTTTCTCGGCATCGGCGCTATCATATTGGGCAAGACCGCGCGCGATCACGGCGCCATCCGGTACGGTAATGTCGATCACATCGCCGCGCGCATAGGCGCCATTGGTGGCCGTGACGCCAGCAGGGAGCAGGCTGCGCCCCTGACGGAGCGCATTCGCTGCGCCTTCATCGACACGCAGGCTGCCCTTCACGGTCAGCCGCCCGGCGAGCCAGCCCTTGCGACCACCCCGGCGCTTGGCGGCGCGGAACAGGGTGCCGCGCCCGCTCGTCAACCAAAGGGTGAGCGGCGAATCAACCCGGCCTGAGATAATCGCGAGATGTGCGCCGGCTCCCGTGGCGATCTGCGCGGCCTGCAACTTGGAGACCATGCCGCCTGACCCCATGCCGGAGGCGCTATGCGCATCCGCCATGCCGAGCACGGCGGGGTCGATCTTCTCCACGAGGGGAATGATGGTGGCATCGGGGTTGCTATGCGGATTGGCGGTGTAGAGCCCATCGATATCCGAGAGCAAAACGACCGCATCTGCCCGCGCGGCCTGACCGATGCGGGCGGCGAGCCGATCATTATCGCCGAAGCGAATTTCCTCTGTGGCGACGCTGTCATTCTCATTGACCACGGGCACGGCGCCGAGGCCCACGAGCCGATCCAGCGTGGCGGAGGCATTGAGATAGCGGCGGCGGTCTTCCAGATCACCGAGCGTCACGAGCATCTGCGCGGCGGCAATGCCATGCTGACCAAGCAGATCGGCCCACACCTGACTAAGCGCGATCTGGCCGACGGCGGCAGCGGCCTGCGCATCTTCCAGCGTGGCGCGGCCACCCTTGGGGAGGCCGAGACGCCGTGCGCCCAGCGCGATGGAGCCGGAGGAGACGATGACGATCTGCTGACCCGCAGCGCGACGCTCCACGATTTCCGCGACGAGGCTCTCAAGCCATTCGCGCCGCACGCCGCCCTGCGGCTCCACCAGCAGGGCAGAGCCGACCTTGATGACGATGCGCGGGCAGTCCGCAGGCGTGAAACCAATCATGGCGCAAGCCCTACAGAGCGCGCTCCTATTGGAAAAGAATTATCATCGCGGGCGGCGCCTGCCTCCCGTGAGCCCTATCCAAGCGGTGACCAGGGCTTGTCCAGATCCTCGCCGCGCTCCTCGGCCTCGACAGCCTTCACTTCGCCCAGCAGCGGAATGATCGCGTCGAGCAGCTTGCCAACGCCATTGCCGGTCGCGCCGGAGATGATGAAGGCCTTGCCTGCGCCTGCCTTTTTCATGTCCTTGGCGATATCCTTCATTAGATCTTCGCCGAGCAGATCGCCCTTGTTGAGCGCGAGCATCTGGGGCTTTTCATCCAGCCCCTCGCCATAATTGCCAAGCTCGGTCTGCACGATGCGCCAGGCTTCCGCCGGATCATCACCGGTGGCGTCCACAAGATGGATGAGCACCCGGCACCGCTCGATATGGCCAAGGAAGCGATCGCCAATGCCAGCGCCTTCCGCTGCGCCCTCGATGAGCCCCGGAATATCGGCCAGCACGAACTCACGGCCCTTGTGGAGCACGACGCCAAGCTGCGGCTTGGTGGTGGTGAAGGGATAATCGCCGACCTTCGCCTTGGTGTTCGTCACCTGATTGATGAAGGTGGATTTGCCCGCATTCGGCAAGCCGACAAGGCCCACATCCGCCAGCAGCTTGAGCCGCAGCCACACCCAGCGCTCCTCGCCCGGCCAGCCGGTGCCGTGCTGACGCGGCGCGCGGTTGGTGGAGGTTTTATAGCTCGCATTGCCGCGCCCGCCATCGCCACCGCGCAACATGGTCACGCGCTGACCTACCTCGGTCATGTCGGCCAGCACTTCGCTATCGCCGTCTTCGTCCGCATCCGTGATGATCTGCGTGCCGACCGGCACCTTGATGACGAGATCCTGCCCGCCAGCACCGGTGCGATCCTTGCCCATGCCGGGAATGCCGCGCTGCGCCTTGAAATGCTGGGTATAGCGAAAGTCGATGAGCGTGTTGAGGCCGGGCACAGCTTCAAAGATGATATCGCCACCCTTGCCGCCATTGCCGCCATCGGGGCCGCCATATTCAACATATTTTTCGCGCCGGAAGCTGACGCCGCCGGGGCCGCCCATGCCGGACCGAATGAAAATTTTTGCTTGATCGAGAAAATGCATCGCGGTCCCATAGGGTGTTTGCCGCAAAAGGTGAAGCGCGCAGGGCTTTGATTGGCGCTGGCTCTTCCGGCGGCGCAAAGGGGCGTGCTAGAGCGAGCCGCGACTTGTTTGCGGGAGAGCCTATTTGACGGTGATAGCGGCGCGGCGATACCGCAATGGCGCAGTGGTGGGTGAGGTCGATATCGGCGTGCCGCACGCTGAGCCGGTGACCGAGCATGAATTTGTGTGGATCGGCCTGCTGGATCCGAGCGAGGCAGAGCTTGCCGCCGTTGGCCATTGCTTCGGCCTGCATCCGTTGGCGCTGGAAGATGCCCGTAAAGGCCTGCAATTGCCCAAGGTGGAGCTGTATGGCGACGAGCTGTTCCTCATTTTGCGCACGGCGCATCTTGAGGGCGCGCGGATTTGCTACGGCGAAACCTCCATCTTCCTTGGTCCCGGCTTCATCGTCTCCGTCCGCCACGGCTCCGCCCGCGCGCACACGGCGTTGCGCGACAAGCTGGAAAGCACGCCCACAGCGTTGATGCATGGCCCTGACTATGTGCTGCACTCGATCATCGATTTCATCGTCGATGGCTATTTCCCGATCGTCGAATCGCTGGAGGAGCAGGTGTTGGCGATGGAAGCATCCGCGACCGATGCGTTTCTGGATCATCAGGCGATTCGCAGCATCTTTGCGATTCGGCGGGAGATTGTGCGATTCCAGCGGGCGCTTGGCCTGATGAGCGATGTGACCGCGCGGCTGGTCAATCACACCCTGCCCAATATTGATTCCAACATGCTGCCCTATTTCCGGGATGTGCAGGATCATGTGCGGCGCGCCGAATATCGCGTTGCAGGGCTGCGCGAATTTTTGACGTCTGTTGCGGAGACGAGCAGCCTGCTGGAGCAACGCAGGCAGGGCGAGATCACGCGCAAGCTGGCGGCCTGGGCGGCGATCCTCGCGGTGCCGACGGCGGTGGCGGGCATTTATGGCATGAACTTCGCCAATATGCCGGAGCTGCAGTGGAAATATGGCTATTTCGCGGTGCTGGGGGGCATCACGGCGGCGTGCGTGTATCTCTACTTTCGGTTTCGGCGGTCGGGGTGGTTGTAGGGCACAACCTCCCACTGCCGTCATCCCAGCGAAGGCTGGGGTCGCGGACCGGTTGTGCGCGCGCACGACTCCCGAAGATCCCCGCCGTCGCGGGGATGACGGGGCAGGGGGGCGCTGATTCAGGGTTTAATGTCGCCAATCAAGCCGCAAGTGGCTCACGGTCTGAGTAAATCTCCACCGCCACATCGTCGCACATCTCGCCCTCTGCGCCATCCACATAGCTCTGGCTCAGGTCCGCGCGACCCCGGCCCTGGCTATAGCGCATCGCGGGCGTGCCGCAGGGCTTGAAGCCGAGCTTGCGAATCACCCGGCCTGAAGCCGGATTGTCGAGGAAATGGCTGCACGTCACGCTCCGCAGGCCCGCCGCGCGGGCGAGCTGCATCACGGCGGAGGCTGCCTCGGTCGCGAAGCCAAGGCCCCAATATGGGCGGGCGATCCAGTAGCCGAGTTCCACCGTGCCATCTTCCCGCGCGCTGATGCCGCAGCCGCCGACCAGATGCGGCTGGCCGCGTGTGCGCTTGAAGATGAGGAAGGATGGCAGCAGCGGGTCGCGCTCCTGGGTGAGGAAGGCGCGCGCATCGCCTGGCGTATAGGGCCAAGGCGCCGTTGCGAGATTGCGCACGATCGCCTCGTCCGCGATCGCGCTGTGCAGCGCTACGGCATCCTCGGCCCAGCCGGGCCGCAGCAGCAATCTGGGGGTGCGTGCGAACATCTTTTGTCTCCGTCTCTGGCTGCGCCATTGCACGATGCAGATGACGCTTATGCGACAGCCTTGGCGACGCGGGCGTGAGCGGTGCTCATCGCGCGTCGAGGACAGTCGAGATCCAGGGAGAACAAGAAAAAAGGGAGGAGGGGCGATCCCTTCTCCCTTGGTTTTCAGATGGCCGCCTGAGCGGTCACCAAGGGATCGTCCCGGTGGACGATCCCGTAGAGACGTCCGATTATTCGGCTGCCTGCGCCATCATGTCGACGGACACATATTTGCGACCGAGCTTGCCATCGTGGAACACCACGCGGCCCTCGATGAGCGCGAACAATGTGTGGTCAGTACCGATGCCGACATTGCGACCAGGGTAGAACTTCGTCCCGCGCTGACGCACGAGAATGTTGCCGCCGAGCACGCTTTGGCCGCCAAACTTCTTCACGCCAAGGCGCTTTGATTCTGAATCGCGACCGTTACGCGATGAACCGCCAGCTTTTTTATGTGCCATGGTTAAACTCCTCGAATCTCTCTAGCGGCTCAAGCTTGCGCTTCGGCCGGTGCAGCGTCGGCCTTTTTAGCGGCCTTCTTCTTGGCTTCGCCACCGATCGAAACGATCCGCAGGATCGTCTGCTGCTGGCGATGGCCGTTCTTGCGGCGATAATTGTGGCGGCGACGCTTTTTGAAAACGATCACCTTCTCGCCCTTGGCCTGGGCGATGATCTCTGCCGAAACCAGAAGGCCATTGCTGTCCTTGATTTCCGAGCCTTCGCCCGCGAGCAGGACATCGTCCAGCGTGATGGTGTCACCGGCATTGCCAGCGAGCTTCTCAACGACGATCTTGTCTCCGGCGGCTACGCGATATTGCTTGCCGCCCGTACGCACGACAGCGAACATGGGCCTGACTTCTCTATATAAATACTTTTACGCGGGCTGATATGACAGAGCCACAAAGCGGCCCGCGCGGGAATGTGGCCCCTTAGTGACCGATACTGGACCTGTCAACGGATAGACTCCGCTTTTGGGCCATTACCGGCGGCAAAAGGCCCTTGGTGCGAGTCCCTGAAAGGGGATGGGCGTCCCTAACATCATCAGTGACAATAATGCCAGCCGAAGCGGGATTGAAGCGGAACGGCGCTATCCCTAAATGAGGGTCATCATGCTGCATCGCCTCTTTGCCTTTCTCGCGCTGTTTGCGCTCGGCTCACCCCTGAATGCTCAGGTGGAGGGGCGCGGCTACCCCTCGCTCTCGAAGCGTGCTGCGGAAACGCGCGATGACAAGGCGCTGGATCCGGCGGTTCAGGCGCCGCTTCCGCCCCTGCCAGCCGATGCCGACCTGGCGATGCAGGTTGCGCGGCTCTCGTCTGAGGTTGTCGCGGGTGACAGTGCCTTCCAGCAGGCTGTGCCAGGCGGACGCAGCGCCGTGACAGCCGCACGGGCTGCAGCGCCGACCAGCGAGGCCTGGGTGAAGGCGCAAGTCGCGATCAGCGCGCTCGATAGCGCCCGTTATGAGAGCGTCGCCGCGATGGCTGGGCTCGATACGCTCTATGTCGAACGTCAAAACAGCGTAGATCCTGCGCGGGTCAGCGCCGACCTTGCTGTGATCGACCCGGTGAGGGGGCGTGCAATGGCGATGGTCGATGCGCAGAATGATGCACTCGACGCGCTGCGGAATGCGCTTTCACAACCTTAAGCTGAGGCCTTAACCCAAGGCCCTGATCGCCGCTGCATGCTGCTCGGCCTCATGCACATACACAGCAACACCGCGCTGCATCCCGGCAATGTCCCGCTCGCCAAGATCGCGCATATATTTCGCGGGGCGACCACTCCACAGCTGGCCTGATGGCATGCGCTTGCCGGGCGTGAGCATCGCGCCCGCCGCCAGCATCGCATCCCCCTCGATCACGCAGCCGTCCATCACGATGGCCCCCATGCCCACAAAGGCGCGGTCATGCAGCGTGCAGCCATGCACCAGCGCCATATGGCCGATGAGCACGTCATCGCCGATGATCGTCGGGTGGCCGCCATCGCCATAATCGCTCTCGACATGGATGGTGCTGCCATCCTGCACATTGCTGCGCGCGCCCACGCGAATCGCGTGCATATCGGCCCGCAGCACGCAATTATACCAGATGCTCGCCTGTGGCCCGATCTCGACATCGCCAATGATCACGCAGCCGGGCGCGATGAAGGCGCTCTCATGGATTTTAGGCGTTTTGCCACCAAAGGGCAGAATGAGGGGAGCGTTCATGCGTGGTCCTTGCGTGCGGTCGTCCAGTCGGTGCGGCGCAGATCATACACGACTGTGGGGTTGTCTGCCGGTGGATAACGGTCATCCATATAGTCCAGATCGGTACGGCGTTGCATCCCCAGCTTCTCCATCAGCACCCAAGAGCGCGGGTTGCTGAGCGAGGTCTGGGCGTAAACGATGGGGAGACCCCACGGTCCGAAGGCAAGCGCCAGCACGGCGCGCGCGGCCTCCTGTGCATAGCCTTGCCCCCAGCAGTCCTCCCGCAACAGCCAGCCAATCTGCGGCTGACCCTGAAGACTCTGCGGCGCGTCGGACGAACCGACGAAGGCAATCCCGGAGTCGCCGATCAGCATCCCGTCCGAGTTCCGTTCAAGCATCAGCTGTGACATGCCGCGCGTCTCCCACTCCTTGGCGAGCTGGGTGAAATTCTCGGCAATGTCCTTGCGCGTGCGTGGGCCGCCGAGGGCGCTTGTCACTTCCGGCGTATTCATATGTGCGAGCCAAATCTGCTGATCGCCCGGCTGCTCGGTGCGCAGGATCAATCGCTCGGTCTCCGTGATGATGGTCATGCGCGCTGTGCCCAGTCGTTACGTTCGATCACATGGACGATTGTCGGGTTCAGCTCCGGGCCAAAGCGGCTATCCTCATAATCGAGGTCAGCCCGGCGCGTGAGGCCAAGGCGTAGCATTAGGCCCGTGCTTGCGCTGTTCCCCGGCAGGGTAAGGGCGACAACCCGGTCCGCTTCAAAGCGCGTGAAGGCAAGCGCTAGCGCTGCCTGTGCAGCCTCCTTCGCATAGCCTTGCCCCCAGGCATCCTCGCGAAGCCGCCAGCCAATCTCCACGTCGCCGGCGACGGTCGAATCGGGCGCGTCGGCGCGCTTGAGGCCGCAAAAGCCAAGCACCGCACCATCCTCACGCCGCTCGACAATCCAGAAGCAGAAGCCATTGCGCTTTTGTGATTCAAGGATGCGGGCGATCTGCATAGCCTGTGCGGAGATGTTCATCACGCCGCCCAGCCAGCGCATTACGGCAGGGGTATTGGTGACGCGCAGAAACTCCTCCGCGTCCTCCTCCCGCCAGCCGCGCAGGATCAGCCGCTCGGTGGTGGAGACAATGTCGTCAGTCATTGAGCAGCCGTGCGGCATGAAGGGCGTGATATGTGAGGACGCCCGTGCAGCCTGCGCGCTTGAAGGCCATGAGCGTCTCCAGCACCAGCGCGTCGCGGTCGCCCGCGCCCACCGAAACAGCCGCCTCGATCATCGCATATTCGCCGCTCACCTGATAGGCGAAGACCGGCACATCGAAGCGATCCTTCACGCGGGCGATCACGTCCAGATAGGGCAGGCCTGGCTTCACCATCACGCTATCCGCGCCCTCGGCAATATCCAGCGCGACTTCGCGCAGTGCCTCGACGCCATTGGCGGGGTCCATCTGATAGCTTTTTTTATTGCCCTTCAGCAGGCCGCTGGAGCCGACCGCATCGCGGAATGGGCCATAGAAGGCGCTCGCATATTTGGCGGCATAGGCCATGATCTGGACATTGGCATGGCCCTCCGTCTCCAGCGCCTCGCGAATCGCGCCGATGCGGCCATCCATCATGTCTGATGGGGCAATGATATCCGCGCCTGCTGCGGCTTGGTTGAGCGCCTGGCCAACGAGCATATCGATGGTGGCGTCATTCACCACATCGCCGCTCTCGTCGAGCAGGCCATCCTGCCCGTGGGCGGTATAGGGATCGAGCGCCACGTCCGTCAGCAGGCCGATCTCCGGCACGGCATCCTTGATGGCGCGAATCGCCTGACACATCAGATTGTCGGGATCGAGCGCTTCGGCGCCATCATCGCTGCGCTTGTCGGCTGGCGTGTTGGGGAAGAGCGCGAGGCAGGGAATGCCCTGCGCCACCGCATCACGCGCGCGCGCCACTGCCAGATCGACCGACCAGCGCGAGACGCCGGGGAGGCTCACGATCGGCTCCTCGATATTATGGCCGCTGGTGATGAACAGCGGCCAGATGAAGTCGGCGCTCGAAAGGCGATGCTCGGCATGCATGGCGCGGCTCCACGCGGAGGCGCGCAGGCGGCGGAGGCGAAGGGCGGGATAAGCGGCGTGTGTCATGGGCGGGGGATAAGCGTGTCAGTCGCCTCGATCAATGGCGGGATCGACGGTGCTGTATCGTCACCCCGGACTTGATCCGGGGTCCCGCTGCCTTTGCGCACATCTTCGAGAAAAGCTGGATCCCGGGTCGAGCCCGGGATGACGTGGTTCTGCTGGGCCCGCGCTCTGCTCCACAAATGATTTGGGACAAATGATCGGGGACGCGATACGTCTGCCGCATAACAAGAGACAGGAGAGGGTGCGCCAATGGCGACGTCCACAGCCAGACCATTCAGCCATATATTGTCCGCCACACCGGTGCGCCTGTTCCAGTGGGCCATCGTGGCGACCTGCATGTTGGTTCTCGTCAGCGACGGAATCGACATGCAATTGCTCGGCATCGTCGCGCCGCTGGTGATTGCGGATTTCGGCGTGGATCGCGGCACCTTCGGCATTGCGATGAGCGCAGCGCTGGTCGGCTTTGGCCTTGGCGCATGGGGCGGCGGTGTACTGGGCGACCGCATCGGGCGGCGTTATGCGCTGGCGCTCGCCGCGCTCATCTTCGCGCTCGCGACCATTGGCGCAGGGCAAGCGAGCGGTGTCGGCAGCATGGCGATGTGGCGTGTGGTCGGCGGCCTTGGCTTCGGCGCGGCCTATGCCAATGCGCTGGCGATGGCGAGCGAATGGCTGCCCGAGCGATTGCGCCCGGTGGTGGTGAGCACGCTCTCCGTCGGCACGCCCATTGGCGGGACGGTGGTCGGCTGGCTGGGGCCGGATCTGTCGGCCATCTATGGCTGGCGCGGCACCTTCGAGATTTTCGGCGTGGCGACGCTCGCGCTGGTGGTGCTGATCTTGGTCGTGCTGCGCGATAGCCCGTCCTTCCTCATGGCGAAAGGAAAGGCAGAGCAAGCGAAGCAACTGGCTCGCCGTGTGGCGGGGGAAGATGTAGAGTTGCTGCCGGATAATGCCGGGATGCAAGGTGGCGACGGCCCCGCCATTGGCGTGCTCCACCGCAGCAATATGCGGCTCAACATCGGCATTGGTATCGCTTTTGCGGCCTGCGCGCTGGTGGCCTACGGCATCCTCAATTGGACGACGACCTATCTGACGGCGGCGGGCTTCACGCTGGATCAGGCGGGCAATGCTGTATCGGTCGCCGGCATCACATCAATGGTAGCGGCGATCCTTGCAGGGATTTTGGCGCGGCGACTGGGCTCCAAGCGCGTGATGGCGGGGATCAGCGCGACCTTGTTCATATTGTTGATCGCGCTCGGCTTTGCGGTCGAGACTTTGCCCACCGTGCCTTTGCTGGAAGACCGCGTACTGGTTGTCACCCTCGTCGGTTCGGCAGCGGCCCTGTTCAGCGCGGGTATTGCGACCATGTATGTCATCATGGCCTTTGGCTATCCGCCCTCCTGCCGTTCGGCGGGTATCGGTTTTGGCATCTTCATGAGCCGGGTCGGCGCGATTGCGGCGAGCGGCCTTGGCGGCGCGCTGCTGGACCTTGGCGATGGCAGCGTCGTGCCCTTCTTCGCGGTGCTCTGCGTCGGCGCTGTGATGGTATCGGCGGCAGCCTTCGTCATCGATGTGCATGTGCCGCCAGCAAAGGCTGTCCGCTGATGGCCGACTGATGGAACCTTGCCTCTCCTCTCCGGTTGAGCGGAGAGAGGTGAGGCGCTCATGTTCAAGCACAGGGTTTTCGAGGAACTGCTGGAGGCGATGGCCTCAGATGCCATGTCGCCCGGCTCCGGCGCTGCGGCGGCAAGCGCGTTGGCGCTGGGTATTGCCTGCCTACGCAAGGCCGTGGCGATCAGCGCCAAGCACGATCCGGACAATGAAGAGTTGCACGAAGCCGCCACCCGGCTGTGCGGCTTGAGCGACCGCGCGATGGCGGCAGCCGATGCCGATGTGATCGGCTTCCCCCGGCTCGCCTCCGGGCAAAGAAGCAAGGAAGAGCAGGCGGAATCAGCGGATGATCTCGCCGCATTGGGCGCGCGCGTGACCCAGCTTTGCAAGCAATTGGCGCAGGAGGCGAAACTGATCGCACCCCACATCCGGCCGGCAATGGCCAATGATCTGCTCGCCGCGCGCCACCTGGGCAAAGCCGCCGCCGCCATCGCAAAAGCCAATGGCGAGGAGAATGCCACCAAAGCGGCAAACTAGGCTCCCCCTACCCAAGCGGCTCTGCGCTTGGTAACGGCGAGCGATGACCGATACGCCAAAGCCGCACAACGCCATCAAGGACCATCCCTTCGACTCCGCGCTGTCCGAGCGGTATCTGGTCTATGCCCTCTCCACGATCACGGCCCGCTCGCTGCCTGATCTGCGCGATGGGTTGAAGCCGGTCCACCGCCGCCTGCTCTGGGCAATGCGTTTGTTGCGGCTGGAGCCGAGCGGGCCATCGCCTGATGTGCTCGTGGCGAACCCGGAGCGGAACAACACCACCTACAAGAAATGCGCGCGCGTCGTTGGTGACGTCATCGGTAAATATCATCCGCATGGCGACAGCTCGGTTTATGATGCCATGGTGAGGCTGGCGCAGGACTTTTCGCTCCGCACGCCGCTGATCGAAGGTCAGGGCAATTTCGGCAATATCGATGGCGATAATGCTGCGGCCATGCGCTACACCGAGGCGCGGCTGACCCAGCCTGCGGCCGATCTGATGGCCGGGCTCGATCATGGCACGGTCGATTTCCGCCCCACCTATAATGGCGAGGAAGAAGAGCCGGAGGTGTTCCCCGGCCTGTTCCCCAATCTTCTGGCCAATGGCTCTGCGGGCATCGCCGTGGGCATGGCGACGAGCATTCCGCCGCATAATGTCGCCGAGGTCATCGACGCCGCATCGCTGCTGATCGATGAGCCGGATGCCACCCACGAGCAATTGATGGCGCTGATGCTGGGGCCTGATTTCCCCACTGGCGGCGTGCTGGTCGATCCGCCACACATCATTGCCCATGCCTATGAAACGGGCCGGGGCAGCATGAGGGTGCGCTCGCGCTGGCACAAGGAAGATGAAGGGCGCGGCACCTGGAATGCTGTGATCGACCAGATCCCCTATGGCGTCGCCAAGGGCAAGCTGATCGAGCAGATCGCCCAGCTGATCGCGGACAAGAAATTGCCGATCCTCGCGGACGTGCGCGACGAATCGGACGAGGTGCTGCGCATCGTGCTGGAGCCCCGTGCACGCACGGTCGATCCTGATGTGCTGATGGACAGTCTGTTCCGCCTGACCGATCTGGAGAGCCGCTTCCCGCTCAACATGAATGTGCTGGGTGCGGATCATACCCCGCGCGTGATGGGGCTGCGCGATCTGCTCACGGCCTGGCTGCTCCACCAGATCGAAGTGCTGCTGCGCCGCTCGCACCACCGCATCGAGCAGATCGATAATCGGCTGGAGCTGCTTGAAGGCTATATCATTGCCTATCTCAATCTCGACCGGGTGATCGCCATCATCCGCACCGAGGATGAGCCAAAGCCCGTCATGATGGCTGAGTTTGGCCTCACCGACCGGCAGGCCGAGGCGATCCTCAACATGCGGCTGCGCTCCTTGCGCAAGCTGGAGGAAATGGAACTGCGCGGCGAGCGCGATGAGCTGGCAGCCGAGCGCGAAGAGCTGCAGAAGCTGCTCGATTCGCCCGGGCTTCAGAAGAAGAGGCTCAAGAAGGATTTGGCGGCGCTGCGTAAGCGCTACACGCCGGAGAAGGGCATCGGACAACGGCGCACGACCCTGGAGGTGGCAGGCCCGGCGCGAGAAATTCCATTGGAAGCGATGATCGAGCGCGAGCCGATCACCGTGATTCTCTCCCAGCGCGGCTGGATTCGCGCGATGAAGGGCCATGTCGATTTGGTGTCGACCGAGGCGCTCAAGTTCAAGGATGGCGATGGTCCGGCCTTCGCCTTCCATGCGCAGACGACGGACAAGCTGCTGCTGGCAGGATCGGACGGGCGCTTCTTCACACTAGGCGCGGACAAGCTGCCCGGCGGACGCGGCTTTGGCGAGCCTGTGCGGCTGAGCATCGACCTGGCGAACGAGACCGGCATCGTCGCGCTGTTCCCGGCCAAGGCGGGCGGCAAGCTGCTGCTGGCGGCGAGCGATGGGCGCGGCTTCATCGCGCCGATGAGCGACATCATTGGTGAAACGCGCAAGGGCAAGCAGGTGGTGAACCTCAAGAGCGGCGCGGCGCTCAAGATTGTACGCGTGGTGGCGCCCGATGCTGATTCAGTCGCGGTGGTGGGCGACAATCGCAAGCTGGTGATCTTCTCGATCGCAGAAGTGCCGGAGATGACGCGGGGGCAGGGGGTGACCCTGCAACGTTATCGCGATGGCGGCCTCTCCGATGCGGTCACGCTGGTGCTTGCGCAGGGGCTCAGTTGGGCGATGGGCGGTGACACGGGCCGCACACGCACGGAAACGGACCTGCTCCCATGGCGCACGGCGCGTGGCGCTGGCGGGCGGATGCCGCCAACCGGCTTCCCGCGTGACAACCGTTTCGGCTAAGCCTGCGCCATTCCAAAAACTGAACGGATGCTGACAAAGTTACAGCAATGTAACGATGCTTCAGTCTTAATTTACCACGGGGCGGATAAACCCCGTCTCATGAATGCTCGCGCAAAACATCCTGCGGCAGAGTCTTTCGCTGGCACCGCTGTGCCGGGCACCTATTCCTGTGCCAGTCGCGCAGGCATGGAGCCGGAGGGCGCGGCAAGCATTTTTGCGGCGCTTTTGTGCGCGATTCCCTATCCCGCAGCGCTGGTCAGCCTGTCCGACGAAGGCATTGCGATCATCGGCGCGAACGAGCTTTTCTCGCCCTTCGATGCAGAGCTGATGGCTGGCACGGTGCCGACCGAACACCGCACGCGCCGCGACTCGGATTGGCGCGGGCGCGTTACGGCCATGTTCGCCTCGCGCCGCACATCCGATCGATTCGAGCTGGAATTTCAGGACAGGCTTGGTGTGCGGGTGTTCAGTTGCTCGCTCACCTGGATCGAGAAAGCGGCGGGTGCGCAGGCAGATCTGCTGCTGTTCACGGCGACGGATCGCACGAGTGAGCGCAAGGCCGAGAGCACGTTGCGCAAGGAATTGCTGACCGACAGCCTCACCTCGCTGCCCAACCGAATCGGCTTCGTCGAGCAGCTTGAGGGCGTTGTGGATCACAAGCCTGAGCGTCCCGGGAAGGCGACCTACGCTATCATCGGCTTCGATCTCGTCCGCTTCAGCCGCATCAACGAATCACTCGGCGCAATGGCGGGTGATGAACTGATCATCACGGTCGCGCGGCGCGTGAAATCTGTGCTGCGCGCAGGCGATTTGCTGGCGCGAATCGGCGGCAATGAGTTCGCGATCTTCGCGCATGTCGGTTACGGCCTGTCTGAAGTGCTGCAAATTGCAGAGCGTGTGCGCAAAGCGTTCGAAGCCCCGATTCGCCTCTCCACCTATCTCATCAATGTGGAAGTCGCGCTCGGCTGCGCGCTCGCGCAGGAGGGCGACGAAGATGTGGAGAAGCTGCTCCGCCAGGCGCAGGCCGCCGTGAAACGCGCCAAGAAATCCGGCGCGCTGGAAGTCTATCGCGCCAATGTGCTGCGCGAGGCGCTCAAGCGCTTCACCGTGGAAAACCGCCTGCGTGAAGCGATCGACAAGGGCGAGCTGACCATGGTGTTCCAGCCGCTCATCAATCTGCAGACTGGCGCCGTCAAAGGCTTTGAGGCGCTGGCCCGCTGGGATGACCCGGTGCTGGGGCAGGTCTCCCCCAATGAATTCATTCCCGTCGCGGAGGAATCCGGCCTCATCGTGCCGCTCGGCCGCTGGGCGATGTGCGAATGTGTGCAGACGTTGGCCGATTGGGACAGGCGTTATGGCGATACGCTGCCCATCACCATGAGCGTCAACCTCTCGCCGGTGCAGATGGTGCGCGACAATGTACCGCGCGCGGTGGAAGAGGCGCTGCGCTATTCCGGCGTGGATGGCAGCAGGCTCATCATCGAGCTGACCGAAAGCGCGCTGATTTCAGATCCTGACAAGACCCGGCAATTGCTCGGCGCCTTACAGGCGATGAACGTGACCGTGGCGATGGACGATTTCGGCACCGGCTTCTCGAATCTTGCCAGTCTCCAGTCACTGCCCATCGACGTGCTGAAGATTGATCGCAGCTTTGTGACCGACATGACGACCGATCAGGACAAGGTGGCGATCATCCGCGCGATCATCTCACTCGCGGGCGCGCTGGGCATGGAAACGACGGCTGAGGGCATTGAGCAGCCGGAAATGGCTGAAGCGCTGGCGAAGCTTGGCTGCGATTTTGGCCAAGGCTATCACTTCGCGCGGCCATTGGTGCCGGTGGAGGCCTATCAATATTGGCTTGAGCGCAGTTCCGCCGCGACCAGCTGACGCGCCATTGCCTCGGTCTGTGTGCGCTCCGGAAACCCGGCGGCGACCCACTGCTTTTCCAATATCTGCAACATACGCGCGACATTGGGGCCTTGATCCAATCCCATGCCGATAAGATCGCCACCGGACAGGGGAAGGCGGGGAATGTCCCAACCTGTGAGCGCCGCGATCTGCGCTGGTGAGAAGGCAAGGCCGAGCAGCATCTGATCCACCGCGCCGGTTATGCCGATCGCATAGGCCAGCCCTTCAGGCGAGATCGCATCGGTGGGCGTGAGCGCCTGACGCAGCCGGGTGCGCGCCTTCTTGGAGAAGCGCAGACGTGCCCCAACTTCATCAGCAGCGGCGGGATTGGCGGATAAGAGAGCGGCAAGGCGGCGCAATGCGTCGGGTGGCGTCTGCGTGGCCGCCTCTGTCGACATCAGCCGGTGTAGCGCGGCGACCCCCTCAGAATTTATCTCAGGCAGCACGGGCGCGAGGACGCCATCTTCCACCATCGCAGCGATGACCGGGGCGGGTTCTGGCAGGACAAGCAGGCGCAGCAACTCATCGGCGATCCGCTCGCGAGAAAGCGCCATCAGGCTGTTTGCGTGCTGCACGCAGGCGGCATAGTCCGGCGCAGCGCGATCCAGCGCGCCGAAGCGAGCGATGAAGCGGAAATAGCGCAGGATACGAAGATGATCCTCGGCAATGCGCGCATGAGGATCGCCAATGAAGCGCACGCGCCGGGCGGCGAGATCAGCAAGGCCATCGAAATAATCATGCAGCGCACCCGAGCCGGGATCAGCATAAAGCGCGTTCATGGTGAAGTCCCGCCGGGCTGCATCCTCGCGCCAGTCATTGGCGAAGGCGACGGTCGCACGACGGCCATCGGTGGATACATCGCGGCGCAGGGTGGTGATCTCGACCGGCCAGCTATGCAGCACCGCCGTGATGGTGCCATGCGCGATGCCGGTGGGCACGGCGCGGAAGCCTGCGCTTTTGATGCGGCGCACTACTTCCTCGGGCGGATGGAGCGTGGCGAGGTCGACATCCTTCACCGGCAGGCCAAGCAATGTGTCTCTCACCGCGCCACCCACGAAGCGCGTCTCACCCTGAGCGGCGCCGAGGGCATCGTACAGCTCGGCCAGACCTTCGCGCGTGCGCCATTCCGCTGCAGGCAGTCTTTTGGGCAACGGCGCGATCATGGCTGGCTGGACGCAGGGCGCGCATCTGCCATCTCGATGCGCTTGGCGAGGTTGACGAGCATCGCCGCCGTCACGCCCCAGATGCGGTGATCCTCCCACAGAAATTCATGATAGGTGCGCAGCCCACCCTGCCATTCCATCGTCTTCATCTGGCAATTGGCCGGGTCGAGCAGGAAATCGAGCGGCACCTCAAAGATGGCGGCGACTTCTGCTTCGGCGGGGCGCAGAGCGAGATCGGGCGGGACGATGCCGACAATCGGATCGATGGAAAAGCCGGTGCCGGTCTGGAATTGATCCGACTGGCCGATCACCTCGACAGCATCGCGCGGCATGGCGATTTCCTCCTCCGCCTCGCGCAGCGCGGCCGCGATCGAATCGGCATCATCAGGGTCCAGCCGCCCACCGGGGAAGGCTACCTGCCCCGCATGGGCACGAAGGCTGGCATTGCGCAGCGTGAAGATCATGCCGGGATCGGGCCGGTCCGTAATGGCGATCAGCACGGCGGCGGGTGTGAAGCGCGCGTTTGCCGCGAGCGTCCCATCATTGAGAAAAATGGCGTGCGTCTGTGTCTTGCGAAGATTTGGATCGAGCGCTGCGGTGATTCTGTCCCGCCAGCTCATGCTGCACTCTCCAGCGGATGGAACAGGCTACCGCTCCACAAGCCTGCAGTGTCATTGCCCTCCTCGATGGCGAGATCGGCCAGCAGATAATAGACGGAGCGGGCAATGCGCGCGCGAAGGCCTGCATTCAGTATCAGATAGGGGCGCGGCTGATCGTCTGTGCCTTCGATGATGATGCGATGTGCTGCATCCGCGCCAAACCATTGCCCCGTCGCACCGATGCGAAAACGCAAGGTGCGTGATTCGCCACTACCGTCCGTCGCAAGCTCGGTCGCGATCAACGGCGCATCCTCGACCTCAATGTCCAGCATCTCGACCGGCGTCACCAGTACATGACGGCCATCGGGTTCGCGGCGCAGCAGGCGCGCGAACAGGCTCACCATCTTGGGGCGAAGGATCTCACGGCCCTCATGAAACCAGCGCCCATCTACATCGATGCGCATATGGCTATCGCCGCAACGGGTCGGATGCCAGGATTCGACCGGATAGGCGCGCGCGGGGTCTCCGCCATCATCGGGGATGCCCGCGATTGGCAAGTTAGCTCCGTGATTGGTTGGCGACGCACTCATGCCTCAGCAGATAGGCAAGGTGTGGTCTGTTGGCAAAGGGCGCGTAGCTTTATGTGTCCGTCGTAGCGAGCGACACTGCCGGAGCGGCCACGGCCAGACGCGGGCCGAGCATTCCTGTGGCGGGCAGGCTCTGGCCTTCTTGGCCTCGCGTGAGCAGGCGATGCTGCTCGACCGGGCCGGGCGCCTGCCATAGCGCGGTATGCTGCGCATCGAAGCGCCAGAAGCGCCCATAATAATCCGGGTCGCCGATCATCACCAGCGGATCGCCGGGATTGGCATCCACCGTGTCAATCAGTCGGTCCATGAGCGCGCGGCCAATGCCTGCGAGCTGGAGTTGCGGTTGCACGGCAACGGGGCCGACCATCACCAGCGGCGTTTGCGCGCTATCCGGTCCATGCAGGGCTACGGGCCAGCATTGTAGCAAACCAGCGAGCGCCCCATCCGAATCATAAGCCGCGAAGGAAAGATCCGTGATCCAGCTCATGCCGAGGCGAATGCGATAGGCCGTGCGGCCATGACGATTCGGGCCGAAAGCTGCATCGAGCAGCCCGCCAATCGCCGTGTCTCCAACGCCTGCCAGTTCGCTGATCCGCGTCACAGCTTGCCGTTCGCCTTCCAAGCGGGCAAGAGCGCCCCAAGGCGGCGGCCTTTACCGGTTCACGCCCAAATGAAAAGGGCAATTCGAGGAAACGATGGCAGGTATCGAGGCAAGGCCGCCGGTAGACCCTATGGACGACATGCTGCTGCTCGAGATCGAGGATCTCGAAGTGGATGTGCTGACCGGCATTTATTCAGAAGAAACGCACCTGCCGCAACCCTTGCGGATCAGCGTGCGCGCGCTGCTGGAGCATCGTGGCCATTATGAGCCCAACACGCCGCTCGGCTTCTCCAAAAATTACATGGACCTCAAGCATGCCGCCAGCACCGCGATTACGCGCGGGCAGCACTTCATGCTGGTGGAAGCTGTGGCCGATCACATCATCGACACGATTTTCCTGCAAGACCGCAAGGCCAGGCATGTGACGGTGAAGATCGTGAAGCTCGCGCTTTCCGAAGCAGATGAGAAGATCGGCATCACGCTCGCGCGCTGGCGCAAATAGTAAGCCGACCTCGACACCCTTCCAAAAGGCAATGCGGTCGCGGATGTTGTCCGCTTTCTCCTTGGGGTCGGGATAATACCAGGCGGCGTCGCGGTTCTCAGCCCCATCGACATTGAGGCTGTGATAATGGGCCGTGCCTTTCCACGAGCAGATCGTGGTGGTGTCGCTCGGGCGTAGCAACGTGGCATCGACCGCATCCGCCGGAAAATAATGATTGCCCTCGACGATAATCGTATCGTCACTGCTGGCGATCAGCCTGCCATTCCATCGTGCTTCGACCATCTTGTCTCTCCCATGATGGGGAGCAGGTTGGGGGTCGGGCAACCCGGTTCAAGGCTCAGGTTTTTTTTAAGCCGATTTCGCGCAGCCGCTCGTGCAGATAATCATGCGCGCTGATGGGCGGATCGCGCTGCGGATTGGCCGCGCTAACACATTGCGGCAAGGCGTCGATCATCACATCGGGCCGCAAATGCAGGAAGAAGGGCATGGAATAGCGCGCGATGTGGCGGCGCTCGGGCGGCGGATTGAGCACGCGGTGGCTGGTCGAGGGCAGCACATGGTTGGTGAGCCGTTGGAGCATATCCCCCACGTTGATGACCAACGCGCCTGGGGGCGGGCTTGCGGGAATCCAGTTGCCCGATTTTGTGAGCAGTTGAAGCCCGCCTTCTTCCGCGCCCAGCAGCAATGTGATGAGATTGATATCCTCATGCGCACCGGCGCGAATGCCGGGAGCTTGGGGCGAAACAGGCGGATAATGCAGCAGCCGCAGGATGGAATTGCCATTCTCGATGCGCGAATCGAACCAGTCCGGCGCCAAGCCTAGATGACGCGCGACGCCGGAGAGGATGCGCGCGCCGGTCTCATCGAAGGCAGCGAAGAGGTCCGAGAAAGTCTGCTCGAAATCGGCAATTTCGCTCGGCCAGATGTTCGGCGGCATATCGGCAGCGAGGGGATGATCAGCAGGCAGCTCACGTCCAACATGCCAGAATTCCTTGAGATCATTCTCGCTCGCGCCCTTGGCGACTTCCGTGCCGAATGCGGTATAGCCGCGCTGACCAGCGCCGCCGGGCACCAGATAAGCGCGTTTGGCCTCTTCAGGCAGCGCGAAGAAAGCCTTGGAAAGCGCCCATCCGCGCGCCACCAGATCCGGGGCCATGCCATGATCGGTCACCATCGCGAAGCCGGAGGCGCGGAAGCTGCTGCCGATCGCATCGGCAAATTCATCGGCGGAGAGCTTTTCGAGCGAGAGGAGCGGCACCTGCTCGATTGGATTGGGAGATGTCATGCGCCGTTGATTAAGCGCTCCCGCCGCGGCTGTCACCTGTGCGCACAGGTCTTGCGCCGGGCCGTTGGTCGTGAAAGTGTCAGGCCCTGTGAAAGGATCGACCGACATGCGCTACTGGCTGATGAAATCGGAGCCCGACGTCTTCTCCTGGGACGACCTGGTCAAAAAAGGCCGGGCGGAGTGGGATGGCGTGCGCAATCACACGGCCCAGCGCAATATGAAGGAGATGGAACTGGGCGATCAGGCGCTCTTCTACCATAGCAATATCGGGCTTGAGGCCGTCGGCATCATGGAAATTGTGCGCACGGCCGAGCCCGACAGTACGGACAAAAGCGGTAGATGGATTTCGGTGGAGGTAGCGCCTGTGCGCAAGCTTGGGAATCCGGTTTCGCTCAAGGTGATGAAGGCCCATGCCGCGCTTGCGAACATGGCGACGGTGCGCCAGGGCCGCCTTTCCGTCGCTCCGGTGGAGGATGAGGAATGGGCGAGGATCATGGAATTGGGCGGCAAATCCCACTGAGGCGTTAGCGATGAATGCAATTGTTGCAATCGCGCGGCGCGTTGCGCAATTGAACATTGCCGCAGTGCAACATAAATCGGGCTCCAGAGCATTGATGCGGACAACCGCAAGATTTCATGGAGTTTGAGCAATGACATTCATCAAGAAGGTCCTCGCTGCCTATGTCGCAGCAGCAGGCACAGCCAATCCGTTCATCGCGAGCGGCTATTATTGAGCTGCACGGCGGGCGTTGATGCGCTTGCCGAACTGATCTCATAGATCGACCTCGGAGACAGGCGGCGCCGCAGGGTGTCGCCTTTTTCATTGGCGAATCAGGGTGCTGCAGCTAAGTGCTGGCTCATCTCCGGGTCGACTAAATGATCCCCAGACTTATCCCCTTTTCATCCACAGTTTTGATGATCGGCGCTGCCTTGCAGCC
This sequence comes from uncultured Alphaproteobacteria bacterium, assembly GCA_966205705.1. Lineage (GTDB taxonomy): Bacteria > Pseudomonadota > Alphaproteobacteria > Sphingomonadales > Sphingomonadaceae > Sphingobium. The sequence goes on from CBIHKY010000010.1 coordinate 54,635, forward strand.
GCAGATTCTGCTTGGCGCGACTCAGAGATCGTGACAGCATCCTTATTACGGACTGATGAAAAGTCTGATAGAAATCAAAGGCTTGGAATAATTTCGGACGGGTGCAGAAGAGGAGCGCGGCAACGCGATCATCAACTGGCTCGGACCCAAAGCCGGACGTGAAGAGCGATCCTCCAGGATCGGGCTTGCTTAGGCAGAGGGACGGAAGATGGTGCCACCGTCTAGGTGGAGGCGCTTCCGGTAAAGCCTGAATTTCCGTCCTTCGGGCTGTTTTGGTTCAGGCGGTTCGGATTATGGCCACGCGCCATTGGAAGGACCAAGCTTCGCACCGTCGCGAGATGGCGCAAAGTCAGGCAGCGTGATGATCCTCGGATCATGGCCTGCCATGCCAGCCGCCGGATGTCCGGTCACGGATTGGAAGGCGATGGTGAAGTGGGGGTCGGCAGAAATGTCGGCTCCCATTTGTCGTCGCGACGGATGGCGTTCAAGTGGCGACCCTCTGCTCTCAATCAGGCAGTCGGTCCTGCTGAACCACAAAATCCCGGATCGATAATGTTGTTGCTGGTTTTTTTGACGAGTATTTGATGTTGCAAGGTGACGAAGCGCCCAAGCAGTCCAAAGCTGCATGCGTCAGCAAGTCGGTCGATTTTTTTCGGCCCAAAGCCCTTTTCACATCCGGCTAGCGTAAGTCCTGTGCAGGTCATCAACTCCAAGGCCGCACCTTTCCCGAAAAAGCGCAGATGGGTTCTGTCGAACAAGCCTGTATCGCGATAGCGCCAAGTGCCCGTCGCCGCACGGATGATCGTGCGATAATTTTGGACATTAGGGATAGATGCAAGAAGATGCCCGCCCTCATCCAGCAGTGCGTGCAGCCGAGCAACGACTTGCCAAGGATCGTAAAGATGCTCCAATACATCAAGGAGGAGTACAAGATCGAACGGCCCGTGCGCGGCGAAAACCTCTTCGATTGATCCCTCGGCCTCAATGTCGCAAATGATCGTTGCGTCAACGCCCGGTGCTGCTTCGTTGAGTGCGGCGCGACTTAAGTCTGCCAGACAAAGAAGATCGGCGCCGGTCTGTCGCTTTACCGTGGCGCCATTCCCGCCTCGCCCCCCGCCCAAATCGAGTATCCGCTTCGTCGTCGGCGGCACCAGCCTCTGTACGCCAGCTTGGATCGTCACGGGATCATAAAGTAGAACTGTGTTTTCCAGGCTCATCGATCAAATCCAAACTTGGGGTAGAAGCTTGTTCGCGCAGACGCGCAGCACATATTTCGCGTAGCCTATTCTGCTCTCATAAGGGGATCCGTCATACCCCCTCCTGCCAATTACACGGGGCGTCTGATTAAATCGCCGGATGGTTGCAACGTCAGATTCATGGAGCGCATCAAGTCGTTCCCTGAGAATATCTTCGCCAGTTCTAATGTTCCTGAATTCCTCAACCTGATTGAAAAGAAGTTTTTCAAAGGCCTGGCGTGTGAATCGCACGATGAAAAAGTCGATCGTTCGCGCTGGCCAATTCCGGAAATTGATATAGAGGTCTGCAAGAGGCGCCCGCTGAATGACTTTTGCTATATTTGGGATGATGTAGCGCCCTGTGACCTTCCAAATAATGGCATCGTCCAAGCCTAGAAACTGGGATCTTTCGAAAGCTTCATTGATGAGGTTGATCTCAAGATAGTAACGGTTAACTTCCCGAACAGCCGGTGTGTGAAATGAAATAAATTCACATTTATCTAATATTCCGACTTCCGAAGCAATGCCCCTAATATCAGCTAAATCATAACCGGAATTATCTGCATAAACGATTTTGTCGATGATATCGTCTTTCACTAAGCCGCTATAAAAATTGAACGCTTCTCTGTAATCTTCGAGCCGACTTTTGGCGTCAGAATGACTGAGCAAAAAAGTCTCTCGAGCCGGTGCGATGGTTGATGTTATCATCAGTATCTTAGTCATCGTCATCTTTCGACATGGGAAACGCAGACTGTTTTGTTCCGCTATCAGCTGACTGGGCGACTCGCACCAGCAAAAGGCTGCTTTAGGTTAGAAGGCGCAATCGTCTCGATCTTAGTGCACATGCAGTAGTAAATTAATAACAGTCGAAATAAATTGCCGCATCAAGCCATCAGCGCCTCAGCCTGATCCAGCGTCTCCTTCATCGTCTGCACCATCGCCTGATAGGGCGCGGGCGTGGTCATATCCAGCCCTGCGCGTTTGAGGATATCGACCGGATAGTCCGACCCGCCCGCCTTGAGCACGCCCAGATAATTATCCCGCGCTTTCGCCCCGCCGGACGCAATCGCGCGGGCGAAGAAGTTCGCTGCCGCAATGCAGGTGGCATATTGATAGACGTAGAAGCTGTTGTAAAAATGCGGAATATAAGCCCATTCATTGCCATAGGTGGGCTGTAACCCGACCTTGGGGCCGTGATAGCGTGCCAGCAGATCATAGAAAATCTCGCTGAACTTCTCGCCTGAGAGGCCCTCGCCCGCCTCTGCGCGATCATGCGCCGCCAGCTCGAATTCGGCGAACATCGTCTGTCGGAAGAAGGTGCCGCGGATATTCTCCATGCGCTGGCCGAGGTAGAAAAGCTTCTCCTCGCGCGTCTTGGCATTCTCCAGCATGTGCTCGACCAGCAGCAACTCGTTGAGCGTGGAGGCGATCTCCGCTGTGAAAATCGGATAATCCGCCTTCTCGAAGGGCTGGGCCTGATTGGCGAGCAGCGAATGGAGCGCATGGCCCCATTCATGCGCGTAAGTGCTCAGGCCATCATATTTGTCGCTCAGGTTGAGCAGCAGATAGGGATGCACATCATAGGCGCCCGGCTGCATATAAGCGCCGGGGCGTTTACCGGGGCGGGGGAAGGGGTCCATCCAGCGCGCGGCGCTCGCCTTGGCGAAGCGATCGACATAATCCTTGCCGAGCGGCTGAACTGCTTCCAGCGTGAGCGTGCGCATCTGCTCCAGCGAGAAGCTGCGATCCAGGCTCACCAGTGGCGGATAGATGTCGTAATAATGCAGGTCCGGCAGCTTGAGCATCTTGCGCCGGAACTCGAAATAGCGGTGGAGCTGCGGCAGGCCTTTGTTTGTCTCCGCCACGAGTGTGCGATAGACGCCCTCGGGGATATCCGCGCCGGAGAGGGCTGCGGTGATCGCGCTGGGATATTTGCGTGCCTTTGACGTGAAGATATTGCCCTTCACCTGTGCGGCATAAGTCGCGCCGAAGCTGTTGCGGAATTCACCATAGGCTTTCCAGAACGTATCAAACACGGCCTTGCGATCCGCCCGGTTCGGGGCGTTGCGGTGCATCGTATAGCCCTGGTTATCGAGCCGCACTGTCTCGCCTGTGGAGAGCTTCATACTGGGCCATGGAATATCCGACGCGCGCAACTGATCGGAAATGTCACCGGGCGCCGAGAGGGTCGCGCTGGCGCTGGCCAGCAGGGATTCGCCTTCGGGCGTGAGCGTGTGCGGGGCCTGCCGCAGCGTGTTGGCGAGATAATAGTCGAACTTGGATTTCAGCGTCGTGTTCTGCGCGATGAAGCCGTTGATCTTGTCTGAGCCAACCGTGAGCAGCTCCGGTGCGATCCATGAGCTGGCCTCGCCAAAGGCCGTGAACAAATCGATCGATTGCGCGCGCTTTTCCTGATTGGCGGAGACGCGCACATCTTCGTCGGCTTTGAGGCCGGAATAGACATAAACGCGCCCTATGGTGCGGTAGAGGTCTGATTGCAGCGTGAGCGCGGCGGCGAGTTTGTCGGCGCTTTCGCCTAGCTTGCCCTGATAGGCCGCGAGACCCTTGATGGCGTCGAGCGCCTTGAGGCGGGCGGCATCCCAGCTTGCATCATTGGAGTAGAGCTCGGTCAGATCCCAGCTTGCTGTTGCATCGGCGCTAAGGGTCTTTGCCGTGGAGGGAAAGGCCGTCGCGAAGGTGGCGAGGGCTGTCGCGGCGATGACGTCGCGGCGGGAGAGGTCTGTCATGGCGTTTCCCTGACTGGTGGCGCGGGGCGGCGGTTGCCGGATGGAGGCAGTTTGCCGCGCTTGATTGGGCAAGGGAAGGCTTTTTGTCGTGGACCTCAAAATCCTCCCCACTGGTGGGGAGGTGGCGGCGCGAAGCGCTGACGGAGGGGGATTGCGTCGTCACGCAAGGTTGCTCGCGCGGTCGGAAGCCCCCTCCACCACCTTCGGCGGTCCCCCTCCCCGCAAACGAGGAAGACATCAGAATCGCATCCTTATGCCACACATACGAAAAAGGCCGCCGGTTCCCCGACGGCCTCTCTCAATTCTCGCAGGAAGGCAGGACTTAGAAGTCCATGCCACCCATACCACCCATGCCGCCGCCGGGCATGGCTGGCGCAGCCTTGTCGTCAGGCACTTCAGCAACAATTGCTTCGGTGGTGATGAGCAGGCCAGCAACCGATGCAGCGTTCTGCAGTGCGGTGCGGACAACCTTCGTTGGATCGATGACGCCAGCGGCTACGAGATTCTCGTAGGTGTCCGTGGCGGCATTGAAGCCGATCGTTGGATCGCCACCGTCGAGCAGCTTGCCGGAAACGACCGCGCCATCATGGCCAGCGTTTGCAGCGATCTGGCGAACCAGCGAGGAGAGCGAACGACGAACGATGTCGACGCCGCGCGTCTGATCGTCATTGTCGCCCTTGAGGCCTTCAAGCGCCTTGCTTGCATAGAGCAGCGCCGTGCCACCGCCAGGAACGATGCCTTCTTCCACAGCTGCGCGGGTTGCGTGCAGTGCGTCGTCAACGCGATCCTTGCGCTCCTTGACTTCAACCTCGGTTGCACCGCCGACCTTGATGACGGCCACGCCGCCAGCAAGCTTGGCAAGACGCTCCTGCAGCTTCTCGCGGTCATAGTCGGACGTGGTCGACTCGATCTGCGAGCGGATCTGCTCGGTGCGGCCCTTGATTGCGTCGGTATCACCGGCGCCATCAACGATGACCGTGTTGTCCTTGTCGATGGTGACGCGCTTGGCGGTGCCCAGCATACCGAGCGTGACGCTCTCCAGCTTGATGCCGAGATCTTCGGAGATCACTTCACCCTTGGTCAGGACAGCGATATCCTCGAGCATTGCCTTGCGACGATCACCAAAGCCAGGAGCCTTCACGGCAGCGATCTTCAGGCCGCCACGCAGCTTGTTGACCACCAGCGTCGCGAGCGCCTCGCCTTCAATGTCCTCAGCGATGATGAGCAGCGGACGACCCGACTGAACAACAGCCTCGAGGATCGGCAGCAGCGCCTGGAGCGACGACAGCTTCTTCTCGTGGATGAGGATGTAAGGATCGGCCAGTTCTACGGCCATCTTCTCAGGGTTGGTGATGAAGTAAGGCGACAGATAGCCGCGATCGAACTGCATACCCTCGACGACATCCAGCTCGAAATCGAGACCCTTGGCCTCTTCGACGGTGATGACGCCTTCCTTGCCGACCTTTTCCATGGCTTCAGCGATCTTCTCGCCAACTTCACGGTCGCCATTGGCGGAGATGATGCCAACCTGTGCGATTTCGGAGGTGCCGGACACGGGCTTGGAGCGCGCCTTGACGTCCTCGATCACCTTGACGACAGCGAGGTCGATACCGCGCTTGAGGTCCATCGGGTTCATGCCCGCTGCAACCGACTTCATGCCTTCGCGAACGATGGCCTGCGCCAATACAGTCGCCGTGGTCGTGCCGTCACCGGCAATGTCGTTGGTCTTCGAGGCAACTTCACGCACCATCTGTGCGCCCATATTCTCGAACTTGTCCTTAAGTTCGATTTCCTTGGCGACGCTCACGCCGTCCTTGGTGATGCGCGGCGCACCGAAGCTCTTGTCAATGACGACGTTGCGGCCCTTGGGGCCCAGCGTGACCTTCACCGCGTCGGCGAGAATGTCCACACCACGCAGAATGCGCTCGCGGGCGTCGCGCGAAAATTTGACGTCCTTAGCTGCCATGATCTTTATCCTTTTCTGAATTCAAATGAACGAACGAGCGATCTCAGGCGATAACGCCCAGAATGTCGCTTTCCTTCATGATGAGCAGGTCTTCACCGTCGACCTTGACCTCGGTGCCGGACCATTTGCCGAAGAGCACGCGGTCGCCAGCCTTCACGTCCAGCGGCGTTACCTTGCCGTCATCCGCCTTGGAGCCGGTGCCGACAGAAACGATCTCGCCTTCTTGTGGCTTTTCCTTGGCGGTGTCTGGAATGATGATGCCGCCTGCGGTTTTCTCATCAGCCTCAATGCGGCGAACAAGCACGCGATCGTGCAATGGACGAAATGCCATGGTTGAATGTCCTTCCTTATACGGGCCTGAGCGTCCCGGTGTCTTCTTCAGACTGCGCCCGCGTCAGCTTGCGCCGACTGCCGCCCAATCCCCCGATGCCGCTCCACTCAAGCCTTGTGAATCAGCTGTTAGCACTGTCATATAGCGAGTGCCAGTGCCCCGCCATATGGGCCCATGGTGGGGGAGGTCAAGGGTGGAGGGTTGGGAAAATTTGTTTCGAGCGGACGAAACTTTGGAAAGTATGAGATCGACGATGCGCTGCTGAGCTCAGTTTTGCATCCCAGCTTTCCTGTCGATGCACCCTGCAAATTGCTAGCAAGCTTGGGGCCGCGATCTGATGTTGAAGTGGACAAAGTGATTTGCCGCACGGTGGAAGAGAGAAGTTGCATTGAGCGCCACATCCGAGAGGCTTCGGAGCGCATGATTTGTTAGTGGCTTGTATGCCAAACAGCCTTGTTTTTTGAGTAGATCACCCAACCATATACATTGTTTATACGGATACCCGTGTTCATCGATCCGGAAGGCTTGGTCTATTCCACGGAATTATGGGGGCATGATCTGAAGGAGCATCTGCTCTACATCGATGATCTACGTCTTTGTAGCCCGGTCGTGCGCGGCATAACTCCGCCAGAGGATTGGGTCGTGATACCTGGCTTGCATGCTGACAAAGTGTATGCGTTGCGGGAGGACCGCGGGTTAGTTTCGGTCGTCATAAACTTACTGCCAAATTTTCTGGTGGTCGCAAAGGCCGCATCGAAAACGAAGATCGCGCATTGCGGACTGGCCGGCTGGGCATTTCCGCTCAGCTATTACCTGCTGCTCATTCGTCCTTTTCAGCGCTTCAAATGGATTGTCGCCATGGAATCCTCCTTTTGGATGAAGCCAGTCGGTAAGCGCGCCTCGTTGCGCGTATCATTGCGTCACCACGTCAATCTGCCTCTCGCACGCGCCTGCATGCGAGAGGCAGATATACGGATTTTCACCCAAAGCTGGTATCGAGATCTATTGTTGCAGGGAAATATCCACAACACGCTGGTTAATGAGGCTGTTTGGGTCAAGGAAGCGGACGTCCTGTCGACCGCAGATTTTGAGGTTCGAACAACAGCAGCGGCTGGCCCAACAATGCTTTTATTCCCAAGCAGGCTTGTTGCGGAAAAGGGCGTAGGCACATTGCTGGCTGCCATCACAGAATTAGATCGGCAAATTGCCAAGCAGACTGCCTTTTCCGAGGTCGTGATAGATGTGATTGGCTCAGGCCCTATGGAAGAAGATGTGCGCGCATTTATCGCGCAACGTTCTGAAGGCCCGGTTAAAGTCTCTTTCCTTGATCCTGTGCCCTACGATGCCGGATTCTTCGAGCTGTTAAGCCGTTACGACGCGATCATCGTTACCAATTTGATGGAAGAGCAACCACGAATCATTTATGATGGTTTTAGCCAAGGCGTGCCTTGCATCGCGAGCCGAACATCGGGTGTTGTCCAGGTGGTAACGGATGGTGAGACGGGCGTGCTTTTTGCTCCAGGATCACACTCTGAACTGGCTGACTGCTTAATTAAAGCAGCAACAGATCGCAGTGCTCTCATTGAGATGGGGCGACGGGCAATCAATGTAGCAACAAGTCTCACAC
>CBIHKY010000011.1:0-62345 GCA_966205705.1 uncultured Alphaproteobacteria bacterium
GCATCTCGACTTCAGGTGCCATGCCGCGCCCCTCCGCCTTGCGCGACGTCAGTCACGCCCTCGACCTGCCACAGGATGAAGGCGAACTCCTCGGCGGTCTCGCGCAGCGATTCCCACCGGCCTGATTTGCCGCCATGCCCTGCTTCCATATTGGTCTTGAGCAGCAGCACATTGCTGTCCGTCTTGGTCGCGCGCAGCTTGGCGACCCATTTGGCTGGCTCCCAATAGGTCACGCGCGGATCATTCAGACCACCTGTCACCAGCATCGGCGGATAGGCCTGCGGCTTCACATTGTCATAAGGCGAGTAGCTGGCGATCAGATCATACGCGGCGGCGTCCTCGATCGGGTTGCCCCATTCAGGCCATTCGCCCGGCGTGAGCGGCAGCGTCTCATCCAGCATGGTGTTGAGCACATCGACGAAAGGCACATGCGCCACGACTGCTCCCCACAACTCCGGATCGGAATTGACGATCGCGCCCATCAGCTCGCCCCCGGCTGATCCGCCCGAGGTCGCGATCCGGCCCGCCGATGTATAGCCCTGCGCGATCAGGCCTTTCGCCACGTCCACAAAATCGTTGAACGTGTTGGTGCGCTTCTCCAGCTTGCCATCCTTATACCATTGCTGGCCCAGATCATCGCCGCCGCGAATATGCGCGATGGCGAAAGCAAAGCCGCGATCGACAAGGCTGAGCCGCGTGGTGCCAAAGCCTGGCTCGATGGCGATGCCATAAGCACCATAGCCATAGAGATAGAGCGGCCGTGAGCCATCCATCGGGAAGTCACGGCGGTGGAGGATCGACACAGGGATCATCACGCCATCGCGCGCCGGGATCATCAAGCGCTGCGTTGCATACAGCGCTGGATCAAAGCCGGAGGGAATCTCCTGCACCTTGAGGATATTGCGATGCTCGTCGACCAGCCGATAATCGAGGATCGTCTCGGGCGAGACCATCGATTCATAGCTCAGGCGCAGCACGTCCACATCATATTCGGGATTGTCATCCAGCCCGGCGACGTAGCTGGCCTCCGGGAAGCTGATGCGCTTGGGCGTGTTGGTGGCGTAATCGCGGATATCGATCTGATCGAGGCCGTTCTCACGCCCTTCTGTCACATAGAATTTTTTGAACAGGCTCACATCGGTGAGATAAAAATCATCCGAGGGCGCCAGCACCTCTTCCCACTGATCGGGCGTTTCAATCCGCGCGCGCGCCAGCCGAAAATTGGGGTGCGTGTCGTTGGTGCGCAGATATAGCCAGCCCTCATGCTCATCGGCATCATATTCACGCTCGGGCACGCGCGCCGAAATGAGGATGGGCGTTGCGGTCGGGTCATTCGCGGGCACGAGCCGCGTTTCACTCGTGACATGATCGCCTGTTGCGATGACGATCCAGTTCTCCGCGCTGGTGATGCCCACCGAGACCCGGAAGCCCTCATCCGGCTCCTGATAGAGCAGCACATCGTCGGCCACATCCGTGCCGAGGCGATGGAGCAATGCGCGATCCGTGCGCCACTGGGCGTTGGCGGGTGCATAGACGATGGCCTTGTCATCCTGCGTCCACACCAGCGCCGAGAGCACGTCCGGGATCACATCGGGCAGCATCTCACCGGTGTCGAGATTGCGGATGCGCACGGTGTAGCGCTCGGAGCCATCCTCATCCACGGCATAGGCGAGCAGCCGGTCATCATTGGAAATCGCCACGCCACCGAGCCGGAAATAATCCTTCCCCTCCGCCAGCGCAGGCTCGTCCACGATCAGCTCGTCTGCTGAGCCGTCATCGCTCGCGCCAACCTTGCGGCGCCAGTGTCGGCGATATTGCTCGCCCGTCTCGAAGGTGCTCCAATAGACATAAGCGCCATCCTTTTGCGGGACGGACTTGTCTTCCTCCTTGATGCGCGCCTTCATTTCCTCGAACAGCGCATCCACCTGCGGCTTGCGCGCCGCCATATGCGCTTCGAAAAAGCCATTCTCGGCTTTGAGATAATCCAGCACATCACTGTCCGTCACATCGGGATAGCCAGGGTCACGCAGCCACGCCCAGGGATCGTCCAGCGTGCGGTTGTGATGGATGCTGGAGTGGGGGCGTTGGGCGGCAAGTGGTGGCTGGGGCGTGTCTGTCATGCGCGGGAGATAGGCGCGCGCGCCGCCCGGCTCAATGACCTTGCGCAATTACACCTGACGTGTCGGCCTCTTCATACTCCGCCGTCACATCCTGCTTGGTCCCGATCAGCCGCACGACGCGACGCTCGCACACGAAAGGCATGGTGCTTAGCCGCATCCAGCGCTCTTCCCCATTTTGGCGACAGATACGTGCATCCAGCGTGAAGCCGCGATGATGGCGGATCGCATAATCCCGCAGCTCTTCCATCGCATCGCGCGATTCCGGCAGGTATAAGGAGACGGTGCGCGAGCGGGAAAGGGGTTGATCGATCGGAAGCCCAAAAAGCTCATAAATCGCAGGCGACCAGCGCAGCATATTATCTTCCAGGCGGCAGCTCCAGCGCCCGATGCCTTGGGCATCGCTTGGCGCACCCGCAGGGACGGCATGCGTGAAGTAAGGCATCCGGACCCCAGCCTCATAGATCGGCCAGCTGTAACTGCCTAAAAGATCATCTGCTACGGCCAAGGTCATCTGTCGTCTTCAAGCCTGTTCATATCGAATGTCTGGCGTGGTCGGGATGTCGAACATGTGCGCCTAGAGGCGCATCGTCGCACTGGCAAGCCGCCCGGAAAACCCTATGTTGATCCAAACTCGTTAACAGGAAGCTAGCATGTCGACATATGAAGATCGTCTCAAGGCGTTGCGCGCTCAGTTGAAGCGCCAGTCGCTCGATGGCTTTGTCGTGCCGCTCACCGATGAGCATCTTTCGGAATATGTTGGCGCTTATGCGCAGCGCCTCTCCTGGCTCACGGGCTTTCTCGGATCGGCTGGTAGCGCTGTCGTTCTGCCGGAAGAGGCCGCGATCTTCATCGATGGGCGCTACACGCTGCAAGTGCGCGATCAGGTGGATGGCGCGCATTGGCAATATCAGAGTGTGCCGCAGACCAGCGCCGCAGAGTGGCTCGGCGACCATGCCGCAAATGGCGCGCGGATAGGCTATGACGCATGGCTGCACACACGCCGCTGGGTGGATGAGGCCACACGCGCGCTCGCCCGAGCAGGCGCGACACTCGTCGCGGTTGAGAGCAATCCTGTCGATGCCGTTTGGGATGCGCGACCGGTGCCGAGCGAAGCACGGATCATGGTGCATGAAGAGCGCTACGCCGGGCAGAGCAGCGCTGCCAAGCGCGCCCAGATGGTCGACTGGATGCGCGTTCAGGGCGTGGACGCCACGGTGCTGACCGCGCTCGACTCTATCGCCTGGACTTTCAATATTCGTGGCGCAGACGTGACACACACGCCCGTCGCGCTTGCCTATACCCTGCTCCATGCCGATGGCCGCGCCGAGCTGTTCGTGGACCCGATGAAGGTGGATGGCGATGTGCGCGCCCATCTGGGCAATGCAGTGACGATCCGCGACCGCGCCGATTTCTCCGCCGCGCTGCGCGATCTGGCTGGCAAGAGTGTCGCGGCGGATCCCGATCGTGCCGTTGCCGCCATTTTCGAGACGCTGGAACAGGCGGGCGCAACCATCCGTCCGTTGCGTGACCCCGCCGTGCTGCCCAAGGCAATCAAGAACGCCATAGAAGTCGCAGGCCACAAAGCTGCGCAAGCGCGCGATGGCGCTGCGATGGCGAAATTCCTGCACTGGCTGAGCGTCGAGGCGCCCAAGGGCGGCCAGACCGAGCTCAGCGCGTCCGATCGGCTCCAGCAATTCCGTGAGGACAGCGGCGCACTGGTCGATCTCTCCTTCGATACGATTTCCGGCTCCGGCCCCAATGGCGCGATCGTCCATTACAAGGCGAGCGAAGCGACCAACCGCCCGGTTGAGAGCGGCACACTGCTGCTGGTCGATTCAGGCGGCCAGTATCGCGATGGCACCACAGACATAACCCGCACCATGGCGATCGGCACGCCGACAGCGGAGATGCGCACCCGCTTCACTCTCGTGCTCAAGGGGCATATCGCACTGGCCAGCGCCACCTTCCCGGCAGGCACGCGCGGCAGTCAGCTCGATGTGCTGGCCCGGCAGCATCTCTGGGCGCAGGGCCTCGATTATGCACATGGCACCGGGCATGGCGTGGGCAGCTTCCTCTCCGTGCATGAAGGGCCACAGCGCATCGCCACCGCAAGCGGGGATGAACCGCTAAGCCCCGGCATGATCCTTTCCAACGAGCCGGGCTATTACAAGACCGGTGAATATGGCATCCGCATCGAGAATCTCGTGCTGGTCGTCGAGCAGGCAAATGGGGAGGACGAGCGCCCATTTTACGGCTTCGAAACGCTCAGCCACACGCCCATCGACCGCGCGCTGATCGACATCACGCTCTTGACCGCCGATGAGCGCGCCTGGCTCAACGCCTATCATGCGCGCACGCTGGAGATTGTCGGGCCGCAGCTGGAGGGCGATGCGAAGGCATGGTTGCAAGCAGCCTGCGCGGTCCTTTGATCGCTCAGCTCAGCAGTGTTGCCAGGATGCGGGCCATATTCTCGATGGTGTAGGGCTTCTGCAAAACCAGTCGACCGCGATGCTTATCCGGGAACTGGGCCTGTTCGCCATAGCCGGTCGCGAACATGAACGGGATGCCCAGGTCCAGCAGCTCATCGGCGATGGAAAAGCTGGTGCTGCTGCCAAGGTTGATATCGAGCACGGCAAGCGTGGGTCGATCGGCAGCGATAATGTCCAGCGCCGCCTCGACTGAGGAGGCCGTCGCGACATGATCCGCGCCGAGCCGCTCGAATATATCCTCGGCATCCAGCGCGATGATGAGGCTATCTTCCACCAGCAGCACGCGCTGTCCCTTAAGCAGATCCTGCGGCGGCGGCGCGCTGTGGCCGGGCTTTTTGCCGGGAAAGCGAATGGCGGGCTGCAACGCGGCAACATGCTCGGCGACATGGCGGCCGGGAATGCAGAAATCGACCTCCAGCCCGTTCGGCGCATAATTGACGCTCGCCTTGCCGCCCAGATCATAGGGCACGGATCGCTCGATGATGGTGGTGCCAAAGCCCTTGCGGGTGGGCGCCTTGACCGGGGGACCGCCGGATTCGCGCCAGCGCAGGCTGAGATCACCGCGCCCATCCCGCTCCCAGCTTAGCCGCACCTGCCCTTCCGGCACGGACAGGCCGCCATATTTCATGGAATTGGTGACGAGTTCATGCACGACCAGCGCCATCGTCGCATAGGCCTGCGGGTTGAGCATCACCGGCTCACCCGTGCACTGCACCCGCTCGCTATCATCGACGAAGGCATAGGTCTCCGCATCGATCAACGCATTGAGCGGGGCAGGCCCCCAATGATCTTCCGTCAGCTGATTATGCGCGCGGGCAAGCGCGTGAATGCGGCCATCGACCACCTTCACAAAATCCTGCACCGCTTCATCGGATGGGTCCGATTGGCGAATGAGGCCACGGATCAGACCCAGAATGTTGCGCACGCGATGGTTGAGCTCGGCAATCAACAGCTCCTGCCGCTCGCCCGATTTCTGCCGCTCCGCCGTGGCTTCGTCCGCGAGCCGCAGCACCACTTCGATCAGGGTCGCCCGCAATGTTTCCGCGACGCGCTGTTCAGAGCTTGTGAAGGGCTTGGAGCGCCCGCGCACAAGCTCCTTCCACTCCGCAAAGCTTTCACGCGGAGTCAGCCGCGGGCCATTGGGGCCAAGTTCCACGGGCTTGTGCGGATCGCCTCCCCAACGGACCGAACGCACCAGTTCAGACCGGAACAGGACGACATAATCACGCGGTGAGCGTGATACGGGGATGGCCAGCAGGCCTGCTGCACTGTCCGCAAATGTGTCGGCATCCGGCAGGATCGAGCCGATATGATCGGTCGCAAACACCCTGCCCGCAGCCGTACTGTTGAGCGCGCGGATGATGCGGCGGAAATCCGCCGTCGGTGGCGTGATGCCTGAGAAAGCATAATTGCCACCCAGCCACACGCCGACGCCGTCTGCGGGAATGGCATGAGTTAGGATATCCGCCAGCCAATCCGGGTCACGCAGCAGCGTCTCGTCCGATGCGACCGCACCCAGCAACTGATCGGAAATATCGCGCGCGCGCCGCTCGAACTCGACCGTCTCCTGCCGCTCCCGACTTTCCAGCCGCATGGAGAACATCTGCGTGAATAGCTCGGCAACGGAACGCCGCTCGAAGGTCGGCGTGAGCGCGGCATAATGGTGGCAGGCGAACAAGCCCCACAGCTTGCCATCCACGATGATCGAGATCGACATGGATGCCTCGACGCCCATATTTTTGAGATATTCGATGTGGATCGGCGACACGGAGCGCAGCAGGGAGAGCGACAGATCCAGCGGCTCGCCTGCCTCATTCAAGGCAGGCATGATGGGGACAGGCGTTGCTTTCACATCGGCAATCACCCGCAGAAGATTGCGCGTATAGAGAATGCGGGCCTGCGCCGGAATGTCGCTCGCGGGATAATGCAGCCCGAAGAAGCGGCCAATGCCCGGCCGCACCGCCTCGGCAGCGACCTCGCCCGAACCATCGGCTGCGAAGCGATAAACCATGACGCGATCAAAGCCGGTGAGCGCGCGGATCTGGCGCGCGCCCTCACGATAAAATGCCGCAAAGTCCGCGCATTGATCGAGACGGGAGATCATCGGGCGAATCATGCTGGTGATGTCGCCAATCTCACCGGACGATGGCTCGCCCTCGATGACGACCTGACCGCCGGAGAAGTGAATTGCGACGTTGAAGAGGGCGCGCCCCTCCATCAGTGGCAAGGCAAACAACCGTTCGACCGCATCGGCACCGCGCAGGATCGCCGCGCGGTTGCGCATTTGATGGATCGCGAACGCGTCAAAGATTTCGGCAATCGGGCGACCAATCACATCATCCGGCGCCAGGCCGATATAATCGGCGAGGTTGGCCGACGCGCGCGCAACCATCCAGTCGCTGGTGAGCGCCAACAGGAAGCCAATGGGCTGGATGGCGCCCAATATGTGGATCGGCTCGCGGTCACAATTGGTCAGATCGACCTTTGACGGTTCAGCCATTAGCCGGCCCCCTGATGTGGCGCAGCGCACCGTTCTCGAAGAATGCGAATACGGATTTGGCCGACGCAATCGCGGCATCGATTTGGGCAGGCGATTGCAGGCGTTCATCGATGACGCCCACAAGCTGCCTCCACGACGCGCTGTCATGTGCGCTCAGAAATTCTCGTGGAAAATCATCGCCGATCTGACGCTCAAGGAATTTGCCGCCGAGCCTTGAGCCTTCCAGCACATAGATGGCGCCGAGCAATGCTTCAGGCGAGTTGGGAATTGGAAATTCGGCCACACTTTCAGCCGTCACACCCAGCGCAGCCAGATCGCGTTTGAGCAGAGGCACGCGGCGGCGGTCCGCCCAGTCTGACATCACCTGCTCGGGCTGAGCCTGATCGATTGCGGCTTCGACTGGCAAAAAGGCTTCGGCCTGTGCCTTCAAAAAGGCGGTATAATGTGCCCGATCCGCTAAAAGGTAACCGCCAAAGGCAGCGTCAACCCGTTCATGCTCAGTTGCAGTCGCTGACCGCAACATTGATCGCGCCTTGTCGGCATCTCTCATAGAATATGTCTATCAATCATCCTAAACCACCTCAATAAAAATTGAGAAAATCCACTCCACAGACTGAACCTTTACCTCACGCGATCGTCAGGCAGGCCTCAGATATCTTATGCCAGTTGATTTATTCAGATTTTCAATCTCTGAAGCGAGACTGAAGCTGGACGCGCAACACATCTGCGCAAATATCGGCTGGTGCAAACTTATTCGGCGAAACGACCAGCCCCATATTTCGTTCCAAACAGACCCGTCAGCGCCGCAATCATGCTCCGCCCCCTTTACCCCAGCCGGCGGTCGATCCACACCACCAGCATACCAGCGACGATGAAGGCCGCTGCGATCATGCTCGTCGCGATCCCCACCTGCATCCAGCCGAGGCGCGCGACGTTGAGGAAGGGATAGGGATACACTCCATCCAATTGCGCGCGGCCGATCGCATAAGCCAGATAGGCGATGGGCAGCAGCGCCCAGATCAGCGGATCGCGATAGGCCAGCTTGCCCTTGGGCGCGAACATCAGCCAGAACAGCGCCACGGCCGGAGGCGCGATATAGTGAAGGAGCAAGTTGGCAGTGCTCGCAGGACCGGCATGATGCTCGGTGTTGCTCAGCAGCAGCACATAGACAATGCCGATAAGCCCCATCAGGAGCATGAGCCCCGCAAGTCGGCGTGGATGCGAAGCCACGCGGCTGCCCATTGCGACACCCAACAAAAGCACCGCCGTCAGCAGATTGCCGATGATCGTGAAGAAGCGCAGCATCGTCCAGAGCGCGGCCTGCACGCTGCCGGTCTGCTCCAGCGAAACAGCGAATCGGATCGACAAGGCAGCGAAGGCGATGAGGCCCACAATCAGCGCAGCGATGCGGGCGGACATCGGCAGGATCTTCATGGGCGATCTCCTCGGCAAGCGCGCTATGTCTGACAATTGGGACAGTAGAAGGTCGAGCGCCCCGAATCCACCCGGCGCTTGACGGTGCCGCCACAGGGACAGATGAGCCCCTCGCGCCCATAGACGCGCCAATCCTTGGCGAAATAGCCAAGCTCGCCATCGGGCCGCGCATAGTCGCGCAAGGTGGAGCCGCCTGCCGCGATGGCGGCGAGCAGCACGGCCTTGATCGCCTCGACCAGCCGCACGAGCCGCGCTTTCGATATCTTGCCTGCCGCGCGTGTCGGCATGATGCCGGCGATGTTCAGCGCCTCGCACACATAGATATTGCCGAGGCCTGCAACGATGCGCTGATCGAGCAGCATGGCCTTAATCGGCGCGGCGCGTCCGGCGAGCGCCGTGTGCAGATACTGCGCGGTCAAGCCATCGCCGAGCGGCTCCGGGCCAAGCGCGGCGAAAGCGGGGTAAGCATCGATCGCGGTAGTGCTGACCAGATGGACGAAGCCGAATCGGCGGGGATCATGCAGGGCAAGGCGATGCTGCGCCGTTTCCAAGAGCAGATGATCATGCTTGGCGACCTCGGACGGATCGATCCGCCAACGACCGGACATGCCGAGATGGAAGATCATCGTATCGCCGCGATCCGTGTCGATCAGGCCATATTTGGCGCGGCGGCCAAGGCCGATGACGGTGGCACGGGTCAACCGTTGCCGCAAATCTTCCGGGAAGGGAAAGCGAAGGTCTGCGCGCCGCGTTTCAACGAGGGTAAGGCGCGCGCCATCCAGCACCTGGCGAAGGCCTGCGACAGTGGTCTCGACTTCAGGAAGCTCTGGCATGGCGCACCCTTAAGCAGGTGCGCAGCTTCCGCCAACTGCGTTCAGAGCCAGAGCTGCCAGGGCAGAAGCAGGGGGCTGGCGAGGATGAGGGCAAGCGCCAGCATCAGCCGTCGCTTTCCGGGCAGGGCCAACTCGTCCGGCACAAGACCAGTGGATGGCGCCCATAGAAATGGACAGGAGAGGAAAGCGAGCAGGAGCAGGCCGAGACCGACACGGCCCGCACCGATGAAGCCGCCATCGACCCGCAGGGTGAGGCCACCAAGTGCGAACAAAATGGTCAGCAGCCACATGAGCAGGCGCATATAATCCCCCGGATGTTACGCAGAGGAGGACGGATTGGGTAACAGAAGCTTTAGCGCGCGGAGACAGGAAAAGCGCCTTAAGACCACCTACTGCTTTCTAAAAACCTCGTCATTCCCGCGAACGCGGGAATCCATGCCAGCGGGCAGACCGGGTTAAAGGTTGATGCGATGTGCACAGGTCGCACCGTCGCCTGGATTCCCGCGTGCGCGGGAATGACGAGGTTTTGGAAGCTCATTTCATCACCTAACCTAAAAAGCCCGATAGCCTCACGCGCCATTCCGCGCTAGCGCATGGGCATGGCTCTCTCCGATGATATCGCCCTCGCCAACGCTCTTGCCGATGCAGCGGGCGCCGCGATTCGCCCATTCTTTCGTGCGCCGTTCGAGATATCGGAAAAAAGCGATGCGTCCCCGGTTACTGAGGCTGACCGCGCCGCCGAACTGGCGATGCGGCGACTGATCGACGCCGAGCGCCCGCGCGATGGCATTATTGGTGAGGAGTTTGGGGCCGAGCGTCCCGACTCCGCACGGCAGTGGGTGCTGGACCCCATTGATGGCACACGCAGCTTCATTGCCGGGCGCCCTATTTTTGGCACGCTGATCGCATTGATGCAGGATGGCTGGCCGGTGCTGGGAATTATCGATCAGCCAATCAGCGGTGAACGCTGGGTCGGCGCGATGAGCGTGGGCACAACATTGAATGGCAAGCCGGTCAAGACGCGCTCTTGCCGCGCACTGGATCAGGCCATTTTAGCCACAACCGGCCCGCAATATTTCCCCGGCCACAGCGCCGAGCATTTCTCGGTTCTGGGTGGGCAATGCCGCGACACGATCTGGGGTGGCGACTGCTATAATTATGCGCTGCTTGCGAGCGGCCATATCGACATCGTGGTCGAAGCGGGACTTAAACTGCACGATCTGGCTGCGCTCGTTCCAATCGTAGAAGGCGCGGGCGGGCAGATGTGTGACTGGTCGGGAGAGCCGTTGACCGATGCGAGCGAAGGCGATGTGATCGCGGTTGGCGATCCGGCGCGGCTTGACGATGTTATCGAGGCGCTCGCCTATCACGCGCACTGATCAGCAGATCTAATCGGCCACGGTGCCGACAACTGCGCCTGCTGCACCACCAATTGCAGCGCCCTTGCCGACATCATTATCGGTAACCGCCGCAGCGCCTGCACCTGCTGCCGCACCAATGCCTGCGCCACGCAGCGTCGAGCAGCCCGAGACTGCGAGCGCACCAGCCGTGACAAGCCCAATAAGAACGAGTTTCATGTCTGCATCCTTCCTTGCTTGAGATAGCAGAAGAATGCGCAAGGCGGCGCGGGCGTTCCCGCACCACGTAGGTCAGCCGAGCGTGGCGCTCCACTGATCGGGCTTGAAGCCGACAAGCAACGCCTTCGCGCCCGTGACGACCGGGCGCTTGATGAGCGAGGGGTGGGCCGCCATCAGGTCGATTGCCTTTGTGGCATCCAGCCCGGCCTTGTCTTCATCGGGCAGCTTGCGGAACGTTGTGCCCGCCTTGTTGAGCAGCACCTCCCAGCCAGCCGTATCGGTCCAGTCTTTCAGCTCCACGCTCGTCGGCGGCTGCTTCTTATAGTCGCGAAATTCATAAGCGACGCCCTGCGCCGACAGCCAGTCGCGCGCCTTCTTCACCGTGTCGCAATTGGGAATACCGTGCAGAATGAGTGTCATCGTCTATCCATGATCAGGCGTCAGACCATCTCGTCTTCGCCAACCGTCTCGAACTTATCGGCCAGGGTCAGCTTGTCCAATATGGCAGCGGTTTCATCGCGCACCTTCACCATGATGCGGCGAAGCTCGCATTCTTCCTCCGGCACGCAATTCTTGCAGGTCTGGTGCGCATAACGGCTGGCGCAGGGGACGAGCGCGAGCGCGCCGTCCGTCAGCCGGAAGATATCGCCATAACGCACATCGATGGGCGCAAGGGCCAGCCAGTAACCGCCATCGCGGCCACGGCGCGTGGCGACGAGGCCAGCACGACTGAGCTCCGAGAGAATGACGGTCAAAAACTTCGCGGGAATATTTTGCGCAGTCGCAATGTCCGCGAGCTGGATCGGACCTTCTCCGTAATGCCGCGCCAGATGCTGGAGGGCGCGGATGGAATAACGCGTGCGTTGCGAAAGCATAACTACCACATTGGCAGAGAATGTGGATCACGCAAGGGGCTAGGCTTGATCAGGGCATTAAATCATAAAGCCCATCGCATTCTTCTCAGGGGAGAAGCGTGCAATGGGCTCATGAGGTCAGGCTGTCAGGCCCTATAGGATCAGGCCGCGACTTTGCGCCGCTCCGCCAGCTCGTCATTGAGCATTTCCGCCAGCAGGAAGGCCAGCTCAAGGCTCTGCGCCGCGTTGAGGCGCGGGTCGCAATGGGTGTGGTAGCGATCAGCGAGGCTCTGCTCGGTTACGTCGATCGCGCCGCCTGTGCATTCCGTCACATTCTGGCCGGTCATCTCGGCATGGATGCCGCCGCCAAAGCTGCCTTCTGCGCGATGCACGGCGAAGAAGCCGCGCACTTCTGCGAGAATGCGCTCGAACGGGCGGGTCTTGTAGCCATTGGCGGCCTTGATGACATTGCCGTGCATAGGATCGCACGACCAGACGACCGGGTGCCCTTCGCGCATCACGGCGCGCACGAGCGGGGGCAGAGCGCCCTCGATCTTGTCATGCCCATAGCGGGTGATCAGCGTGATGCGACCAGCCTCACGGCGCGGATTGAGCAGATCGAGCAGGCGCAGCAGCGTTTCAGGATCAAGGCTCGGCCCCACCTTCATGCCGATCGGGTTGCCGATGCCGCGCAGATATTCGACATGCGAGGAGCCGATGAAGCGCGTGCGATCCCCGATCCAGAGCATATGCGCGCTGGTGTCATACCATTGGCCGGTCAGTGAATCCTGCCGGGTGAGCGCCTGCTCATAAGGGAGCAGCAGCGCCTCATGGCTGGTGTAAAAGCTCGTGCCGCCCAGCTGGGGCACCGTCTCGGGGCTCAGGCCACAGGCCTTCATGAAGTCGAGCGCTTCGCCAATCCGGTCAGCCATTTCGCTAAACTTCTTGGCCCAGGGGCTGCGGCCCATGAAATCGAGCATCCAGCCATGCACCTTGTCGAGGCTGGCATAGCCGCCGGTCGAGAATGCGCGCAGCAGGTTGAGCGTGGCCGCCGACTGATTGTAAGCGCGCACCATCCGCTGCGGATCGGGCTCGCGCCCCTCAGCCGAGAAGGCGATGTCGTTCACATTGTCGCCGCGATAGCTTGGCAGTTCCACGCCATCGATCGTTTCCGTGCCCGTCGAGCGCGGCTTGGCGAATTGCCCGGCCATGCGACCGACCTTCACGACCGGCAGCTTGCTGGCGAAGGTCAGCACGACCGCCATCTGCAGCAGCACGCGGAAGGTATCGCGAATATTGTTCGGGTGAAACTCGGCAAAGCTCTCGGCGCAATCGCCGCCCTGCAGCAGGAAGGCCTCACCATTGGCGACCTTTGCGAGATCGGCAGTGAGGTGACGTGCTTCGCCCGCAAAGACCAGCGGGGGATAATTGCCAAGCTGCGCCTCTGCAGCGGCCAGCGCCGCAGCATCGCGATAGATGGGCATTTGCAGCCCTTCATGGTCCCGCCAGCTGGCAGGGCTCCAGTTCGCCGTCATATCCTTAAGTCTCCATGCGCCAGGGCCACAAGATGGGGTGTGGCAAGCGAGGGGCAAGCCCCTACCCTTTTGGGCGATTCGAAGCAAGGAGAGTGGGCGCGCTCAGCCCGGCGGACGGCGTGACATCCCATGCGCCGCAAATGTGAGCAAGACCGCCAGCCCTGCCGCAATCCAGAGCGCATCAAATCCGAGCAGCTTGTGGCTGAACGCGCCACTGATGGCCCCCACCATCAGCCCGGCCCACAGGCCCAGATCGGAGCGCCACGAGCCAACCTCATATCCGGTCAGGCGATTGGCCAGCGCTTGCCCTGCCCGCACGAGCGCGCCGGTCATATAGGTCAGGCCCACCTTGACCTCCCCTTTGTCTGCCAGCGCCGCATTCTCCGCACCCATCGCGATCACCATCGCGCCGAGCGCAACCAGCGGGAGCGAAGGCGCGTACAGGGCCGCGAAGATCAGCAATGCGCTTACCAGAGCGAGGACAGCCCATCTGCGTGCGCCGCCCGCGCGGTGGCCAATGACTCCGCCAAGCACGACGCCCGCGACGAAACCCAGGATGAGCGCTGCGGCCGCAAGCGCTGCGCTGGAGCCCTCACTCACACCGACCGCGAGCCGGGTGGAATTGCCGCTCATAAACGAGATGAAAAAGCCGCCAGCGCTGAGGAAGCCCACCGAATCGACGAACCCCGCCAAGCCCGATAGGGCAATCGCCAGAGCGAGAAGGCGGCGGTCCGAGCGCAGCATCGCGCCGCTAATAGCCCCGTGTCAGATCGACGACATGCTCAAGCGGTTCGCCCGCGAGATAATGATCCAGATTTTTGAGGAAGCGCTGCATCCCACGCTCATAAGCGCTGGTCTGGCTCGCCCCGGAGAGATGGGATGTGATGAGGAGATTGGGCGCGGCCCAAAGCGGATCATCGGCGGGCAATGGCTCAGGCGTGGTCACGTCGAGAAAGGCACTGCCGATATGGCCGGATTCAAGTGCGGCGATCAGCGCTGGCTGGTCGATCTGCTCGCCTCGCGCCATGTTGACGATGCGGGTGCCGGGCTTCATCGCCGCCAGCTCTCGCGCGCCGATCATCGCGCTCGTTTGCGCGGTATTGGGTGCGGCGAGGATGACATAATCAAACTCCGCCAGCCGCGCACGCCAATCATCCGGGCCGATCACGGTTGGATCGCTGTCTGCGCCGCGCCGCACGCCGGTCACTTGAACGCCAAACGCCCGCAACCGCGTGCCGATCTCCTTGCCGATCGCGCCATAGCCGATGATCAGCGCCGTCGCGCCCAGCAGCTCGAAGCTGCCCGGCGGGCCGGATCGCACCCATTCGCGCCGATCATGCGCCCGCACCACTTCGTCGAGCCGCTTGGCCAGCGCGAGCACGCCCATCACCGCAAAATCCGCCACGATATCCGGCAGGAGGCCCGCGCCATTGGTGAATATCTGGCCACGTTCCTGCATTTCCTTCACCGGAAACGCATCGAGCCCAACGACGACACTGTTGATCCATTTCGCGTTCACCGCCGCGATGGGCGCGAGGGCATAGGCTTTGGTCGGGAAGTCATCGAACCAGCCGATTTCGGCTTGCGGAGCGAGCTCCAGCGCTTCCTCAAGCGTGGAGAAGCCGAGCACCTCGACGCCGTCCGGCACACGCGCCTGCAATTGCGCGCGATACATCTCGGGGAAAACGATGATCGTCTTATGCGTCATTGAGTTTCCACTCCCAACCTAGCGGATCACCATCCATCACCTCGACACCTGCGGCCGCGAGTTCGTCGCGCAACAGATCGGACGTGGCGAAATCCTTCTCGGCGCGGGCTTCATTGCGGCGGGCTAATATCGCGGCGATGCCAGCGTCATCGATGGTTGCGGTGATCGGCCGCAACCGCAAGGCTGAGCGTTCAAGCGTCAGCAAGTTGAGGCCCAGCACGGCGTCCATTATGGTCACCAGCGCGCGCTTTTCTTCCGCGGGCACCTTCTTCGTCGCCAGCACCTCGTCCATGACGGTCAAGGCGACCGCGCTGTTGAGATCATCACTGATCGCGGCATCGAAGCGCTCAAGCAAAAGCGTGAGCTTGGGATGGGCCACCACATCGGTGGGCTCCACCGCACGCAGCGGCGCAACCGCCATCAACATGCGCTTGAGGCGGGTGAGCGCGGCGGCGAGATTGTCCCAGCTGAATTCCAGCTCGGATCGATAATGCGCCTGCAGGCACATCAGGCGATAGGCGAGCGGGTGGTAACCGCGATCAATCAGCAATTGCAGCCGCAGAAATTCGCCTGCAGACTTGCTCATCTTGCCTGAGCGATCAATCAGGAAATTATTGTGCATCCAAAGCCGCGCGCCGGAATACACAGCGCAATCCAGCCCGCCATGATGGGCGTCATAGCCCATGATCGCCTGATTTTGCGCAATCTCATTAGGATGATGAATCTCGCGATGATCGATACCGCCGGTGTGGATATCGAAGGGCAGCCCAAGCAGCGCGCGACTCATCACCGAGCATTCCAGATGCCAGCCCGGCGCGCCACGACCCCAGGGGGACTCCCATTCCATCTGCCGCGTCTCGCCCGCAGGCGTGCGGCGCCAAATCGCGAAATCGGCGGCCTGTCGCTTGCCATCAACCTCCTCGATGCGACCCTCGCCCTCCTGCGTCGCGGCGCGAGCGAGGCGGCCATAATCGGCTACGGTCGAGACATCGAAATAGAGGCCGGAGGGCAGCTCATAACAATGCTGCTCCGCGATGCTCGCGGCAAATTCGATCATCTGGCCGACATAATCCGTCGCGATGGACCAATGCGCTGGCTGGCGAATGTTGAGCGCATCGATATCCGCCCAATAAGCCTGCGTATAATGTTTCGCGATGTCCCAGATGGATTGTGCGCGCGCGGCGGCGGCTTTCTCCAGCTTATCCTCACCGGCATCACCATCGTCGGTCAGATGGCCAACGTCGGTGATGTTGATCACATGCTTGAGTGCATAGCCCTTGAAGCTGAGCGCGCGGCCCAGCGTATCGGCAAAAACATAAGCGCGCATATTGCCGATGTGCGGATAATTATAGACCGTCGGCCCACAGGAATAGACGCGCGCCTCGCCGGGATGGACGGGCTCGAAATTCTCGAGCTGGCGTGTCAGGCTGTTGAACAGGCGCAGGGGCGGTGTGTCGGTCATTGCTCGCTCTCATCAAGGCCCGGACCTCTTGAGACGCTTTGCCGAGCCCGTCAATGATTGCAGACTCGCGTTGCCGTGCGTGAGGTGTGGGGCGGAGCCGCTGACGGCGCCGCCCTCCACATGCTTATTTCGGCGATAGAACCATCAGCATCTGACGGCCTTCCATGCGTGGATAGGCTTCGACCTTCGCGACCTCGGTCGTATTCTCGGCAACGCGCTGAAGAAGCTGCATGCCAAGCTGCTGGTGCGCCATTTCACGACCACGAAAGCGCAGGGTGACTTTCACCTTGTCGCCTTCTTCGATGAAGTCGAAAACCTTCTTCATCTTCGTATCATAATCATGATCGTCGATGTTGGGGCGCTTCTTGATCTCTTTGATCTCCTGCGTGCGCTGCGTTTTGCGCGCAAGATTCGCCTTCTTCTGCGCCTCATACTTGAACTTGCCAATGTCGAGGAACTTGCAGACTGGCGGATCAGCGTTCGGAGAAACTTCAACGAGATCGAGACCGACCTCTGCCGCTTGATCGATCGCCTCGCGCGTGGTCAACACGCCCAGATTCTCGCCCTCTCCATCAATAACGCGCACCTTGGGCACGGTGATGAACTCATTATAGCGAGGACCATTGAGCGGCTGGGGTTGCGCCATCGAGCGGCGCATCATGGGGGGGCGGATAGTTTGTTCTCCTTCAAATCATTGCACGGACTATGAACGTAAATCGAATTAGCAGCAACGAAAAGAGGCGCGCCGCTTGGGGCACGCCACTGTCGCGCTGTAGCAACAGTCAGTTAACGAGCACCCAATCGCGTGCCCATTGCCCAACCCATATAGGATGAAATGATCATCTTTGCGACTCTTCCCGTGCAGGTGCGCGAAAATGGATCAGCGGATAGGGTCGACCCATCGGATCAGTCGCCGAACGGCCTGTGCGGATGAAGCCGCGCCGCTCATAAAAAGCAATGGCTTGGGGTGCCTGCTCGCTCGCATCCACCCTCGCATCCGGCACCAGCATCAGCGCATGGGCGACCAGTGCACTGCCATAGCCCTGCCGATGCACAGCCGGATCAACGAACAGGGAATCGATCTCATCCTCGCCCATGCCGAGGAAGGCCTGCACGCAACCTGCTGCGTCCGTCGCCACCCAAAGATCGACATTGGGCAGATGCTCGCGCTCGACCATCACATCAATCTCGGCCCGGTCCGCAGGCGTCAGGAAGCGGTGCGTCGCATCCACCGCGCTGCGCCAGATCTCCAGCGCGCGCGGCAGATCAGCCGGACCTGCCTTGCGGATCGTAATCGTCACCGCAGATCAGGCGGGGTCGCCTCGGCCACCAGCTGGGCGATCAGCTCGTCCACGGCGATGACCTTTTGATGCTCATCCGAGCCAAGGCGGCGCAGGGCAACCGTGCCCTCTTCCGCTTCGCGCCGGCCAACGACCAGCAGGTTCGGCACCTTGGCAAGGCTATGCTCGCGCACCTTGTAATTGATCTTCTCGTTGCGAACGTCGGTCTCCACACGAAGCCCCGCCGCAACCATCTTGGCCGTGACTTCCTTCGCATAGTCATCCGCGTCCGAAACGATCGTCGCAACGACCGCTTGCACGGGCGCAAGCCACATCGGGAAGCGCCCGGCATGATGCTCGATGAGAATGCCGATGAAGCGCTCATAGCTGCCCAGAATCGCACGGTGGAGCATGACCGGGCGATGGCGCTCGCCATCCTCGCCCACATAGCTGGCGTCGAGACGCTCGGGCAGCACAGTGTCGGTCTGGATCGTGCCGACCTGCCACGTCCGCCCAATCGCGTCGGTCAGGTGGAACTCCAGCTTGGGCGCATAGAAAGCGCCTTCGCCCGGCATTTCTTCCCAGCCCCATTCGGGCGTGTCGCGGCCCGTCGCGCGCACTGCATCACGCATGGATTGCTCGGACCAGTCCCACATCTCATCCGTGCCGAAGCGCTTTTCAGGCCGCAGGGCGAGCTTGATGGCATAATCGGAAAAGCCCAGATCCTTATACACCACATCCAGCAGATCGCAGAAGGCCGAGACCTCCTCGACGAGCTGATCCTCTCGGCAGAAGATATGCGCATCATCCTGCGTGAACTGGCGCACACGCATCAGACCATGCAGCGCGCCATGCGGCTCGTTGCGATGGCAGCAGCCGAACTCAGCAAGGCGCAGCGGCAGATCGCGATAGGATTTGATGCCCTGACGGAAAATCAGCACATGCGCCGGGCAGTTCATCGGCTTGAGCGCCATCCAGTCGGCATCGTGCGAGATGACCGGACCTTCATCGTCCGTATTCGGCACCTCATCGGGAATCACGAACATATTCTCGCGATATTTGCCCCAATGGCCGCTCTGCTCCCACTGGCGCGCATCCATGATCTGCGGCGTCTTCACTTCCTGATAGCCCGTGGCATCGAGGCGGCGACGCATATAGGCCTCCAGCTGACGCCAGATCAGATAGCCTTTCGGATGCCAGAAGACCGACCCATGCGCCTCGGCCTGCAGATGGAACAGGTCCATCTCCTGACCAATCTTGCGGTGGTCGCGCTTGGCGGCTTCCTCCAGCTTGAGCAAATGCGCGTCGAGCTGCTTCTTGTTCAGCCAGCCGGTGCCATAAACCCGCGAGAGCATCGCGTTGTTCTGATCGCCGCGCCAATAAGCACCGGAAACACGCGTGAGCTTGAAGGCTTGCGGATCGAGCTTGCCGGTGGAGGCAAGATGCGGCCCCCGGCACATATCGACCCAATCATCGCCGGACCAATAAACCGTCAACTCTTCGCCATCGGCAAGCGTCTGCGCCCACTCGGCCTTGAAGCTTTCGCCCTGCCGCGTAAAATGCTCAAGCAGTTGATCGCGCGTCCACACTTCGCGGCGCAGCGGCTTGTTCTGCGAAATGATTTCGCGCATTTTCGCTTCAAGCGCGGGCAGATCCTCATCGGTGAACGGGCCACGCGCTGCCGTTGGCGCGAAGTCATAATAGAAGCCGTCATCGGTGGATGGGCCGAAGGTGATCTGCGTGCCGGGGAAGAGCGCTTGCGCGGCTTCGGCAAGGATGTGCGCAAAGTCGTGGCGCGCCAGCTCCAGCGCGTCCTTCTCATCCCTGGCGGTAACGAGCGCGAGTTGCGCATCGGCTTCCAGCGGGCGCATGATGTCGAACAATTCGCCATCCACCCGCGCCGCAATCGCCGCCTTGGCAAGACCGGGGCCGATGGACGCTGCGATATCGGCAGGCGTGGTTCCGCTTGGCACATCGCGCTGCGAGCCATCGGGGAGCGTAATCTTCACCATCTGCGTCATGAGTCTTGTTCCTGTCTGCGGTTCCGCGCTTAGGGAAGCCGGGCGGAATTGGGAAGAGGCAGAAGGATACAGCGCCCAAGCGCCTGATTAAGGCGCGCTGCGAAACTCGCTATAGTCGGCGAGCAGAACCATGAAGTCCTCCGCGTCATCCGTCCAATAGTTGAGCGGCGTCCACCCCCCCGCCTGCAACAGCAGCCTGGCCTGATTGGGCGTATATTTATGGCTATTTTCGGTGTGGATCGTCTCGCCACGCTGCATCGTCATGGCCTGACCGGCGACGGTGAAGCTGATATCATCCAGCGCTTCGAGGTGCATTTCAATGCGGCTCCACCCCTCATTCCACCGGGCGACATGGCGGAATAGGTTGCGCGGCATCGTGCCCGCCAGTTCGGCATTGATTCGGTCGATCAGATTAAGGTTGAACTGCGCCGTGACGCCCTGCGCGTCATCATAAGCCGCGATCAGGCGCTGCACATCCTTCACCCGATCCACGCCGATCAGCAATTGCGAGCGCGGCCCCAACGTGTCGCGCATCGAGCGCAGCAGGTCGATGGCGGTGTGCGGCACCATGTTGCCGATCGTCGAGCCGGGGAAAAAGCCTACCATATCGAGGTGGCGCACGGAATCCGGCAGATCGACCGCCTGCATGAAATTCGCTTCGATCGGGATGATCGGCAGGTCCGGGAATTTCATGGCGAGCTCACGGCTCGACTGGCGCAGAAATTCGCCGGAAATATCGAGCGGCAGATAGGCGGCGGCATTCACCTGCTGCAACAGCAGCGGTGTTTTGATGGAGCTGCCCGAGCCGAATTCCACGACGGCCCGGTTCGGTCCAATCGCCTGCGCAATGTCTCGCCCGTGCGCCTTGAGCAGGCTGGTTTCCGCACGGGTTGGATAATATTCGGGCAATTGCGTGATCGCCTCGAACAGCTCCGATCCCTTGAGATCGTAGAACCAGCGCGCGGGAATCGCTTTTTGCGATTCGGACAGGCCGCGCAGCACATCAGCGCGGAAGGCGAGATCGACGCCCTCATCATCATGTTCGACCAGTTTGAGATCGGCCTGCACGCCCATGTTCAGAGATCCTTCGCGAGGCGCAGACCGGTGAATTGCCAGCGCTGATGGGGGAAGAAGAAATTGCGATAAGTCGCGCGCGAATGGCCGCGCGGCGTGGCGCAGCTCGCGCCCTTGAGCACGAACTGCCCGCTCATGAATTTGCCATTATATTCACCGACCGCGCCCGGCGCTGTGCGGAAACCCGGATAGGGGCGATAGGCCGAGCCGGTCCATTGCCAGACATTGCCGAACATGGATGCTGCGCCAACGCCGCGCGGGGCGACGGGACCGGCGTGATCGAGCTGGACGCCGCTAAGCGGATCATCGCGGCGGGCGGCGGCTTCCCACTCCTGCTCGGTCGGCAGTCGCGCATTCGACCAAGCGGCAAAGGCGTCTGCCTCATACAGGCTGATGTGGGTGACGGGAGCATCGGGGTCGACCGGAGCCCAGCCCGCGAGCGTGAAATGCTCCCAGCCATCGCCCGAGCGACGCCAGTAAAGCGGCGCTTCGATCCGATCCTGCTGCAACCAGCTCCAGCCATCCGACAGCCAGAGCGAGGCGGTGCTGTAGCCTCCATCTGCGATGAAGGCCGCCCAGTCCGCATTGCTGACGAGCCGGTCGGCTACAGCATAGGGGGTGAGATCGTGGCGATGCGCCGGTTGTTCGCAATCGAAGGCAAAGCTGTTGCCCGCGTCGCCTATTTCGATGAGGCCGACGGGGCCGTCGATCCAGCGGACCTCTGACTGCGCTGGCGCCTGCGCTGGACTGGCTTCACCCTCCCAAACCGCAGGTCCAAGCGGGTTCTGAAAGAAAAGGTGCTTGATGTCCGTTAGCAACAATTCCTGATGCTGCTGCTCATGGTGAAGGCCAAGCTCCACCAGATCAGGGCAGCGCTCCATAATGAGGGGCATGGCCTGCACCATCGCCTCATCTACATACTGACGATAGGTGATCACCTCTGCGAGCGATGGCCGCGTCAGCAACCCACGCTGTGGCCGGGCGTGGCGCGCGCCTTCCGCCTCATAATAGCTGTTGAACAGATAGGCCCAGCGCGCATCATGGGGCTCATAGCCGGGCACATGATCGCGCAGCACGAAGGTCTCGAAAAACCAGGTGACATGGGCGAGATGCCATTTCGCGGGCGAGGCATCCGGCATGGACTGGCCTGTGGCGTCGGCATCCGACAAAGGCGCGGCGAGATCGAGCATGAGGGACCGCACAGCAATGTAGCGCTCGCGCATCGCATCGAGGGCGTCATTAGCGACTGGCTGCATCGCATTGGTTGCGGTCATCGGCCCGGGCCCTCCCATGATGTGCCATGTGATATATAAGCGACTTGCAGGCACACCGGAGCGATACGCCTGAAAAGGAGTTTGGTTACTTCGATTTGTCGCGCAACTTTGCCGCGAGCCATTGCGATGCGCTGGCGACAGTCTGTTTATCCTGATCTCGATCGACCATCCAGTTCGCCTCACGCATGGCAGCGATATCGATCGCACCGATCAGCGGCGCAAGCGTGGCGACGAGCTTGGCATCCTGCGCCGCCCGCGGTGCCAGCAGCAGCAAGGCATCATAATTGGGTAGAGCCCCGCGCGGGTCCGGCAAGGTGATGAGGTCCATCGCGGCGATGCGCCCATCGGACGAGAAGGCTGTGATGACATCAGCCGATCCATCGTCCAGTGCGCGAAACATGAAGGTGGGGCTGTAGGGCCGCGCTTCCCTGAACGCCGGGTGATAGCGGTTTTCGACAGCCTTCCATTCGGGCCGGCTGAGAAATTCCAGGTCGCTCGCGAGCTTCAGGTCGCGCGATTTCCGTGCCAACCCGTCCAGATCCGCAATGCCAAGCGTCTGCGCACGGCTGCGCTTCATTGCAAAGGCATAAGCGTTCTCAAAGCCGAGCCTGCCGAGCAGTTTCACCTTGTCCCGCCGGGCCAGTTCGCTTTTCAGCGTCTCCAGCATCGCTTTGGCAGGTGGCGTATCGGTGCGGCCCAGAACATTGGCCCAGAGCGTGCCGGAATAATCGACATAGACATCGATATCACCCGCCGCGAGCGCCCGATAGGCAATGGCGGACCCAAGATTATCGCGTCGATCGGTCCGGTAGCCAGCCGCCTGCAACCGCTTTTCCAGCAAGTCTGCGAGGATATATTGCTCGGCGAAATTCTTGGCGCCGACCACGATCACGCGCGACTGCGCGGCGCTGGCCTGCCGCGCCCCATTGCTGAGTGGCAACAGCGTCATCATCCCGGCAAGCGCCAGCAGCATCGCGCCGATGAGCAGACGTGAGCGCGAGCGACGCGCGATGCCGGTTTCGACAAGCGCGAGGATGAAATCGGCCAGTAGCGCAAGCATGGCGGCGGCAATGCAGCCGACCAGCACGCGCTTCCAATCCTCCGTCTGCAGGCCCGAGAAGATCAGGTCACCAAGGCTCGGTTGGCCGATGGTGGTGGCAAGCGTTGCCGTTCCGATTGTCCAAACCGCAGCCGTGCGCACACCGGCAAGGATGACCGGTGCGCCCAGCGGCAGCTCGACCATCGTCAGGCGCTGGCGTGGCGTCATGCCAAGGCCATGCGCGGCCTCTATGAGCGCTGGGTCGATACCGCGAATCGCCGCAACGCCGTTTCGCACAATCGGCAGCAGCGCATAAACCGTCAGGGCGAGCAAAGCGGGCAGGAAGCCGAGCGCCGGGATCGGCCATTGCGTCGCACGCCCGAGGAACAGCAAGAGCGGATAGAAGAGCGCGAGCAGGGCCAGGCCGGGAATCGTCTGCAGCAGGCTGACCAGCCCCAGCAATGGCGCGCCGAAACGGCGATGGCGCGCGGCGATGATCGCAATCGGCAGCCCCAGCAACAAGGCGAGGCCAACGGCACAGCCGCTCAGGAACAGGTGGGATTGCGCGAGCCGCAGCAGATCCGGCAGGGCGATGCCAAGATCCGGCATCAGCGTGCCTTCCCAAGCGCTTCAAGCTGATCGGCCTGCTCGCGCACGACATCAATCATCGCCCGCACGCTGTTGTCACCCTGATAGTGCAGCAGGTCGCGCGGCGGCATGTCGGCCAATATGCCCCCGCCGCCCAGCACGATGATACGGTCCGCGAGCAGCAGCGCTTCGGCCATATCATGCGTCACAAGAATGCTGGTCAGCCCCATGCGATCATGCAGGGCGCGATAGGCGCGACCAAGCTCGCTGCGCGTCACCGGATCGAGCGCGCCGAACGGCTCGTCCATCAGCATCAGTGCGGGATTGGCGGCGAGCGCGCGTGCGAAACCAACACGCTGCGCCTGCCCGCCGGAAAGTTGCGCGGGGTAGCGCGCTGCCACATCGGCTGGGAGCGACACCAGGTCCAGCAATTCGCTCACCCGCGCTGCCCGGTTTTCCGTTGGCGCATTCTGCAAACGCGGCACGAGCCAGATATTCTGCGCAACGCTCATATGCGGAAACAGGCCGACACCTTGAAACACATAACCAATCCGGCGGCGCAGCTCATGCAATGGCAGGGCGTTGATCGGCTCGTCATCGACAAGGATGGCGCCGTCATCGATCTCAACCAGCCGGTTGATGGCCTTGAGCAATGTCGTCTTGCCCGCACCCGATTCGCCGACGAGCGCGACGAAGGAGCCTCGCTCGATGGCGAGCGAAACATCATCCAGCACGGCATGACGCCCGAAGGCTTTGCGCACATGCTGGAAGCTGATCATGTCGTGGTGATGGGGAGGCGTGGCCATAGACGGTACAATGCCCGTGCCCGCACTATGGAGCCATCATATTCTTGCGCCTTTAAACCATTTGGCGCGCAGAGGCCCGGTGGTCAGTCGGCATCGATCATGAAAAGCGTGTTCTCGCGATATTTCACATCCATCCGGTCGAACAGTGGATGGATGTCGAACACATCATCCAACACTTCCAGCTCGCTCAGGCCTGCCAGATTATAACTGCCAACCTTGGGCTCGCGCGGCTCGGCGCCTTCGCGGGTGATGGTGATCGCATCGATGAAATAGCTGTCGTTGCGCTTGTAGAGCACATGCGGCGCGAGGACGAGCGCGAGCTTGTTATACTTGGCCCCAAGGCAGCGACGCAGGGCGATCGCTTCGAAGATGCGATTATTGTCCATCGCCGGGCATTGGCGGGTTTAGCGGCGCTTTTCAAGCGCTAGGTGAGCGGAATATGTCCAGCCCCGTCACAGCTTGCTGCCAACATCGCCACATAGCCGCAGCCGTGCGGCTTCATATTCGTCAATCAGCCGTTCGATCAGCTTTTGAGCAGGCACAATCTCATGCACCGCGCCGATGCCCTGCCCCGCGCCCCAAATATCCTTCCAGGCCTTAGCGCCGGTCGCTGCGGCAAAATCCATCGCGCTTGGGTCGGCCTGCGGCAAGTCATCGGGGTTGAGTCCCTGCGCCACGATCGACGCGCGCAGATAATTGCCCTTCACGCCGGTGAAATAGCTCGAATAGACAATGTCGCCAGCGCTCCCCTCCACGATTGCCTGCTTGTAGGCAGCACTCGCCCGCGCCTCCTCCGTCGCGATGAAGGCTGAGCCGATATAGGCGAAGTCGGCGCCCATCGCGCGCGCCGCCAGCACGCCCGCGCCGGATGCAATCGCGCCGGAAAGCGCGATTGGCCCATCGAACCATTGCCGCGTCTCGGCGATCAACGCGAAGGGCGATTGCGCGCCTGCATGGCCACCCGCGCCCGCCCCGACGAGGATGAGGCCGTCCGCGCCTTTCTCGATCGCCTTATGGGCAAAGCGCTGGTTGATGACGTCATGGAAAACCAGCCCACCCCAGCCTCGCACGGCGGCATTCACTTCCTCATTCGCACCGAGCGAGGTGATGATGAGCGGCACTTTGAACTGCGCGCAAATCGCCAGATCTTCCATCAGCCGGGGGTTGGATTTGTGCACGATGAGATTGACGGCATAGGGCGCAGCCGGTGCATCCGGGTTCGCAGCGTCATGGTCCGCGAGCGCCTGCGTGATCTTTTCCAGCCAATCTTCCAGCCGCTCCTCGCCGCGTGCATTGAGTGAGGGCATCGAGCCGATGATCCCGGCCTTGCACTGCGCGATGACCAAATCGGGATTGGAGATGATGAACAGCGGCGCTGCGATGACCGGCAGGCGCATGCGATCCGTCAGTCTCGTGGATAAGGTCATTGGCTAGCTCCTCTCGTTTGCGGAGCTTACAGAGCTTGACGTTTACGTCAATGGGAGGCGGCGATCCGCGTGGCCCGGCGTCGTTACCATCTCGTTTATCAAATCACGTTAACCCCGCACTCAATCCGGTCGCAAAGCGATCCTGATGAGGAATGGCACGATATGATTCTGGCACAGGGGCAGTCTGCAGACAAAAGCTGGGACGCACTCATGCGTTTCGCACGGGGTGAACGCGAACTGGCGGCTGATCCCAAGATCGCGATTTTCTCGCGCCATCGCCGGTCTGCTAAACCGCCACGGCAGCCGCTGCTGGCCAGTCGGGACCTGCCATCGCCCGTCATGGGCAGCGCAGTAGCCGCTACGCCCTCGGTCGTGACGCTCAAACCTGTACAGCAGCTGACCTCGCCCCATTCGCCTGACCCATTGAGCGATGCATACATTGCCAGCATGGTTGCCGATTTGCCGCCCCTTCGGGAGCGCGCACAGGGCCCTTCTATACATGGTTGCGCTGATGACGTCGCTAACCTGCGCCCGCGGACAGCACAGGAGGCCCTGACCGCCCTGATCGCGTTCGCGCATCACAAGCACAAGGGTTGCGATGCACAAGCTTCCGCCGCACCAGCAGATGTCGCCGCGCCTTCCGCGCCTGTGATTCTCATGCTCCCAAGCCCAGCCCTCAAGCTTGACCGTGCGGTTGATGAGCAGCTCACTAAGGCCCTCGCAAAGTTGCGCGCCATTTCTTGCCAGCGACAGGGCTGAGACTCACCAATCCTCAATCGTGAGGATGGCCAGAACGAGGCAGGCAGACTGATCGCTCTCTGCCCGCACCTCATCCACTGCCAAATCCGCCACGATGTGGCTGCCTAGGCCAAAGTCAGTGGCACTCAGGCGATCGCCCAGCTGCCGCGCCTGCGCCATTGCGTCTGCTCCGGTCAGTTGCAAGCTGATGCGATGCTGGGCACCGATGAAGGTGGCGCTACTCCAAGGGCGCAGACTTGCCTGGGCAAGCACGCAACCGTCTGGCGCCATTGCGAGCAGAGCCGCGACCAACCGCCCCTGACAATCGCGCCGCTGCGACACGGGATTAACGGCGCGCGCATTGACTGCTTTGCTGAACGGCGCGCTCCACCGACTCCGTGGCGCGCTGCGGTTCGCAATAATGGCTGACTGAGCGTTCAATTACCCTCTCCTTCGTAAATGTTCATGAAATGTTCTATACGACGCCGCATCCGTTCGCTTGGCTCCCGACCCCGCCGCAGATCATGGACGAGGCGCGGATCACGCACGGCATCCCGCCCGAATCGCGTCGCGGCGATGCCGCTGCGGCGTAGAAACTGCTCGATACTGCGTAAGGTATTCATCTTTCAGCGCTCCTTTCACCGGCATCGCGCCGACTCAATTTAGGAATATTCCTTAAATCGACGGCGATTTCCTACTTGTCTAGGAAAAATCCTTTCGTTAAGTACGAAGGATGATGAACGATGATGCGAGACTCAATCTGGACCGGCTGATTCGTGAGCGTGGGGAGACCTATGGCTCGGCGTCGAAGCTGATCGGGCGCAATCCCGCCTATATTCAGCAGTTCGTGAAACGCGGCACGCCACGCAAACTGGATGAGGCGGACCGCAAGCTGCTCGCCCGCTATTTCAATGTGGATGAGAACCTGCTGGGAGGAGCGCAGCTGCCGGTTTTGCAAGCATCTCGGGCCACGCGCAGGACTTCTCCTCTGACCGGTGAGCTGGTCGCCGTTCCCCGGCTTGCGCTGGGCGCATCGGCAGGGCCCGGATCATTGCAGGAGGATGAAACCGCGGCAGGCGCGCTCGCCTTTGATGCGCGCTGGCTGCGCGCTCTGGGGGGCAGGCCAGACATGCTCTCGCTCATCAGGGTGGATGGCGAATCAATGTCCCCCACGCTCAATGATGGCGATGACATCATGGTGGACCGGGCAAGCGGCATCGAGCAATTGCGCGATGGCATTTATGTGCTGCGGATGGATGATGTGCTGATGGTCAAGCGAGTGGCACTCGCGAGGCAGCGCGGCCGCTTCTCGATCCGCAGTGACAATCCGCTCTATCCAACCTGGGAAGATATTGAGCCCGATCTGGTGGCCATTGTCGGGCGGGTGATCTGGGCAGGCCGCCGCGTTGGCTGACCAATTAATCAGGAGCGCGGCGCGCGGGACAATCGGCAGGCCCTGATCTCGGCTGGCTCTTTACGCGCATCGCCAGTCTTGAACCGGGCGAGATAGCCGCCCGCCGCAGTTTTGCCCGCCATGCCGATATATTTGAAGCCCACGGCTTCCAGTTCGCAACGCAGCAACGCAGGCGGCGTGCCATGCTGCTCGGTCGGCCTGTCGGCATCCACCACGATCACCTCACCATCTGGCTTGAGCGCAGGATGGAGCCGCCACAGAAAGGCGTAAGGCTCGGCAATCTCATGATACATATGGACCATGAGCACCCGATCGAAACTGGCATCGGGCAGTTTGGGGTCATCCGGCGTGCCGAGCTTTACGCTCACATTGCTCATATTCTCACGCGTGACGCGCTGGCCGAGCTGATCGATGACTTCACCGAAAATATCCTGCCCCAGCACGCGCCCATTGGTGCCAACGCGCTTGGCGAGGCGCATGGTGTAATAGCCCTCGCCCGCGCCGATATCCGCAACTGTCATGCCCGGTGCGATGCCGGCGCGGTCCATGATGTCGTCGGCTTCCTTCACCCGGTCGCGCGCTTCCTCGGTAGACCAGCGGGTCGAGATGATCGGCGCGACGGGCCGGTCCGCACGGGGGAATGCCCGCGCCGTTTCCGCACGCTCATCAGCAGGTGAGGCAAAGGAGCCGCAGCTGGCAAGGGACGTGCCCAGCGCCAATAGCGCCGCAACCACCCCCGCAGCGCGCGACCGCTTCATCAGTCCACATCCTCCACATCGACCTTTTCGCCGGTGACCTTCTGGCTGAGCGCTGCGGCCATGAAAGGATCGAGTGCACCATCGAGCACATCATCAGGTGAGGTGGAGGTGACGCCAGTGCGCAAATCCTTCACCAGCTGATAGGGCTGGAGCACATAGGAGCGGATCTGGTGGCCCCAGCCAATCTCGGTCTTGGCCTGATATTCGCCGGATGCCTCAGCCTCGCGCCGCTGCAGCTCAGCTTCATACATGCGCGCCTTGAGCATGCCCATCGCCGTAGCGCGGTTCTTGTGCTGGGAGCGATCATTCTGACAGGCGACGATAATGCCCGATGGAATGTGCGTGATGCGCACCGCCGAATCGGTCGTGTTCACATGCTGCCCACCCGCGCCGGACGCGCGATAAGTGTCGATCTTGAGATCGGCGGGATTGATCTCGATATCGATATTGTCGTCAATGACCGGATAGACCCAGACTGACGAGAAGCTGGTGTGGCGCCGCGCCGAGCTGTCATATGGCGAAATGCGCACGAGGCGATGCACGCCACTCTCGGTCTTGGCATAACCATAGGCATTCTCGCCCTTGAGCTGCAGCGTCGCGGATTTGATGCCCGCCTGCTCGCCCGCCTGATATTCGACCATGTCCACCTTGAAGCCGCGCTTCTCACCCCAGCGCTGATACATGCGCAGAAGCATCTCGGCCCAGTCCTGACTCTCGGTGCCGCCAGCACCTGCATGGACTTCTAGGAAGGTGTCGTTGGCGTCGGCCTCGCCCGAAAGGAGCGCCGTCACCTTGTCCCGGTCCGCACGCTCGGCAAGGGCAGCGAGGCTGGCGACGCCCTCAATGGCGAGGGCATCGTCATTCTCGGCATCGGCCATTTCGATCAATTCTGCCGTGTCGGTCATTTCCTGCTCGATCGAGCGGGTCGCGTTGATCGCGGTGTCGAGCCGGGTGCGCTCGCGCATCACCTCCTGCGCCGTGCGGGGATTGTCCCAGAGCGTGGGATCCTCCACGCGCGCATTCAGCTCATCGAGCCTGCGCAGGGCGCGGTCCCAATCGAGCGAGCGGCGCAGCAGCGCCAGCGCGGCATTGATCTGGGCGACATGGGCCTCTGCCTCGGCGCGCATGATGAAACTCCGTCTTTTCTGTTCTTCGCCTAAAACATAGGCGTGCCTAAAATCTAGGTGTGATGCTGCCCGATGCGACGGTGAGCGCTCAAGGTCAAGCCGGGCTGCGGTGAGCGCATCGGCTCAGATCAGTAAATACCGCCCTGTTCACCGGCAAAGTCCCGGCTCGCATCGCGCCGTGCAGCAGCAGGCTCTTCCTTCGCGCGCTCCTCCAGCTCATCGCGACGCATGGAGATGCGCGGCTCCGTCTCGGGCTTGAACACCTCCCAGATGATCGCGGACTTTGGATCCTGCGTCGGCCAGCCGCCAAACACGCGCTTGCCGGATCGCCGATCAATCCGCACCAGCCGCACGCCTTGCGGCGCCACGAACGGCGTCTTGGGCATATCCTTGAGGATCGGCGCCATCGCGGACTTCCAGATCGGCGCAGCCATCGTGCCGCCCTGCGCATAGCCGCCCATGTTGCGGGGCTGATCATAACCCATATAGACGCCCGCCACGATATCGGGCGAACCACCGACGAACCACACATTGGTGGGGCCGTTGGTGGTGCCGGTCTTACCGAACAAGGGCCGATCAAGATCGCGCAGCACCGTTGCCGTGCCGCGCTGGACGACACCCTCGGTGATATGCACCATCTGATAGGCCGTCATCGCGTTCATCGCCTGACGGCCTGCGGGCGCAAAACGCGGCATCGGTTTGCCATCAAAATCGCGCGCATTGCAGCCCTGGCATGGCTTCCAGTTGACTGGCCAGATCACCTTGCCGCTTCGGTCCTGCACATAATCCATCACCTTCGGCGTTAGCTGGCGGCCATGATTGGCGAGCATCGCATAAGCATTCACCATGCGCTCGACGGTCGTGTCACCTGCGCCCAGCGCAAAGGCGAGGTAGGGCTGATATTTGCCGATGCCCATCGAATCGATGGTGCGCACCACACGCTCCATGCCAGTCTGCGAAGCCGCGCGCACCGTCATCAGGTTGCGCGATTGCTCGATGCCCCAGCGCATCGTCTGCGCACCGGCACCGCCACCGCTGAAGTTGCGGAAGCATTTCTGCCCAAGGTTCGCGCCCTGCCAGACGCAAAAGGGGCCATCCACGATGATGGACGCTGGCGTCATGCCATTATCCAGCGCAGCGGCATAAACGAACGGTTTGATGGTGGAACCGGGCTGACGCATCGCCTGCGTCACGCGGTTGTAGGAGGATAGCCGCGCATCGAAGCCGCCTTGCATCGCATAGATGCGGCCCGAATGGACGCCCTCGATCATGAAGCCGCCGGAGACGCCCGGAATATTGCGCAACGCATAGGCATTGCCCTCCGGCTTCACGACGATCACGTCGCCCGCTTTGAGTGATTCGAAAGTTGTGCGCCCTGTGCGCCGGTCGACCATCGTCGCGGAGCCGCGCGGGAGCGTGCTGGTTTCACCACCAGGCAAGCCCAATGTGGCGCTGGAGCCGGTCTTGTCGATCACGACCGCAACGGTCCAGTCGGCATAATCCACGCCGAGATTGGATGCCGCGAGTTCGCTTTGCCAGCGATCAAGATTTTGCACCTTGCCGACAGGGCCGGACCAACCCTTGCCTGCATCATAACGCAGAAGGCCCTCGCGCAGCGCGCGCGTCGCCTGATCCTGCATGAAGGGCGAGAGCGGCGAGCGCACCCAAAGACCACCGGCATACACGCTGTTAGGGCCATGCTCGGCGCTTTCGCCGAACGTCGCGATCAACCGCCTGCGGATT
Organism: uncultured Alphaproteobacteria bacterium; assembly: GCA_966205705.1. Taxonomy (GTDB): domain Bacteria; phylum Pseudomonadota; class Alphaproteobacteria; order Sphingomonadales; family Sphingomonadaceae; genus Sphingobium. The sequence goes on from CBIHKY010000011.1 coordinate 31,802, forward strand.
TCCTCCACATAATAGCCGCCAACGCTGCTGAAGCCCGATCCGCGCTGTGCGACCGTCCCGAGCGGCGTGGCCCGCGCTGCCTGCAATTGCTGCGCGGTGATGAAGCCGTTTTTCTGCATTTCGCCCAGCACCCAGTTCCGGCGCTCAAGCGCGCGATCCATATGCACTTCGGGGCGATAATTGGCGGGGCCTTTGGGCAGGATGGCAAGATAGGCGGCTTCATGCAGCTTCAGATCCGCAACATCCTTGTCAAAATAGGCGCGCGAGGCGGCCTGGACGCCATAGGCATTGCGGCCAAGGAAGATCTGGTTGAAATAGAGTTCGATGATCTGCTGTTTGGAGAGCACATTCTCCATGCGCCAGGCGAGGATCGCTTCCTTGAGCTTGCGCACATAGCTCACTTCATTGCCGACCAGTAGATTCTTGGCCACCTGCTGCGTGATGGTCGATGTGCCACGCGGCGTCTGCCCACGCATCACGCCTTCAGCAGCCGCGCGTACGAGTCCCGGATAATCCAGCCCATGATGGCTGAAGAAGGTCTTATCCTCCGCCGCCAGATAGGCATTGATCAGAACCGGCGGAAAATCCGAATATTGCAGCTGCACCCGCCGCTCACGCGCAAAGCTGTAAACAGGCGTGCCATCGATATCGCGCACGACTGTCGGCAGCGGCGGCTGATAATCGAGCAAGGTGCGTGCATCGGGCAGGCCACGCGCAAACAGCAGCCAGAAGGCGAAAACGCCCGCCAGCATCGCTAGAAATGCGTAGCTCAGCCAGCGCCAGCGCCGACGCGCCATCATGCCGCGCACGCGCTCGCGCAGCGTTGAGAGGCCGCTCCCACCGCGCAGCAGCCGGAAGCGTGTCGCTTCAGTCGTCGCCTCGTTCATGCCCGCCACCTAGACTATTTCCCCGGTCCGAGGGAACAGCTTTTCCATCGACTCGCCAACGATCGCGCCCAATCTCATCGCCGCACCGATTGGCGCGCGAAATGAACCGAGACGGCGGCAACGATGCCTTTGGCCAATTGCAGCCGTCCATCGCGCGTCGCCATCCACCCGGCATCCTGATCATTGCTCACATAGCCCGTTTCCAGCAGCACCGATGGCGTATCGGGTGATTTGAGGACGATCAGCGATGCATAGCGATGGGGCGGATTGCGGAAGCGGAAATGCGGCAGCGCCTCTCGGTAAAGCACGTCGGCAAATTGCGTGGATGTCTCCATCGTCTCGCGCTGGGTGAGGTCGATCAGGATGGAATTGACCGCCGAACTGGTGCGCGACAAATCCACGCCGTTGATGACGTCCACGCGATTCTCCCGCGCCGCCAGCCGCGCTGCTTCCCGATCCGATGCGACATCGGACAAGGTATAAACTGTCGCACCGCGCGCATCGGCATCAGACGCGGCATCGGCATGGATCGAGATGAACAGGTCCGCGCCCAGCTTGCGCGCAATGCCGGAGCGCTCCTGCAATACCAGAAAGCGATCGTCTGACCGGGTGAGCGCGACACGGATGCGCCCCGTTTTCAGCAATTCCTCCCGCGCCGCCTGCGCGATGGCGAGGGTCAGGTCCTTTTCGCGAATCTTGAGCCCGGCATTGTAAGCCCCCGGGTCATGGCCGCCATGCCCGGCGTCGATCACCACGAGCGGCCTGCTCTTGTCACGAGGACCTTCGACCGGTGGCAAAGGAATGGCCGGTGCGGCATCGGGAATGCGCACCACCAGCCTGCCGCCTGTGGGGCGCTTGATCATCCCGCTGGGCGCGGGCAATCCATTGGCCACCTTTGCAGACAAAGCCCAGCCGTCGACCGGCTGTGACGGACTTTGAACGTGAAGGGCAAGGAGCGCAGCCAGCAGGATCATGGCCGTCGCCTTGTGCAATGCCCGGCGCGCCCGCGCCAGCCAAAATCGTGATGGCCAAAATCGTGCGGATTAGCTCGGACGCGCCCACCCTCGCCAATGCGCGCCAAACCCTCTCCCTTTTCAACATTGCTCTGTAGGCAAAGCCCTGCTAGCGCTACATCCTCCCGGAATAGCCGTGCCGCTGAACAGGCGAACGGCGGATCTTTCCGGACCATAATCGCCACTTTCTGGCGATCTGACAGGTTGATGTTGCATGGAGCATGGCTTGATAGGCTCGAAGGGCGCGAAAGCGAACCCTGAGCCACGGGCTTCGTTCGGACGCCTTTCCGCAACAAGCGGACATGCCCTCGCAGCAGACACAGTTACCCATGTTTTTGTTGAAAACCGGGGTTTGCTACGCCGCCGCCGCGTCGATCCGACGCTGCGGGGTGCTGCCCCCCATATGACACCGGGTCGCCAGACTCCCGCGCGGATAGCAGCGATGACCGGTTGGAGAGATTTGAATGACAATGCGTATGTTAATCGATGCGCGCCACCGGGAAGAGACCCGGGTCGCGGTCGTTACGGGGAACCGGATCGAGGAGTTTGATTTCGAATCTGCTGAGCACAAACAGCTCAAAGGAAATATCTATCTCGCCAAGGTTACCCGGGTAGAGCCATCGCTGCAGGCGGCGTTCGTCGATTATGGCGGCAACCGTCATGGCTTCCTCGCCTTTTCGGAAATCCACCCCGACTATTACCAGATTCCGCGTGAGGACCGTGAGGCCCTGCTCGCCGAGGAAGCTGCCCATGCTGCTGAAGAAGCGGCGCTGCGCGGTGAACTGGATGACGATCTGGACGATGATCGCGATCATGGCGGCGATGATGTCGAGACTGTCGACCGTCCATCGCATGACGATGATGATGAAGAGCATGGCGAAGGCGGCGAGGGCAGCGAAGGCGCGGCCCCCAAGCGCAATGGCAAGGGCAGCGATCAGGCTGCCGATGAAGTGCGCCGCAAGCGCATGGCCCTGCGTCGTCGCTACAAGATTCAGGACGTTATCCGGCGCCGTCAGGTGCTGCTCGTTCAGGTCGTTAAGGAAGAGCGCGGCAATAAGGGTGCGGCGCTCACCACCTATCTCAGCCTCGCAGGCCGCTATTGCGTGCTCATGCCGAACACCAGCCATGGTGGCGGCATTTCGCGCAAGATCAGCAATGGCGCGGATCGCAAGCGTCTGAAGTCCATCATCGCCGAGATGAAGCTGCCCAACACAATGGGCTGCATCGTCCGCACCGCTGGCCTCTCACGCACCAAGGTCGAGATTCGTCGCGACTTTGATTATCTCGCCCGCCTGTGGGATGAGATTCGTGAGAACACCATCAAGGCCGCCGCGCCAGCGCTGATCCATAACGACAGCGACCTCATCAAACGCGCCATCCGTGATATCTATCATCGCGATATCGAAGAGGTGATCGTGGAGGGCGAGGACGGCTATCGTCACGCGAAGGACTTCATGCGGCTGCTCATGCCGAGCCATGCGCGCAAGGTGAAGCAATATGCCGATGCTGTGTCGCTGTTCCAGCGCTTCGGCGTCGAGGATCAGCTGGCGGCCATGTATAACCCGGTCGTGCAGCTCAAGTCCGGCGGCTATCTGGTGATCAACCCGACCGAGGCCCTCGTCTCGATCGACATCAACTCGGGCCGCTCGACGCGCGAGCATAATATCGAGCAGACGGCTTTCTCGACCAATATCGAGGCGGCGCGCGAAATTGCGCGGCAATTGCGCCTGCGCGATATGGCCGGGCTCGTCGTGATCGACTTCATCGATATGGAGCACAACTCCAATATCCGCAAAGTCGAGAAGGCGATGAAGGACGCACTCAAGGACGATCGCGCCCGCATTCAGGTTGGCCGCATTTCCGGCTTCGGCCTGATGGAAATGAGCCGCCAGCGTTTGCGCACCGGCGTGCTGGAAGCGTCGACCCGCGCTTGCCCGCATTGCGAGGGCACGGGCCTTGTCCGCACGGCATCGTCCGCAGGCCTCTCGGCGCTGCGTATGCTGGAGGAAGAAGCCGCTCGCGGTCGTGGCAGCATCATCACGTTGCGCGCGAGCCAGGAAGCGGCCTTCTATGTGCTCAACAACAAGCGCCGTGAACTGGACGAGATCGAGCATCGCTATGGCGTGATGATCGTCGTGCTGCCCGATGGTGAGGTTGAAGGTGCCCGCATGACCGTGGAGGCGGCTGGTCCGCGCCCGACCATGCAGGTCAACTACTCCCCCATCCTCGTCGACGACACCGATGATTATGAGGACGAGCCCGAAGAGGTCGAGGACGAACTCGAAGAGGAAGAAGACGAAGAGGACGGCGAAGAGCGGCAGGACAAGCCGCGCGCCGAAGCTGGCGAATCGAGCGATGCTGCCCGCAAGCGCAAGCGTCGTCGCCGTGGCCGTCGCGGGCGGCGCGATGGTGAAGAGCAGGATGGCGAAGCAGGCGCTCAATCGGCTGACGATGCTGAAGGTTCAGCGGCTGACGATGAGAATGACGCTGAAGGCGAAGGCGAAGCGCAAGCTGAGGGCGAAGGCCGGGCGGATGTTGATGGCGATGGCGCACCGCGTCGTAGCCGTCGTGGTCGCCGCGGTGGTCGTCGCCGTCGCGGTGAGCAGACTGGTGAGCAGGTTGGCGATCAGGACGCAGCCGAATCTGGTGACGAGGCGCAAGCCCCTGCTGCCAATGCTGATCTCGACGTCGCTTCCGATGTCGATGTCGCCATCGAGGCGGAAGCCGCAGCACCAGCGCCTGAAGCGGAGGCTACACCCGGCACCCGTCGTCGCCCACGGGCTCGCAAGCCCAAGGTCGCAGCGGAACCGGCAGTGGAGACAGCGCCAGCCGCAAGCGAGGACGACGCCGTCCGCGTGGAAGTCTCGCCTGAGCTGACGGACACGGTCGAAGCCCCTGCTGAAGCCGAGCCTGCCGCGCCCAAGCGCAAGCCACGCCGCAAGCCTGCAGCAAAGGCGGCCGCAGCAGATGCGCCGGAAGCGAGCGAAGCCCCGGCTGCAGTCGCAGAGGAAGCAGCTGAAGCGCCCAAGCCGAAGCGTCGTCCACGTCGCAAGGCCGAGCCTGCAGTTGCGCTCTCGGATGCGCCCGAAGCGCTGACGGCGGATGCCGTCGACGCGACGCCAAGCGAAAGCAAAGCCAAGCGCGAGAAGCCAGCGCCCGTCGAAGCCACGGCAGAGACGAGCGCGGATGCGGAGACGGACGCAGAGTCCGACTCCGATGGCACGCCCCGTCGCGGATGGTGGCAGCGCACGTTCGGCGCGTGATCTCAACGACGCTGCATTGTCCTGATCCCCGTTGGCAGTTTTTGAAAATCAACTGTCATCGCGGGTTCAGGCTTGCGGTGTCATCATGGGCGGCATGACCTTGCCCGCAGCTTCAATAGATCGGCCCGCCGCTTGGCATGCACAGGCGGCGGGCTCTTTGCTTCACGCCATAAAGTCCCTGATTCTACTCGCGTCCTTGCTGTTGCTGAGTGCGCGGCCCGCGCTGGCCCAATCGGTTCTGCGCGACGCCGAAACCGAAGCGCTGATGCACGAGGCGTCCATCCCACTCATCCGGGCGGCAGGACTTGATGAGCGCAATGTGCAGATGCTCGTCATCAATGATCCCAGCATCAACGCCTTCGTCGCGGGCGGTCAGATCGTGTGGTTCCACAGCGGCCTCATCGCGCAGGCGGACAATCTCAATCAGGTGCAGGGCGTGATGGCCCATGAGCTTGGCCATATCGAGGGCGGGCATATCGTGCGCTTCGCCGATGGCGCCAAGGAAGCGACCGGCATCCAGATCGTATCGCTCCTGCTCGGCGCTGCAGCGCTGGCCGCAGGCGGTGGCGAGGCCGGCATGGGCATCATGGCCGCCGGGCAACAGGCCGCCATGGGCAAATTTCTCGCCTTCACCCGCACGCAGGAATCCAGCGCGGATGCGGCTGGCGCGCGTTATTTGCAGGCGGCTGGCATCAGCGGCAAGGGCAGCATCGAATTCTTCAAGACGCTGCGCAATCTGGAATATCGCCTCTATGTGCCGCAGGATACTTATGTGCGCACTCACCCGCTTTCCAGCGATCGTATCGCCGCGCTGACCGGGCTTTATGAGCATGATCCCGCCTGGAACAAGCCAACTGACCCGGCGCTTGAGGCGCGGTTCCAACGCGTGAAAGCCAAGCTGATCGGCTTCGTCAACGAGCCCGCGCGCACGCTCCAGCTTTACCCAACGAGCGACCAGAGCATCCCTGCTCATTATGCCCGCGCCTATGCCTATCATAAGAGCGCTTACACCGAGCAGGCACTTCAGGAAGTTCAGACACTGCTCAAGAGTGCGCCGCACGACCCCTATTTTCTGGAGCTGCATGGGCAGGTGCTGCTCGAATCCGGCAAGCCTCTGGAGGCGATTCCCCCACTGCGCGAAGCCGTGATGCGCACAGCCGGTCAGCCGCTCATTGCCACCCTGTTGGGCCATGCGCTGGTCGCGACAGACAATGACGCCTATCTCCCCGAAGCCGAACGCGTGCTGCGCAACGCCGTGTCACGCGATCGGGCCAATCCGTTCGCCTGGTATTCGCTCGGCACTGTTTACCAGCGTAAAGGTGATATCCCCCGCGCCGCGCTGGCAACTGCGGAGCGCTATTCGATGGAAGGCGACAATGCGATGGCGCTGCGCCATGCCGACGTCGCACTTGCTGGCATTGAGCCGAATTCACCCGATTATCTGCGCGCGCAAGACATCGCGATGGCCAGCAGATCAGCTATGGAAAAGGATCGCAAACGATGACTGACAAACCGTCCATGCGGACGGTGCTGCGAGCCGGAGGCGCCATCGTCTCCGCTCTGAGCGCGCGCACAAACACCGCCAAACGCCGCAGCGTCGTCATGCCCGCAGCCATGATCGCCATGATCGCTGGCGGCGCTGCCGTCGCTTATGCCGCAACCGAGCGCAAGCCTGTGCCGCCTGCGGACCGGGCTGCGATCGAAGCGGTGGTGCATGATTATATCCTCGCCAATCCTGAGATCATTCCGCAGGCGATGGAACGGCTCAAGGCCAAGGAGGTCACCGGCAAGATCGAGGAACAGCGCAGCGCCCTCGAAACGCCTTATAAGGGCGCATGGGAAGGTGCGGCAGATCCGCGCGTCACGCTCGTCGTGTTCATGGATTATGCGTGCGGCTATTGCCGCGCTGCGCTGCCCGATGTCGCGCGGCTGGTGAAGGATAATGCCGATCTGCGCGTGGTGTATCGCGAACTGCCAATCATCACCAAGGATAGCGCAGGGGCTGCAAAAGTAGGGCTGCTTGCTGCGGAGGAGGGCAAATATATGGCATTCCACAAAGCCATGTTCGCGGCTAGCGGCGTTGCGTCCGATGCCGTGCTCAAAGCGGCGCGCACGGCCGGGCTGGACGCGGGCAAGGCCAAGGCTGCGCTCTCGGGCGAGAATGGCGAAAAGGAATTCATGGAGAATATCCGCATGGCTCAGGCCCTTGGCGCGGAAGGCACGCCCTTATTCGTGGTGGGCAATGAACTGTTCAACGGCCTCGTTGGCTATGATGCGCTGAATGCCGCGGTCGAAAAGGCGCGCAAGGCCGCCTGATCGTCAGTCTGGCGGGATCGAGCGATCGGCAGGAAACAGCCCCTCCATTCATCGTCACCCCGGACTTGATCCGGGGTCCCGCTCCTTTTGCTCTCTTTTAGAGAGCCGAGGCTTCACTTGCCTAAACGCAACGCATACATGTTCGGCCAATTCTTGCCAGTCACATAGAGCAGCTTCGCCTTCGCATCCCAGGCAATGCCATTCAGCACCGCGCCGGAATCCCGCCCGCGATTCTTGTCAACCAGCGGCGTCAGATTGATCCAGTCGGCGATCACACCCGTTTCCGGATCGATCTTCGCGATCAACGGCGCGTACCAAATGTTCGCGTAAAGCGCCCCATCGATATATTCGAGCTCGTTGAGAAAATCGACCGGCTTGCCTTTCCAGGTCACCGTCACCCGACGCTGCTCCTTGAACGTCTTGGGATCGAGGAAACGCAATTGCGCCGTGCCATCACTCAGGATGATCGCGGTGCGGGTCGTCGCCACGCCCCAGCCCTCGCCGGAATAGGTGAAGCTGCCGACCTGTTTGAAATCCTTGCGGCGCCAGACGAACCCCTTGCCATCCTGCCAGGTGATGCTGATCAGCATGTCACCCCAGGGCGTGATGCCCTCGCCGAACAGATCGGCAGGAATGGGCTGACGGCGCAGCAGCTTGGCATCCTTGAGGCTCAGCACCCGCAGCTCCGAGCGCCCGACAAGGCCGGTGCTCTCATAGATCAGCCCGTCCGCGATGAATAGGCCCTGCGTAAAGGCCTGCCTGTCATGCGGGAGCGTTTTCACGACATCCCATGCAATGTCCGCTCGCGCAACAACCGCGCCAAAGATCAGCGCAAGCAGCGCCGCGAAAAGCCGCATTACTGCGCATCCTCAGCAAGCGCCTGCATCAGCCATTCAGCCAACTGAAGGCCTTGCAAACTCTCGACCGTCCGGTGATCAATTGCCAGCCCAAGCGCGGGATAGGATAACCTCATCCGCGCCGGATCGGACAGTTCGATGGGCAGCACCACGAGGCGCCGATTCACCTTATTGCGATAGTGCATGCGGGCGGTATTCTCCTGCCCGATGTAGCAGCCCTTGACGTAGTTCACGCCGTTCAACTCTTCTGCATTGCATTCCAGCCAGAGCGTCTTGTCCTCGCCAAGCTCGGCCGCGCCGTCCGGCACGCCATGCGCGAGCCGGTGCGCGCGGAACATCTCGGAGGCATCGCCCTCGCCCGCGCCAGCAAGCCAGCGCCAGCCCAAAGCGGCGAGGCGCGGATCGGGCACGGCATCCGCCACCGGCTCAGCCGCCCAATGCACCGCGAGACCCGGTTCCAGCGCAATCGTCACCGGTCGACGCAGGCGATAGAGCGACAGCCGCCGTACCAACGCCTCTGCCCGCCCGGCTTCGCAGTCGATCAGCACATCCTCGCCTCCAGCCGGATCGGCCCACAGCATCATATCGAACAGCGCTTTGCCCTGCGGCGTGAGCAAGGCGCCATAGCGCGGCGCACCGCTGGCAAGGCTCAGCACGTCCTGCGTGAGCAGGCCTTGCAAGAAGCTGCGCGCATTTTCCTCGCCAACGCGGATGAGAGCACGATCTTTGAGAGTGGTCTGGAGCATCTGCATTAGGTAGGTGGGGACAAGCATCAAGCCAAGAGAGGTTCGTCATGGCCCAAACATTCGATCTCGTGCTGCGTGGCGGCACTGTCCATCTCGTCGGCGGTCCCGCCGCAGTGGATGTCGGCGTAATCGCCGGAAAAGTTGCCGCAATCGGCACGAAACTGGGCGATGCAGGCGAGGTGATCGACTGCACGGGGCTGGATGTGCTGCCCGGCGTGATCGACAGTCAGGTGCATTTTCGCGAGCCCGGCCTTGAGCATAAGGAAGATCTCGAATCGGGCAGCCGCGCCGCGGTGCTGGGCGGCGTGACTGCCGTGTTCGAGATGCCGAACACCAATCCGAACACGGACACCGCCGAGCGGGTGCATGACAAGCTCGCCCGCGCCCATCATCGCATGTGGTGCGACCATGCCTTTTATGTCGGCGCTACGGGCGACAATGCCGAGCAGCTTGCCGAACTGGAGCGCATCCCCGGCACCGCGGGCATCAAGATCTTCATGGGCGCCTCGACTGGCAGCCTGCTGGTGGCCGAGGATGAAGCGCTTGCCCGCGTTCTCGCGCATGGCCGCCGCCGTGTCGCCATCCACGCCGAGGACGAAGCGCGGATGAACGCGCGCATGGACCATCGCGTGACGGGCGATCCCTCAAGCCACCCAGTGTGGCGCGATGATGAGAGCGCGATGCTCGCCACCCGCCGCATCGTAAAGCTGGCGCGGGAAGCCGGACGGCGAATCCATGTGCTGCACATCACAACGCCTGCCGAACTGGAATTTTTGAGCCAGCACAAAGACATTGCGACCTGCGAAGTAACGCCGCAGCATCTCACGCTCGCGGCCGAGGAAGCCTATCCGCGCCTTGGCACTTATGCGCAGATGAACCCGCCGATCCGCTCCGCCGCGCATCGCGACGGGCTGTGGCACTGGCTGGCGCAGGGCGTGCCCGATGTGCTTGGATCAGACCATGCGCCGCACACCAGGGAGGAGAAGGCCAAAACCTATCCGGCCAGCCCGAGCGGAATGCCCGGCGTGCAGACGCTGGTGCCGCTGCTGCTCGATCATGTTGCTAATGGTCGGCTGACGTTGCAGCGCTTCATTGATCTCACGAGCGCCGGGCCGCAGCGCATCTTCGGGCTGGTCGGCAAGGGGCGGATTGCGGTGGGCTATGATGCCGATTTCACCGTGGTCGATCTGAAGGTGCGCTGGACGATGGAGAAGGACTGGCTCGCCTCGCGCTGCGACTGGTCACCCTTTGAGGATATGAGCGTCACCGGCAAGCCCATCGGCACCATCGTGCGCGGCAATCGCGTGATGTGGGATGCGCAGCTGGCAAATGAGGCAGTGGGCGAGGCGGTGCGCTTCGAGGCCACTCAATTCCCCGGGCACTGATCAGAAGGAGGGGACACAATGGCGACAGCGACCAAAGCCCGGCGCGGGAACGGAAAGCGCGGACGCCTACGCTTCCCCGGCAATCCCACATCCTTCATCGGCAAGCTTTTCCGGTGGATCGCGATTGCGGCCTTCTGCTTCGTCGCCATCTCACTGGTGCAGGTGCTGCTCTATAAATGGGTGCCGGTGCCGGTGACCATCACGATGCTGATGGACGAGAAGGGCATCACCAAGGACTGGACACCCCTCTCCCAGATCGATGGCAATATGGCCCGCGCGGCAATTGCCGGGGAAGATGCCAAATTCTGCCAGCATCATGGTTTTGATACCGATGCGATCCAGAAGGCGCTACAATATAATGCGCGCGGCGGGCGCATCCGCGGCGGCTCAACCATCAGCCAGCAGACCGCGAAGAATGTGTTCCTCTGGCAAGGCGGCGGCTTCTTCCGCAAGGGGCTGGAGGCCTGGTACACGGTGCTGATCGAGGCGATCTGGGGCAAGCGCCGCATCATGGAAGTGTATCTGAACGTCGCCGAGACAGGCCTTGGCACCTATGGCGTGCAGGCGGGCTCCATCCGCTACTTCAATCATGGCGCCGACACGCTCTCCCGCACCGAGGCCGCGCGCATCGCCGCGGTTTTCCCCATGCCCAAGAAGCGCGCCGCCATCGCGCCATCCGGCTTCACGCGCAAACAGGGCAACCGGATCTCGCGCTATATTGGCGCGGTGAAGACGCAGGGCTTGGATAGCTGCCTGAAGCTGGACTGAGGCCAGGGAGTTACCTGACCCGTTCACCTTTGGTGAACGCCTGGATTTCCGGCACTTCTCGACCGGAAGATGGCATACCATCGATCATGCTAAGGGATGGCCCTCCGCCGCGAGCGCGGCCATTAAAGCACCCCTTGAAAATTTACGTCTGATATCAACGCCTTGATACGAATTAAGCGCGAAGGTGGCGACAACGAAATGGTTGCGCTGAAGTTGATCGGCATCGTTCGTTAAAGCATGGCTTACTGACAAATGCCAAAAGCAAGGGCGGGAGCATCACTACTCCCGCCCTCCTTATTTCGGATCACCTGATCGGAAAGGATCAGAAGCCGACGATCAGGGATCCGATCAGCGTGCGCGGCGAGCCGATCTGGACAAACGGCAGGTTGCTTGCTGCCGCGAAGCCGGCATCGAGACGGCCGTCGAAACCGCCATAATAGAGCTTGTCGAAAAGGTTGGTGACGTTGAACTGGAAATAGGTCTTGTCACCCAAGCCAAGCGGAGCAGCGCTGATGCGCATGTCGACGTCAACCAACGTGTAAGCTGGAGCCTTCGCACCCATCACCTGCGTGCCACCCGCCACGGCCTTGCCGCCGACGATCGTGCCGCCCAGCGTGAACGGCGCATTGAGGTCATTCACATAGCGCGGGCCGGTGCGCTTGGCCTGAATGCCGAACTCGACGAAGCCAAGATTGGCCTGAGCGCGGCCACCGAAGGTATAAACCGGTGCACCCGATTCACGACGACCGGCGGTTTGAGCAAAGATTTGCTGGCCCACGCTTGTGCAGCCGGTGGCCGGAATGGCGAGCTGTGCTGAGGTGCACTCGCCGTAGAGCACGTTGTCCTTGATCTTCGACTTCAGATACGAACCGAAGGCATAGAGCGAAACCTCGTCGATTGGACGGTAGGAAACGCTGCCATCGATGCCGTACTTATCGACGCGACCCAGATTGCGGTATAGCGTGCGATCAGTCTCCGGATCATAGGCAGAGGCCAGACGGTTGGTGTAGATCGTGTACCAGACCGAGCCTTGAACCTGCAGTTTACCAGTGCGGAAACGCAGCCCGAGGTCGAAATTGTCAGTCGATTCCGGCTGGGGGTTGGCCGAAGGCGTGTTTCCGGGGAAGAAGAAGCTGTTATACAGATTATCCGTACCCGGCACCTGCAAGCCCTGCGAGAAGTTGCCGAAGATGCTGGCTCCCGGGCTGACATCATAAACTAGACCGACGTTCGGCAGCACCCTGTTATAATTCAGCACGCGGCGCTGCGGACCCTGGATAGTCGGGTTCAGCGTCCCATACTGAGCCGTACCGCTACTGTTGCTCCCGAAGCACTCGACGAAGCCCGTCGCGCTCGAAGTGGCGCAATAGTTGGTAAGGTCGCGCTTGAAGAACGGCGCGCGCAAGCCCGCGTTGACCGTCAACTGGCCGAACTCGCCGCGATACTCTGCGGCGACCTGATGCAGGATCGCCTTGGACAAACGGTCGCGCTTCTGGAGGACGGCACCGCTTGCATCCTTGAGACCCCCGCCGGCGGCAGCCTCGGGGAAAACGGCGTCGTACATCGGCTGCCCGTTCAGATCGAGCAAGCCAACCTCGCCAGTCTGGCGATGGCGGGCATAGTCAAGGCTGTAGGCGATACGGACGGTTTGGCCCGCAGCGACGTCGTAGCGTAGCGAGGCGATCAGGCCGTAGCGACGCGTGTTGGTCTCGCTGGGGGTGTGAAAGCGGACGGAGTCGAGCAGGTCGCCATCACCATTAATGTCACGACCGAAATATGGCGTGCCGCCGAGATAGCCGACCGAGCAGTTAATCGCCGAGGTAATCGCGCCCGCGACGGCGCCGCACGTTCCGGTGCCGCCCGTCGGGTTGATATCCCGGAAACCTTCACGGCCAACAGCGGTACCGCCGCCGTTGGCACGGACATACTGGAAGCTTGGATCGACTGTCAGCACTAGGCCTTGGGCCAGGGTGAAGCGCGAATTGATACGGATGTTGCCGGTGTTCGATGGATTAACGCGCTCGTCGAACGTCGAGCCGCAGCTATTTGCATCGTCGGCTAGGCCCGGACGCGCTACGGTGTTCGTCGTGCAATAAGGAATTTCGTACCAGCGCTCATCACGGTTGTTCGGGAACCGGCTGGGGACCGCACCGACGCCGTCGTTGCGGAAGGTGACCGAACCGAAGCGGTTGTTGCGCGATTCGTTATAGTGGGCCGCGATCGAGATGAAGTCGCCACTGTCGCCAATCGGCTGATAAATCTTGGCGTTGTACTGCTGCTTATCGATGATGCCACGGTTGTTAAACAGCGTGTCGTTGCTCGACTTAGATCCCGCGATGAAGGCACGCGTGCCGAACGGCGTGAACACGCCAGTGTCGAGCGCGCCGAAGACGCGGAAAAAGCCGAAATCGCCAACCGAACCAACCATTTTAACGCCGAACTGCTCGGTTGGATTGCGGGTGCGGTAGTTGACCGTCGAGCCCGATGCCGCCGCCGTGGGGCTGTCGACATCGGTGGTGCCGAGGTTGACGTTGACCTGCTCGATGAGCTCGGAGTCGAGCTGCTGGCTCGAATAAATCGCATAACCGCCCGAGTCGTTCAGCGGCACGCCGTCGAATGTCTGACTAATCCGCGTGTTGTCAAAGCCACGGATTGTCATCGTACCGCCGGCCGAACCAAACGGATCATTGTTTTGAAAACTGACGCCCGGCAGCAGGTTGATCAGGTCGTTGACGGACTGACCGGGGGTCTGGTGATCGATGACATCCTGGGTGAGCACTCCCTTGGCCTTCGACGTGTCGGGCAGAATGACCCCTGCGACACCATTGTCGATGCGACTGCCGGAAACGATGATGTCTCCCTCAAAGTCGATCGAGCCCGTCGACTGGGCATGCGCCATTGTCGTGAATGCCCCGCAAGCCACGCTGGCCACAAGCAGAATACGAAACTTGTTCATTTATGCTCCCCTTTGGAATGGAAATGTTTGCCCAGTCGTCGCCGGATGCTTTTGTGCGTCCGTGCAGGTCAATCCGTGACCGACCGAGCCTCCTCTCAGATAGGGCACCGTTTGGAGCGCACCCGTGACTTATTTATGACGATGGATCGCCTATACCGGCGAGAAGACGCGGCTCGCTATTGCGAAATATGATAGCGTGCGACTGCGAATGGCCTGGATAGCTTGAAAACAAGAGATTTTTTCGAAAAAATCATCGTGTTTTCAATGGCCTGTTGTGCGGTGCGGCATGAATGCAACGCTCGTGCCGAAATATCAAAGGCTCGAAACCGAAGCCGGTCAGGCCCGGCCCATGGGAGCGCCATGCTATGCACGCTCGCGCGCTTTGCGACCTGTTTCACCAGACGTGGAGGCGGAGCCTATGGCTCTTGGCCGATACAATGAGAGGACGAGCAGCCAGGCTACGCCTACCAGCCATCCACCGAACACATCGCTCGGCCAATGCACGCCCAGCCACACGCGGCTCAACCCCGTACCCAGGATCATGCCAACACACGCCAGCACCAGCAATCGCGAACGCGTCATCAGCGCCAGCGCCCCGTAAAGCGCCATCGCGCCCGCCGAATGACCGCTGGGGAAACTGGTGCCGGTCGTCTCGACGATCGAGTGGATCATGCTCGGGCGCGGGGCATCGAAGGCCAGCTTGATCAGCGAGTTGACCAGCGAAGTGCCCATCGCGGCGACGAAAAGGCGGATCATCAGATCGGGCCGTCCGCTGCTGGCGAGGGTCATGCCGATTGCGAGCGCGATCATCGCACGTCCGCCCGCCGCACCGAGCCTGTCCAGCCAGATCGCGATGTGCGTCACCAGCCCGGCGCCACGGATCCCGTGCATCCAACGCGCCACACGCATCAGGAATTCATCGATCGGCGTGAACAAACCTATGGGCTGCAACAGGCCAATCGCGATGATCAGCGCAAACAGACCGAGCGCGCGGCCCAGCGGGTGAGCCGCGCGCATGATCGACTTAGACGTGGATCACCCGGCCATAAGCGGCCAGCACGCTTTCGTGCATGGATTCGCTGATGGTGGGGTGCGGGAAGACGGTCTGCATGAAGTCCTGCTCCACCAGCTCGGCAGTCTTGCCGATGGTATAGCCCTGGATCATCTCGGTCACTTCCGCACCGACCATGTGCGCGCCCAGCAGCTCGCCGGTCTTGGCGTCAAACACGGTTTTCACAAAGCCCTCGGCCTCGCCCAGCGCGATGGCCTTGCCATTACCCATGAAGGGGAAATTGCCGACTTTGACCTCATAACCGGCCTCTTTGGCCTTGGCTTCGGTCAGGCCGACGCTCGCGACCTGCGGGCGGCAATAGGTGCAGCCGGGGATGTTGAGCGCATCCATCTCATGGGGATGCACGTCCTTGTTGCCGAGCGCCTGCGCGATGGCTTCGGCAGCAGTCACGCCCTCATGGCTGGCCTTGTGCGCGAGCCAGGGTGGCGCGGTCACGTCACCGATTGCCCAGATGCCATCCACATTGGTGCGGCACAGGCCATCAGCCTTGATGTGTCCGCGCTCGGTCGTGATGCCAAGCGCTTCGAGACCAATATCCGCCGTGTTGGGGACGATGCCGATGGCGACGATGCAATGGCTGAAATCGCCAGGCACGGGCTTGCCATCCTTGCCGGTGATGCCTGCTGAAACGCCGGTGGCGGTAACCTTGAGGCTATCCAGCTTCGCGCCGGTCAGGATATTCATGCCCTGCTTCTTGAGTTGCTTCTCGAGGAACACGGAAATGTCCGCATCTTCCACGGGCACGATCCGGTCCATCATCTCGACGACCGTCACGTCCACGCCCATATCATTATAGAAGCTCGCAAACTCGATGCCGATGGCGCCAGAACCGATGACGAGCAGCTTGGTGGGCTTGTCAGGCGGGGTCATGGCGGTGCGATAGGTCCAGATGCGCTTCCCGTCAGCAGGCGCGAAAGGCAGATCGCGCGCACGAGCACCGGTGGCGACGATGATGTGCTTGGCGCTCAGCTCGCTCTTCTTGCCGTCCTTGTCGGTGACGCTCAGCTTGCCTTTGCCCGCGAGCACGCCCGTGCCCATGTGGACGGCAATCTTGTTCTTCTTCATCAGGTGCGTGACACCGGCATTCAGCTGCTTGGCGACACCACGCGAGCGCTTCACTACCGCTTCCAGATCCGCACTGATCTTCTCTGCGGCCAAACCATAATCCTTGGCGTGGCTCATATAGTGGAAGATTTCCGCCGAGCGCAGCAGCGCCTTGGTGGGGATGCAGCCCCAGTTGAGGCAGATGCCGCCGAGCAATTCCCGCTCCACAATCGCAGTCTTGAGGCCAAGCTGGCTCGCGCGGATCGCCGCGACATAGCCGCCGGGGCCAGAACCAAGAACGATGACGTCATAAGATTCAGACACGAATTGCTCCTTAGACCTTTATATCGCCGCACGGACGGCGGCGGACAAATATATAATGCGTCATACTGCGCCCACCAGCGGCGGCACTTTGCGTGGGCGGCGCACTTCATCGATGGCGACGAAGATGAACTTGGCCTGCGTGACCTTGTCGGTTTCCTCGCTGTGACGCGCACGGCGCCATGCCTCGACGTCAATGGTCATCGAAGTGCTGCCGACCTTCACGAGCTTGGCGAAAACCGAGACTTCATCCCAACCAGCACGGGGCGATGGAATTGCATTCCCTCCACGGCAATGGTGACGGCGCGGCCCTTGCTATGCCGCGAAGCGACCAGTGCCGCGGCCATATCCATCTGCCCCATCAGCCAGCCGCCGAAAATGTCGCCATAGGGATTGGCATCGGCAGGCATGGCGGTGATGCGCGTGGCGGGCTGGCCGCTTGGCAGCGCATCTTCCGCAGAGACAGGGCGGGCAGGCATTTAAGCCACCAGACCCAGCGGCGCCTCCACCAATTCCTTGAACACTTTCATCAGTTCCGCACCATCTGCGCCATCGATCGCGCGATGATCGAAGCTGCCGGTGGCGGACATGACCGTCGCGATGCCCAGCGCATCATCGACGATGTAAGGCCGCTTCTCGCCCGCGCCGATTGCCATGATCATCGCCTGTGGCGGGTTGATGACCGCCTCGAACTGCTTGATGCCCATCATGCCCATGTTGGAGAGGCTGGCAGTCCCGCCCGTGAATTCCTCAGGCTTGAGTTTGCCTTCCTTGGCGCGACCGGCAAGATCCTTCATCGCCGTGGAGATGGCGCTGATCGACTTAGACCCTGCATCCGTGATGATCGGCGTGATCAGGCCCGCGGGGAGCGAGACGGCCACGGAGATATCCGCGCGGCTGAACTTGAGCAGATGATCGCCCGCAAACTGCACATTGCATTTGGGCACAATGAGCAGCGACTTGGCCAGCGCCTTGATGAGCATATCGTTGACCGACAGCTTCACGCCGGATGATTCGAGCGCCTTGTTCAGCTCGCCACGCAGCTTGAGCAGCGCATCGAGCCGCACGTCCACGGTGAGGTAGATGTGCGGAACCTGCTGCTTGGATTCGGTGAGGCGGCGCGCAATCGTCTTGCGCATGTTCGAGAGCTTCTCGACCTCGTGCGGAATGCCAAAATCCTGCGCAGCGACCGGCGCAGATGGCGCTTGCGCGGCGGCGGGTGCTGCGGCCTTTGCAGGCGCCGTGCTGCCGGGCTTCACGCCCTCAAGATCGGCTTTCACGATGCGGCCATTGGGGCCACTGCCGGAAAGCCCGCCCAGATCGATGCCCTGCTGCGAGGCAAGGCGGCGTGCGAGCGGGCTGGCGGCCACGCGCTCCCCGGAGGATGCAGGCGCAGCGGCGGCAGGTGCAGTTGCAGCCTTGGCGACTTCCGGCTCGGGCTTGGGCGCGCTGGCAGGCTCTGCCTTGGCGGGCGCTGCATCGGCCTTGGGAGCGGCTGCACTGCCAGCATCCGCAGGGACGGCTTCGCCCTCCTCCACCAGCACTGCAATGACCGTGCCGACCTTCACATTGTCCGTGCCTTCAGCAACCAGTATCTTGCCGATCACGCCTTCATCGACGGCCTCGAACTCCATCGTGGCTTTGTCGGTCTCGATCTCGGCCAGCAGATCACCAGACGAAACAGTGTCGCCTTCCTTGACGAGCCACTTTGTGAGCGTGCCTTCTTCCATCGTGGGGGAGAGAGCGGGCATCTGAATATTGATCGCCATGAGGGCCAGGCTTTCCCGTTTTGCAGGTTAGAAAATCAGCGTTCACCTTCACGCTTTGCCCGGCTGGGTCAAGGCCATCGCTTGCATCAGGGGCGAATTTCCCGCACCTGTCGTCGCAACTAATCTCGGGGAGCCGGCCATGATGCGCACCTATCTCGTCGTTGTGGATGAAAGCAGTGAGGCTGAATCGGCCCTGCTTTTTGCCGCGCGTCGTGCCGCCAAAACCGGCGGCGGCGTGCATATGCTCGCGCTCGTGCCCAAGACCGAGTTCGTGCAATGGGGCGCCGTGCAAGCGACGATGGAGGATGAAGCCCGCTCGCGGGCCGAGGCGCTGGCGATGGGCGCGGCTGGCACGCTGATGGCGGAGGCCGGCATTCAGCCTGCGATCACCGTGAAGGTCGGCGATCCAATCGCTTCGGTGAAGGAAATGCTGGCGTCGGGGGAAACGATCGCTGCGCTGGTGCTCGGCGCAGCAGCGAAGGGCGCTCCGGGGCCGCTGGTCACGCACTTTGCTGGCAATGATGCAGGCACATTGCCCTGCCCCGTGATGATCATCCCCGGATCGCTTAGCCGGGATGACATTGAGCGGCTGAGTTAAAAAAGGGATGGGCAGCTTGCGCCGCGCCATCCCTTAATCCTGTTCTTCACATCAGAAGCAGCAATCAGCCAGGCTGATTGGCGCGCTCCGCGCCCTTGCCATCGAGATTCTCGGCGACGAACGCCCAGTTCACATGGTTCTTGAGGATCGTCTCGGCATAATTGGGCCGCGCGTTGCGATAATCGATATAATAAGCATGTTCCCACACATCGAGAATGAACAGCGGCGTTGCGCCGTGCGCGACTGGCGTGTCGGCATCATGATAGCTCGTCACTTCCAGCTTGCCATCCTTGAGGTTGAGCGCAGCCCAGCCGCTGGCGAAGTGGCCAACGGCCTCTGCCTTGAGCTTGTCGCAGAGCGCATCGACCGAGCCGAAGGCCTCGTTGATCAGCTCAGCCAACTTGCCGGTCGGCTCCTGCTTCTCAGGCGAGAGGCCCAGCCAGAAGAAGCTGTGATTCCAAATCTGGCCAACCTGATTGAACAGGCCCGGCTTTGCGCCGCCCTTGGCCAGCTCGATCAACTCAAGCAGCGACTTGCCCTGCAGGGCTGCGTCGGCTTCGACCAGCTCATTGGCCTTCACAACGTAGGCATTGTGATGCTTGCCATGATGATAATCGAATGTTTCGGACGAAATATCCTCGCCGAAAGCCGTTTTGGCATAGGGAAGATCGGGCAGTTTGAATGCCATGATGAAAGCTCCTCGTTGGGTTTTGCATTGTTTTCGTGAAGGCGAAACGCGCGGGCGCGCGAATCGTTCGGCCTTGCCGGTGCGAAATGGCGCGCCTGAGCCACGGTTTCCAGTGATCTCTCCCGATCAGGCTCAAATATAAAATTGATATGACAGGCGCGCGGCTTTGGCCTAGCTTTGCCGATGGCTGATTGTTTCGGCCTGGGAGAGGGGGCGCTCTCGGCGTAACCCCAGACAATATCGGGGGGGCTTATGGCAAAATTTTTCGGCAATCTGCATCTTGTGCTGCTGGCGGGCGTCATCCTGTCACTTGGCGTGATCTATGGCATCGGACCAAATGCAGACTTCATGCAGGCGACATTCCGCTGGCTTCATGTCTTCTTCGCCATCGTCTGGATCGGCCTGCTCTATTATTTCAACTTCGTGCAGATTCCGACCATGCCCAAGGTGCCCGCTGAGCTGAAGCCCGGCGTCACCAAATTCATTGCGCCCTCTGCCTTGTTCTTCTTCCGCTGGGGCGCAGCGATGACAGTGCTGACCGGCCTCATCGTGGCGTTTCTGGCAGGCTATGGCCATCAGGCCCTTGCCCTCAAAGCGCCGTACCAGCTGATCGGGGTCGGCATGTGGTTGGCGCTCATCATGGCCGCTAATGTTTGGTTCGTGATCTGGCCCGCGCAGAAGAAGTCCCTCGGCATCGTGACCGTGGATGATGCGACCAAAGCGAAAGCTGGCGTCACCGCGATGATTTTCAGCCGCACGAACACCGCGCTGTCGATCCCGATGCTCTATTGCATGGTGAACTTCAACGGCGGTTGATCTGCCTGCGCGACGCTCCCGCTTCGCGGCGCGAGCGTGGCAGCTTAATCAGAGCAGGCCATGCTTTTTGAGGCAGTGGCGCAACTGATCATATGAGAGTCCAAGCGCCTTGGCGGTCGCGCGCTGGTTGAAGCGGTGTCGCCCAAGCGCATGGTTGAGGATCGCGGCCTCATGCCCATCCACCGCCGCACGAAAATCCGTGATGTCATCCAGCACCACTGCCAATTGGCCATCGAGCGTATCGCCTGCGGTTGGCGCAGACGTTGCAACAGGGCGAGCCGACGCACTGCCCGGCATAGGCTGCGGCCGCCAGGGCGAGGCGAAGGGGTCAAGCTGGATTGCGCCAACTGCCCTTTCCGGATCATGCCAGCGATAGACGGCGCGCTCGACGACGTTGCGCAGTTCGCGCACATTGCCTGGCCAGCGATAGCTCACCAGTTCCGCCATGACGGCAGGCGAAAAACCATGCCAGCCTGACCAGCCGCACTCGGTTGCCATGCGGCGACCGAAATGCTCGACCAGCACCTCGACATCCCCCTCGCGCCCACGGAGCGGCGGCAGGGTGATGACCTCGAATGACAGCCGATCCAGCAAGTCCGCGCGGAAACGCCCGGCCTCCACCGCGTCGGGCAGATGCTCATTGGTGGCAGCGACGATGCGCACATCCACCGACACTGGCCGCGAGCTGCCGATTCGCGTGATCTCGCCATATTCCACCGCGCGCAGCAGCCGCTCCTGCGCGGCCATAGACAGCGTGCCGAGTTCATCGAGAAACAAGGTGCCGCCATCCGCCTCCTCGAACCGACCCACGCGCGCTCGGGTTGCGCCTGTAAACGCCCCCGCCTCATGGCCGAATAGCTCGGCCTCGATCAGCGTTTCCGGCAGTGCAGCGCAATTCATGGTGATGAGCGGGCCGTCCCAACGGGGCGAGAGACGATGGATACGCTCGGCGATCAGCTCCTTGCCGGTGCCACGCTCGCCGACAACCAGCACAGTGCGAAACAGCTCTGCCGCGCGGCCCGCCTGCTCGACGGCATCGAGAAAGGCCGAGGATTGCCCGACAAAGTGCGTCACTTTTTCCATGCCAAATATTAGTGTGAAACCCCATTCTTTGGCAACAGAAAGCTGAAACGGGTGCGTATGCGCTCGTCAAATGTGCGGTTTTCCGCCACTCCCGTTAATTGGCACGGCTTGTGCTTAGTAGAAGCCAGTCCGCTCAGGCGGCGGTGTGAGTGTCCCTGCACTCACACCGATACAGAGTTTTGATGGAGTAGTTGAATGGGTATTTTCTCGCGCACCCGGGATATCATTGCCGCCAATGTCACTGACCTGCTCGATCGGGCAGAAGATCCGGCCAAGATGATCCGCATGATCATTTTGGAAATGGAAGAGACGCTGGTCGAAGTGCGCGCGTCCGCTGCCCGCACGATTGCGGACCAGAAGGAAATGCGCCGCCACATCACCAAGCTCGACGCATTGCAGGAGAGCTGGAAGGAAAAGGCCGAGCTCGCCCTGTCCAAGGATCGTGAAGACCTCGCCAAGGCGGCGCTCGTCGAGCGTCAAAAGGCGGTCGAAATGGCCGATCAGCTCAAGTCGCAGATTTTGGTGCTCGATGAAGCGCTGGCCGCATCCGAAGAGGATATCGCCAAGCTGCAAGGCAAGCTGCGCGAGGCCCGCGCCCGCCAGAACAGTCTGGTGACGCGCATGGAAAGTGCGCAATCCCGCCTGCGTGCCCGCGAAATGTATAATGGCGAGCGCGTGCAGGATGCCTTCTCCCGCTTCGAGCTGCTCGAACGCCGCGTCGATATGGCGGAAGGTCAGGCCGATGCAGCGGGCCTTGGCAGTCAGCCCAAGACGTTGGAGCAGGAGATTGCCGAGCTGCAATCCAATGACGCGGTCGAGGCCGAGCTCGCCGCGCTCAAGGCCGCTCAGGGCAGGAAGGACTAAAAGTCATGGAAGATGTTTTCCTGCCCGTTGTCATCTGCGGCATGTTGTTCATCGGCATGCCCTGGCTGCTCTTCCATTATGTGACCAAGTGGAAGCAATCGCCTAAGATCACCGATGAGGATGAGCGCCTGCTCGATGAGATGCATATCCTTGCCCGCCGTCTTGAGGAACGCCTTCAGACCGTGGAGCGCATCATCGCTGCCGACAATCCTGATTTCCGCCCGCATCGCTCTGTTGAGAGCGACGACTATAACTTCGACAGGAGGAACTAAGATGTCCGCCCGCCGCACAAAATTCTATCTCGACAAGAAAAATGGCAAGTTCCTCGGCGTGTGCTCCGGCATTGCTGATTATAGCGGCATCAACGTGCTGTGGGTCCGCATCGGCGCTGTGCTGGTGACGCTGATGGGCGCTTTCCCCTGGACGGTGATTGCCTACTTCCTTGCCGCATGGATGGCCGATGACAAGCCATCTGGGCTCTATGCCGACCGGGACGATGAGAAGTTCTGGCAAGGCGTGCGCACCAACCCTGCGCGCTCCACCCGCGATGTGCGCAGCAAGTTCCGCGATATCGATCGGCGGCTTGGCGACATCGAGACCTATTATACCAGCCGCAACACGCGCCTCGCCAATGAGATTGACAGCCTGCGCTGAAGCGCGGCTGCAACCTGCCAGATCAGGGGACAAGGGACATGAACGAATTAGCGATTTTGGGCATCAGTGAAAATATGCCGTGGATCATAGGTGGCGGCATTGCGCTGGGGTTCTTCGCCATTGCCGGCTGGGTGTTCAACACATGGCTGCGTGTGCACAATGGCTATCCGCTGGAGAATAGCTGGGGCAAGGCCGTCTATCCGCAGAAGAATGAGGATATGGTCGAGCGCATCAAGCTGCTGAGCCAGGAGAACGCGCAACTGCGCGCAGAGATGGGCGCGATCAAGGATCGGCTCATCAATGTCGAGCGGATCGTGACGGATGGGGCGCTGAGCCTCAACCATGAGATTGAGAGCCTGCGCGGCTCGACGAACTGAAGGGGGATTGAGTCATGCCTGTAACAATGCTGGGCTTCTTTCTGATCGTGGTGGGCATTCCCGTGCTTGCGAAAACGTGGAGCGGCCACATGCAGCGGATGGTGAAGCTGCGCGAGCGCGAGCTTGAGGTCTTGGGAAACCAGACCGCTGAGAAGGCAGCGCAATATGCCGCGCAGGTCGAACGGCTGGAGCAGCGCGTGCGCGTGCTGGAGCGGATCGTGACAGACCGCGGCGCCGAGCTTGCCGACGAGATTAAGAGCTTGCGCGATGACGAGGCGTCACGCGCAATCGAGCACTAAACTGGGGAAGGGGCATGATGATGAGCATCGTCAATCTCTTGAGCGAGACCGCTTCAGCGCTCGCGTTCGTCATGATCACCGCGACGATCATGGTTGCGCTGCTCAAGGGCTGGAACGGCTGGCTGGCGCTCAAACGGCTAGAACTGGAACGCCCTGCTCCCTCCGCCGCTAGCGAGCCAGACCTGAATAGCCCGGCGATGACGGCGCGGATTGAAATGGCGCATCTCAAGGAGCGCATCCGCAAGCTGGAAGCGATCGCCGCGGGGATCGATATCTGAGCTGGCATCACGCGAGCTGCCGCTTATATGGGCCGGATGACGAGCCTCCCCACATTGCAAGACCTTCAGGATGATTATGAACTGCTGGAAGGCGATGAGCGCTACCGGCTGCTAATCGACCTCGGCCGCGCGTTGGAACCGATGCCAGACGCGCTCAAGACCGATGCGACACTGGTGCGAGGCTGCTCGGCATCGGTGTGGGTTTATCCCACCCGCACGGACGAGGGCGCGCTGCATTTTCTGGCCGATAGCAATGCGGCGATCACCAAGGGCATCATCGCATTGGTGCTGCTGACGGTGCAGGACAAGATGCCTGCCGAGGTGGCAGCGCTGGACATAGAGGCGGCGCTCGCGCCCTTCGATCTCAAGCGGCAGCTCTCTTCCAACCGCACACAGGGCCTGCCGAACATGATCGCGCTGATCCGCGAGACGGCGCAGCGGCTGGCTTAAGCGGCGGCCTTAACTTCGTCATCCCGGGCTTGACCCGGGATCCCGCTTCTCTTGAGGAAAGGTTCACGGGTAGCGGGCCCCCCGGATCAAGTCCGGGATGACGGTGTAAGATTAGCCGTCCGTCGTGGGCTTATGCTCGGGCATGGGCAGAATAAGGCCGAGCAACGGAAGCACGATCATCCCCGCGCCGGACGCCATCAGTGCCATTGCGACGCCGTGATCCTCTGCGAAATGACCCCATAGCCAGCTGCCAAGCGCAATGCCGCCAAAGGTGACACTGCTCGTCATCGCGGTGACCCGCCCGATCAATGGCTTGGGCGCCCAGAGTTGCCCGGCCACGGAGAAACCGGAGAGCGCCTGCACCCAGGCCGCGCCGCCGATCGCCAGCAGGACGAGCATCACCCAGAAGGGCGGCGAGAAAGACATGCCGAGGCAACCCGCGCCATAAATGAGGCCTGCCGCCCGCGTGATTGTTTCACCATTATAGCGCTGGCGGAACCATGTGCTTGTCGCCGCGCCTGCGACCGAGCCGAGCCCCAAGGCACCCAGTAACATGCCGAAGGTGAGGGAGCCCTGCCCCAGCATCTCGCTGGAGACGAGCGGCATGAGCGCCCAGGCCGCGCTACCAGTGGCGGTGAAGGTGATCGCGCGTAGCATGATGGTGCGCACCGGCGGCGAGAATGCAGCGAAACGGAACCCCTCCGCAATGACACTCGAGATGCGGCGGCCACCCTCCGGCTTGGCGACCTGCGGACGCCAGCGCCACAGGATGAGAATGACCGCGAGATAGCTCAAGGCATTGGCTACGAAGGCGGCTTTAGCGCCGCCTGCCGCCACGATCGCGCCGCCAAGCGCCGGGCCGACCGTGCGCGCAACGCTGAAGGCCAGGATGTTGAGTGCGATCGCCGCGCCGAGCTCTGCGCGCGGCACGATATGACTGATGGAGCCTGCTAGCGCTGGATTGAAGCAGGCGACGCCGCAGGCCAGTAACGCGGTGAGCCCGATGACCAGCGCTGGCGGCACGATGCCCGCAAAGCTGAGCAGCGCAAGCAGCAGCGACAGCGCGAACATCGCCCCTTGCGCCACCAGCATGAGCGTGCGCCGATCCCACATATCCGCCATGGCGCCCGCTGGGAGGGCGAGCAGCATGATCGGCAGATTGACCGCGCTTTGGACCAGCGCCACGACATCGGCGCGCTGCCCCGTGGCTGTCAATTGCCAGGCCGCGCCGACGGCCTGAATGGCATTGCCGAAATGCGCCAGCAACGCGCCGAGCAGGATGAACGCGAAGGTGCGGTGGCGCAGGGGGGAGAAGGTGGTGGCGGTGGTGATGGGGGAGGCCTTGAACAGCTTTGCGCAGGTATAGGGGTTTTTGTGTGGAGAGGCTGGTGGTGCGACGCAAGTCCTACATTTGTCTAATGCTTAGATGGAAGCGTTTTTCAGTTGCTGCTCGAAACCGGCGACCAGCGCGCGCAGGCCAAGCTCGAAACTGGCATCGAAACCGAGCATCTCGTCGAGATAATCATGCATGGAGCCATTGGCTTCATAGCTCGACCAGCCCAGCACGAAGGAGATGACCGAGGCCTGGAAGGAGAGCGCCCGCTGCATATCGACACCCAGTGCAACGAGCGGCGCTGAGAGCGCGCGCGCATGCTCTGCAGTTGATGTGACGCGCGGCGCGGACACGCTTGCACAGAGGCGCGCGCCATCGCGATGGGCGGCAAAGGATCGCCGCAGCGCCTCGCCCAACCCCAAGAGCCAAGCGCGCCAGTCCGATGAAGCGGGAATGGCGCGATAGGCGATGTCGTAAATCTCCCGCGCCATCATGCCGAGCAGCGTGCCCTTGTCGGCAACGTGCCAATACAACGCCGGGGCCTGCACACCGAGCCGTTTCGCCAGCGGGCGCATGCTCAACCCATCCAGCCCGCTTTCCTGAAGTTGGGCAAAGGCCGCGGCGACGACGCGGGCGCGATCAAGCGCTGGGATCCGAGGCTGCGTCATCGGTGCGGGATTGACTATTTAACACTGTTAAGTCAACCTGTGTCGCAGGAGAGACTTGAGGGTAGAATCAATGAGCAACCTCGCATCATTTTATGTTCGCGACGCCTGGTATGTGGCGGGATGGTCTGCGGACCTCGCGCCCGCCACCCCCTTCGCCATCACCATTTTGGGCGAGCCGATCGTGCTGTGGCGCGGCGAGAATGCCATTCACGCGCTGGCGGACCGCTGCGTTCACCGGATGGCGCCGCTTTCGCTTGGCCGCTGTGAAGGCGAGCGGCTGCGCTGCATGTATCATGGCCTGCTGTTCGATACCGATGGCAAGGTGATCGAAATTCCGGGACAGGAGCTCATCCCCCGCGATGCGCGCGTCAGAAGCTACAAGGTGGTGGAGCGCCACAGCTGGATATGGGTCTGGATGGGTGAGGCGCAGGAGGCCGATCCCGCCCTCATTCCGCCCGCTGTCGGCTATGACGATCCCGATTATTTCCTTGGTCACGGCCAACTGGATTATGCGGCGGAAGCGCGGCTCATCAACGATAATCTGCTCGATTTCAGCCATCTGACTTATGTTCATGCACAGAGTTTTGGCTCCAGCCCGGACTTTGCGAACAACCTGCCGGTCGTGACCCCGCTTGCGCGCGGCGTGCGGTTCGAGCGGTGGATCACCAACACCCTGGGATCGAGCAATCGCAAATCCTCCGAACCGGTCGATAGCTGGCAGACCTATGATTTTCTGGTGCCCGGTATTCTGCTGATGTGGAGCGCCACCTATCCGCTCGGCACGGCAGAAAAGCTCAACTTCGCCGCGCCCGACAAGGCCGACGCGCAAGACGGGTTGAACTTCACCAGCCAGGCCGTGACCCCGATGACGGACAAGACAGCGCGCTATTTCTTCTCATGGGGTCCGCACCGGGGCCATGGGGACGAAGCCTTGCGCGATGGCATGATGCGGATGGCGGACATGGCCTTTGCCGAAGACAAGCGCATGATCGAAGCGCAGCAGCGCGTCATCGATCTGGCACCGGCGGATGCGCGCATCATGCCGACCAGCCATGATCGGGGCGTGACCTTGTTCAATCGCCTTGTTGCGAAGCTCGCGGCTGGCAATGGCGCGGCGATGACGCAGGAAACAGCATCACGATAAGGGCGTGAATAGCGCGGGCTGGTTGCGCTCGTTTAACGCGTGCTGCCCGCATCGGCACCCGCCGTCTCACCGCCAAGCGCCCGATAGAGCGTCACCCGGTTGCGCGCGGCTTCCAGCTCCGTCGCCACCAGATTGCGGCGGGCGGCATAGTTGGTGCGCTGGGCGTCGAGGGCTTGCAGGAAGCTGTCGACACCGCCGCGATAGCGGGCATTGGCGAGCATGAGCGTATCTTCGCTGGCTTCCACGCGCAGGCGATCGGCGGCGATCTGGTCCGCGATGGTGCCGCGCCGGGCGAGCGCGTCGGCAGTTTCGCGATAGCCGGTCTGGATCGCCTTCTCATAGGTGGCAAGCAAGGCATCGCGCTGAGCCTGCGTGGCGGCCACATTGGCGCGCCCAGCGCCTGCGGTGAAGATGGGATAGGTGGCGCCAGCACTGCCCTGGGCCGACTGCGTGCCACGATCCCCGAACAATGCCTCCAGCGACGGGCCGACAAGACCGATCAGCCCACCCACTGTGATGCGCGGGAACAGCGCAGCGCGGGCGGCGCCGATCTGGGCATTGGCAGCGCGCAGATCATATTCCGCCGCCATGATATCGGGTCGGCGCAGCAACACTTCGCTGCTGAGCGCCACCGATGGCTCGCCGATGCGCGGAGCGGCATCATTGAGCGAGGCTGGCAACAAGGCGGGATCGATCGGCGCGCCGACGAGCAGCTCGATCAGGTTGCGATCCTGCGCCAGTGCGGTGGTGGCGCGGGCAACATCGGATTGGGCGGTGGCGAGGATGGTCTGCGCCTGCCGCAGATCGGTGCGCGGGGCGACGCCGCCTGAGAGCCGCGCCTGGGTGAGACGGACGCTATCCTGCGCGGCAGTCGCGGTGGCCGTGCCGATCTCCAGCAGATCGCCATCCGCCGCATGGGTGAGCCAGACGTCCGCGATATCGCCGATGAGCGCGAGGCGGATCGCCTGCGCATCGGCCTCGCTTGCGAGATAGCTGTTGCGCGCGGCATCCGTGAGCGAGCGGATGCGGCCGAACAGATCAATCTCATAGGATGTGATCGAGAGATCGGCGGCGGCGCTGGTGCCGTCACCGGTGGTGCCGCCCTCGCGCCGGATGATGTCAGCCCCCGCATCGACCTGCGGCAATAGCGCAGCGCGCTGGACTTTGAACTGCGCGCGCGCGCGAGCGATGTTGGCAGCGGCGATGCGCAGATCGCGGTTGTTCTCCAGCGCCTGCGCGATGAGCTTCTGCAAGCGCTCGTCGGCGAAGAGCGTGCGGTAATCGGCGCTGGGGAGCGCGGCGTAATCAGCAGCATAGCTGGGGCCTGCCGGGAAGCTGGTGGGCACGGGCGCCACGGGGCGCTCATAATTGGGCGCGAGCGTGCAGCCGGTGAGAAGCAAGACGCCCAACGGGAGGAAGATGCGGTTGCTCATGCGCCATGCCCCCCTGCGCGCCGCGCAACGATGCGCGCGCTCAGCTTCTGGATCGCATCGCGCGTTGCCCGGCGCACCAGCACGAAGAAGAGCGGGATGTAGAAGATGGCGAGGATGGTCGCGGTGAGCATGCCGCCAACCACCGCCGTGCCGATGGCGACACGGCTGTTTGCACCAGCGCCGGTGGAGAGCGCGAGCGGCAACACGCCGAAGATGAAGGCGATGCTGGTCATGAGGATAGGCCGAAGGCGCAGACGCGCGCCTTCGATTGCCGCCTCGATAATCCGCATGCCGCGCTTCTCGGCCTGCTCGGCAAATTCGATCATCAGGATGGCATTTTTGGCGGCGAGGCCCATGGTGGTGAGCAGGCCGATCTGCAGATAGATATCATTCACGAGGCCGCGCAAGGTGACGGCAAGTACCGCGCCGATGAGGCCCAGGGGGATGATGAGGAGGACGGCGATGGGGATCGTCCAGCTCTCATAGAGCGCGGCGAGGACGAGGAACACGACCAGCAGCGAGAGCGCATAGAGCCAAGGCGCCTGCCCTTCCGACAGCTTCTCCTGAACAGAGAGACCGGAAAAAGCGAGATCGACGCCGGGAATGTCGGCTGCATGCTGCTCGATACGGCGCATCGCCTCGCCGGAGCTATAGCCGGGCGCGGCCTGCCCCATGATCTGGAAGGAGGGCACGCCGTTGAAGCGTGAGAGGCTGGAGGGCGCCGTGGCCCAGCTGGTGGCCGCGAAGGAGGAGAAGGGCGTCATATCGCCGCCATTGCCGCGCACATGCCATTCATTGAGATCCTCGGGCTTGGCGCGGAACTGCATATCGCCCTGCACATAGACGCGCTTCACACGGCCATTGTCGATGAAGTCGTTCACATAGCGCCCACCCCATGCGGTCGCGAGCGTGGTGTTCACATCGGATTGGGTGAGGCCGAGCGTGGAGAGCTTTTGATGATCGAGGTTCACCTTGAGCGTCGTGATATCCGGCAGTTCCGAGAGGCGCACGGCGGTCAGCTCCGGGTCGGCCCTTGCAGCAGCCATCAGCCGATCCTTGGCCGCGGCAAACTCCGCGCTGGAGAGGCTGCCGGAATTGAGCAACCGCGCTTCGAACCCGGTCGATTGGCCCAGACCGCGAATAGGCGGCGGCACCAGGGTGAAGATTTCGGCATCGGGAATTTTCGAGAGTTCCGCACTGGCGCGGCGGGCAATGGCTTCTGCGCTATTCTCGGCGCCGGGCCGCTCATCCCAATGTTTGAGCATCACGAATCCACGGCCCTGATTCTGCCCCACACTCTGGCCCGGCCCTGCCGTGCCTGCGATGGTGAAGAAAGTCTCGAACATGCCGGACTTCTCGGAGCCGAGATAATCCTCGACCTGCTTCTGCACCTCCTTGGTGCGATTGATCGTTGCGCCGCTGGGCAGCTGGAACTGCACAACCGCAATGCCCTGATCCTCAT
>CBIHKY010000012.1:0-58331 GCA_966205705.1 uncultured Alphaproteobacteria bacterium
GGCCTATCCTACGACGATATCGGCGTAAACATGCGCACGAACGGCCAAAAGGCTCCCGAATATCTGGCCGTCAACTCCAAGGGCAAAGTACCTGCGATAAGTTTTGACGGTCATATCATGACTGAAAATGCAGCTATCCTCTGGTTCCTCCACACGCAATATCCTGCCGCCGCGCTGTTGCCCGCATCCGACGATCCTCTGATGGCTCATAAAGGGTTGTCGGACCTTGTCTGGTGCTCCGGCACGATCCATCCTATCGTGCGGCAGATACGCATGCCCATCCGATGGACCAGTGGCGACCCGGAAGGGGTGCGAGCCGACGGTATGGAAAAATTGACCGAGGAGTGCGGCAAAATGTCCGCGCGGATCGGGCCGGCGTGGTGGTATGGCCCGTCCTGGTCGATCATCGACACCTATCTTTGCTGGGCCTTGAGCACAGCGGAAAAGGGCGGCTTCCCGCTCGATCAGTTTCCCGTTCTGTTGGCGCACGTCGGACGGGCACGCGCCCGGCCATCCTTCGTGCGCGCATTGGCAAGGGAGCAGGCGGCGCTCGATCGCATGGGAATAACCGACACTATCCTCTGAGCGGCAAAGCGCCGGTCCCGGTCAAGCCGAGATCATGACTGGCGCGCCGGTTAGCGCAAACAGTTGTTCTGACGTCACTCCAGGCGCGAGTTCGACCAGACGGAAACAGTTGCCCGCTGTATCGAGCACTGCCAAATCGGTATAAATTCTGTCGATTACGCCACGGCCAGTCGCCGGAAGCGTCAGTTGCCGCAGCAGTTTCGGTTCCCCCTTGCGCGTCACATGCGATGTGATGACGCGCAGGCTTTTCGCCCCCGCCGCCAAATCCATGGCTCCGCCGACCGCAGGCACGCCACCAGATCCGCTTGACCAGTTGGCGATGTCGCCATTGCATGCGACTTCGAACGCGCCGAGAATGCAGACGTCCACATGCCCGCCCCTTATCATGGCAAAACTGTCCGCATGATGAAAATAGGCACCGCCAGGCACGAGCGTTACGGGCTTCTTTCCGGCGTTTATGAGGTCCATGTCCTCATTCTCTTCCGACGGCCTGGCGCCCATCCCTAATATTCCGTTTTCGCTATGCAGGATCACTTCCCGATCGGCCGGAATATGATCGGCGACCCGTTCGGGCTGACCGATGCCGAGGTTGACAAAGGCACCCTCTTCTATGTCCTGCGCAGCGCGCGCGGCAATCTGGTCCAACGTCCATCCGCTCATGCCCGTTCACTTTCCAATTGCCGCAGATAGTCCCGCTCGCTGATGGGGTTGGGTACGCAGACGACTTTCTGCACGAAGATCGACGGCGTCACGACCGACTCCGGATCGATATCTCCAAGTGCTTTGAAATGACGGATCTGGGCAATTGTGCGATCGGCAGCCATGGCCATCACCGGCCCGAAATTACGTGCCGCCTTTCGATAGACCAGATTGCCCCAGCGGTCGCCCGCCTCCGCCTTGATCAGGGCGACGTCGCCCCGAATGGCGCGCTCCATCAGGAAAGCGCGGCCGTCAAATTCACGCACTTCCTTGCCATGCGCCAGATCCGTACCAACTGCCGTAGGGGTATAAAAGGCAGGGATGCCGGCTCCTCCCGCCCGTATCCGTTCAGCCAGCGTGCCCTGCGGCACCACCTCCAATTCGATCTGCCCCGCACGATAAAGATCGTCGAACACATAACCGAGGGGGCTGCGAGGATAGCTGCATATCAACTTGCGGACCCGTCGCTTTTGAATCAGACGTGCCAGACCGACGTCGCCATTGCCCGCATTATTGTTAACGACCGTCAGCTCGCGCGCACCTTGATCTATCAGGGCGTGGATCAGCTTTGTCGGGTTGCCGGCTTCACCGAACCCGCTGATTAATATGGTGGCACCATCAGCGACCCCCGCAAGCGCCTCATGCACGTCATCGCAGCATTTGTTGATCATAGCACCTCGTCTGCGCGGCGCATGATGGATTCGAAGGGCTCTCCAGATCGCAGTCGCCGTCGAATGTCGGCAGGTTCAATTTCCAAGCCGATTGGATTGTTGGAGAATGCTTCACCCATCATCCATTGTTGCGCGTCGAGCGCATCGGCAAAACGATCCACCTGAAGTTCGATGTCGTTACCGTCCGGATCGGCATAATAGAAGGAGATCGTCGGCCCGTGGTTGATGGTCCGCCACGGCTTGATCCCCTTAACCACCAACCGATCATAGGTATCCAGCAGCTCCTGCAATCCCTTGTATGTAAAGGCTGCATGATAGAATCCAACCGTCTTACCGGGTTGGCGTGGCGCAAACGGTTCGACCGCAACCAGCGCTACGCGGTGATGCTCCTCATCATAGGTTATGAACGCAATCTGCGCGTTGCCAAAAACGACATGCGCTTCCAGCACCTCGCAGTACCAGTTCTGCATGGCAGGCAGATCATTGGTACGAAATACGATGTGCGCCATTCGGATGGGAGAGGTCATGCTGCGTCCTCCTGAGCAATGGGGTTGGACAAGGTGCCCAGCTTGTCGATAACGACATCCACGCGATCGCCCGGCTTCATCCACAATTGCGGCTGGCGCATGGAGCCCACCCCGCCGGTCGTTCCTGTCGCGATGACATCACCCGGCTGAAGCTCCCAGATCTGAGACATGTAGGCGATCAACGCTTCCACGCCGAACAGCAGATCGTTGATGCCCGTTTGCTGGACGACTTCGCCGTTCAGTGTCGTTGTAAGTTGCAATGCGTTGACATCGCCCACTTCATCTGGAGTCACAAGCCACGGGCCGAAGCTGCCCGAACGATCAAAATTTTTGCCGGGCATGAATTGGGATGTATGTTTCTGGAAGTCGCGGATCGATCCGTCGTTGAAGCAGGCATATCCCGCAACATGGTCCAGCGCGCGTTCTGCCTTGATATGGCGGCCCCGCCGCCCGATCACGACAGCCAGTTCACCTTCGAAATCGAACCGCTCCGACACATGCGGTCGGATCAGCGGGGCCTCCGCACCCACCAGTGAGGACGGATAGCGGGGAAACAAAATGGGATATTGCGGCGTGGCGCTGCCAGTTTCCGCGATATGTGACTTATAGTTGAGGCCCACACAAATGATCCTGTGGGAATGCGGGATCGGAGGAAGTGGGGTCACATCGGCCCAATCCAGATCGGCAGGCAAGCCCGCCAGTTTCCGAAGAGGTGAGACATCCTCAAGCAATGAGGCAAGATCAGCATTTTCGGGGAGCCGCGACGCCGCATCGACGATACCATCGTTGTTCAGAATGCCGTAGCCAGCCTGCCCTTCATGGATGTAACTAATGAGTTTCACGGCTGATCTTCTCCTTTCGCGGAAATATTCGATTGATGGATCATCGCATAACGGTGCGCGTAAGCGGGCCGACCGGCGAGGAATAGTAGGATCGACAGGACGGCTACAACGCAAACGGTCAGCATCAGTGCCTCCCCAACACGTGCAGGTGAATGAAACAGATAGTCGCTGATGAGCGGCGGAACGACCGGGCCTATGGTTAATCCAGCCAGTGAGATCGAAACGAGATAGAAGGCCGAAACCTGGCCGCGATATCGGTTGGGCACAACCAGTTGCAACGCAGCAGACGCGGGCCCGATCGGCAAGGCAACGAAGATCATCGTAAGACCAAATGCCCATGCCGACAAATGCGCATTCCCGGCAACTATGGTCAGCACGGTGCCTATGGCGATGCCGCATGCGCTCGTGATGCCAACGATCAGCGGCGCGTCGCCCCGCCCGGCCTGGAACAGTCGATCGCTCAGCAAGCCGCCAAGGACTAAACCTATCCCGCCACCGATCATGGTGGAGAGGCCAAGCATCAGGCCTACGTCAGCGGCCGCCAGTTGATAATGTCGGCCTAGAAAGGCTGGTATCCAGCTAAGCAGCGCATAAAGAGACGTGTTGTGACAGGCAAAACCGAGGATGAGTCCGGCAAATAGTCTGCGTTCCGATGCAATGAAGCGCACCGTTTCCGCGATCGTCGGCATAGCCGTATCGGCATGGGCGTCGAAATGCGTGCGCGTGGGTTCGCGCAAAAGCGACATCAACAACGCCATAAGCAGACCGGGCGCGCCGACGCATAGGAAGACCATGCGCCAAGGTTCCGGCGATGGCAGCGGCAGGCCCGACAGATCCAGCGTAGCAAGCCATTTCAGCAGCGCTCCACCCGCCAGAAGCGCAATGCCGGACCCTAGATACACGCCCATATTGTACACGCCCAAAGCCAGCGAGAGCCTGCGTTTGGGAACGGCATCCGTAATCATGGAATAGGCGGCAGGCGACAGGGCCGCTTCACCGATGCCGACCCCGGCCCGCCAGGCGAACAATGATATGAAGGACGTCGCCGTGCCACAGGCGACCGTCATCACGCTCCACAAAAGGATGCCGAAAATGATCAGGTTGCGCCTGTTCCCCCGATCGGCTTGTCGGCCTAAGGGAATGCCAAATCCGATATAGAAGAGAGCAAATGCCACCCCTTGCAGCACACCGAACCGAGTGTCGCTCAGCCCCAATTCGCTCTTTATCGGATCGATAAGCAGCGCCAGTATCTGTCGATCGACGAACGACAAGGCGAGCGCAAGCATCAGCGCAACAACCAACAGTGCAGCGCGCAAAGGCGTCATTGCAGAAGGCAATGGTGCCGTAGGTGCTCGGATGGCGCGCGACATATCACTCTTCCCCAACCAGAAGCGCGACTTTTCCGATATGATGCCGCTGTTCCAGACATGCGATCGCTGAGGCCGCCTCAGACAGAGGGAAAGTCCGATCCAGCATCGGTAGGATTTGCCCTGAAGAAACGAATGGCCAGACGCGCTCTTCCAGCGCTTCAGCTACCTTCGCCTTGAAAGCGTCGCTGCGAGGGCGGAGCAGGCTGCCCCCCACGCGGAGCCGTTTACGCATCAACTGACGCAAATCGATTTCAGACCGAAAGCCGCGTGCACCGGCGATAAAGACGAGCCGCCCGCCTTCGGCAAGCGCTGCAATATCCTTTTCCAGATAATCACCCGCGACAATGTCCAAGATCACATCGACGCCTTGCCCGTCCGTCTGCGCCATGATGACATCAGCGAAGTTCTCGGTCTCATAGTCGATACCGCGGACCGCTCCGAGCTTTTCGCAAATCGCAGCCTTTTCGGAACCGCGCGCGGTGGCAAAGACCTGATGACCCAGATTCGAAGCGATCTGAATCGCCGCGACGCCGATGCCGCTCGTCCCACCGGTCATCAGGAAGCTTTCACCAGGCGCAAGGCCGGCATCGATGAAGACGTTGCTCCAGACAGTAAAAAAGGTTTCCGGCAGAACGGCTGCTTCTGCCCAACTCAAATTCGCTGGCACGGGCAGACAATTGCCGGAAGGCGCCACGGCATATTCGGCATAGCCACCTCCGCGCAGCAATGCTGCGACCCGATCCCCTACATTCCACCGGACCACATCCTTGCCCTTGGCGATGATGGTTCCCGCGACCTCCAGTCCCGGCAAATCGGTCTCGCCGGGCTTGATCGGATGTCCGCCATTGTGGATCTGATGCACGTCATGACCGTTGACCCCCGCCGCGCGCACAGCGATCAACACTTGGTCATCTTGAGGTTCGGGCACTGGCCGATGCGTCGGCGCGAGGTCGAAATGCCCGTCATGCTCGCGAATTTCGACAGCCTGCATATCTTCTTTGATCCGGTCGGTCATAGCGCCTCCACAGTGTTTGTAACGGTCCCCGACAGAAGGGTCTCCAGCGCATCGGTAAGCTCGGCTTGTGCGTCGTGCATTTTTTCAGGTTCCACCCAGCCTATTCTGCCGTCCGGGCGCACGAGAAAGGCGAAGGGCTCCCCACCCCAATAATCAGATGCACTTGCTCGGGGTGATGATGCGCTCCCATCAAGTGGCACGAGCGTGATGCCCATCAAACCGGGCGGCAAGACAGCAATGGCCCGCTCCCACATTTCGGCATCATTCTTGGGAACGAACAGGGTGAACCGATCGAACGACAGACAGTCGATGGTCGATCGGCCTGGTTCTACCCACAGATGCGGCACATGATGGCCCGGCAGGAAGCAGGGCTGGTAACCTTCTTCACTTGGCACCGGCAGCGGCACGGCACGTCCAGCCTTTATGAACACCCCGCTTTTGGCAACAGCGGCCATTTCCAGCTCAAGAAAAGCAAAGTGGCTGATCTGCGCATCGATCGCCGATTGCACGGCGGCGTGACGCGGATGTGATGGCGACGAGGTCAATTCGTCGATTGCAGTCTGGAAGCTTTCATCGCCTCCCTCGACCCCAAGCGCTAGTTCGACTTCTTTCGTCCGGCTATGATTGCTGACCGATTGTTGGCTGTTGCGGATAGCTATGGGTCGGCATTCCAATTCATAGCTAATCAGCAGGGACTCGTCCGCCTCTCCACGCAGCACCGCGCCGAGTTTCCATATTAGATTCTCCACGTCCTCTACGCCGGTGTTAAGACCCAGACCGCCGGTCGGTGGAAAGCGATGGCCAGCGTCACCGATCAGGAAAACACGATCTTTTCTATATTGCCCAGCAATCTGGGCCGACATCGCCCAGCGATCGATAGCAGCCAGAGAATAATCGTGCGGTGCGCCCATGACTTCATCCATGATCGCCTTACAGCTTGCCTCATCGAAACTTTCGAACGGCGTCACGGCAGGGTCGTAGCGCATCATGAACACCTGCGAGCCAACCGGCTGGTGCATGATGAAAAAGCCTTCACGCCCCACTGAGCGAACAAAGAAAACGACGCCCGGATTCCGTTCAAGAAATGGACGCATGTCGGATTTGATATGGATAGCCAGGAACTGCGCAATGAGTTGCGGCCCCTCCATCGGGATGCCGGCTGCGCGGCGCACGCGACTGGAAGCTCCATCCGCGCCGATCAGATAGCGCGCGCGAATATGTTTTTCGCCGCTTTGCGTGGAGATAGTGGCCGTAACGCCATCCCCATGGTCGCGATAGGATTCGAAGGCGGCATCGAAGGTTACG
Source organism: uncultured Alphaproteobacteria bacterium (assembly GCA_966205705.1). Lineage (GTDB taxonomy): Bacteria > Pseudomonadota > Alphaproteobacteria > Sphingomonadales > Sphingomonadaceae > Sphingobium. Next base: position 7,015 of record CBIHKY010000012.1, read on the forward strand.
GGATCCACCCCGCCGGCCAATTCAACCGCGCGCGCATGAAGCAGAGGTTCCAGAAGGCTTTGGGGCAGATTTTCTGAGTGGACGGGACTGATATCGGTAAATCGCGCAACACGCCCCTTCTTACCCGTCAGGTCGAGGCGTCCATAGGTCAGCCCGGCAATAGTTTCGCACCATGCGATGCACCGTTGTAATTCAACCGGCGTGCCAAGAGCGGAAATGCGGTCTGCGGCGCCAATCCGACGGTATAATTCCATCGTATGTGTTTTGAGGACATGAGCGGATGGTTCCGTGTGCAGGCCAGACCGCTTCTCTATGACCTTGTGCGTAAGCCCGAGCTTGGAAGCGATACAGGACGCAAGAAGTCCAGCTGGGCCCGCACCCGTAATAAGCAGATCAAGCGTTTCATTCGACATCGCTCTTGGGTTTCCTCAATCGTCTCCGTTTCACGACGGGGACTTCTGCCGTAGCGGTGGATTTTAATAATCGGGCAAGGTGGTCGCGCGAGCGGTGAGCATGTTCTCGCATCAGAAATTCTGCGCGCCCGCCTTCGCCATTCTGAATGGCGTTCAATATGTGAACATGGTCACTATGGGCATCGACCATGCGGGCATGGGCATCGTCACGCTTGTCGTTGGTGAAGAGGATGGCGATCGGGGCAACCAGTGGCATTCGCGACATGAAAGCATGGACGCTCTCAAGGGCGCGAAGGCCCGCCGCTTCGATGATCGCGCGGTGAAATTCACCATTTGCGACCGACCAGCGTCGCATATCGTCCACATCGCAGAGGCCCGTTGCAACCAGGTGCGTGCCCTCGTCCACAGACCGCTGCAACGTTTCCAACGCCTCCTGGCTAATCCCGCGTTCGACAGCGGTGCGAACGGCCAGACCTTCCAGCGCTCCACGTACATCGAACCCGGAAAGGACGTCCTCAATGCTAAAATCATTGATGACAAAACCTTTGTTCGCCTCACCTCGAACAAGTCCCTCTGCTTCCAATATACCAAGAGCGACGCGGACAGGGGTACGCGATACGCCAAGAGTGGCAGCGATATCGCGTTCGGGTACGCGTGATCCGGGCGGAAGCTGCCGGTTCACGATCATTTCCCGTAATTGCAGCGTGACTGCCTCAACCCGCGTCGACATAATTTCGCTCCTGCCATGATCATCCATTGCGAATGACCATGGCGTCTTTAGCGGAGGAAACTGCAGGCTCAAAACTTGCCCGATAGCTGCACGCCGAACCGGCGCTGTGCCTCATACGCAGGCAACTGATAGAAGCTGTTGAAATTCTGCCGAACACGCGACACAAAATGCTCTTTGAAGAGGTTGCGGGCGTAAAGGCTGATCGTCCAACGATCGTCTACTGCAGCGGCACCGATGTTCAGATTGAAGAAGCCGTAACCATCCTGCACTTCTCCAGGATTGCGGTTGGCTTCGTATACGGTGCGACTTCTGTAGGAATAATTGCCGCCGACGAACGCTTTGAGTTCCTCGCTGATCGGAGCTTCATATCGTGCGGAAGCATTGAAGCTCCATTTGGGAGACTGCGCCAGCGGGAAGCCGTTCATCGTCTGAACACCGCCCACGCAAACACCGGGCGAAAGCGGGCTACCAACGGGCGCTGTAGGCTGGCCAGGATAGCAAGCCGCGCTGTCGAAATCTGTGTAGCGCGCGTCTACATAAGCGCCGTTCAGACCAAAGCTGAGGCCGGTGATGGGACGCGCGGTAATTTCAAGTTCGACGCCGGTCGACTTCAACTCGCCAGCATTTTGAATAACAAAAACGGGCGGAGATACGGGTAAACCTACGGTCGTCTGGAAGTTGCTGAAGATGGAATTAAACGCAGTCAGATTGACCGTGAGGCGCCTATCAAAGAACTGGGATTTGATGCCGATCTCATAGGATTTGGCTACTTCCGCATCTACACGCGTGCCATTGACGATAGACCCGGCCGACAGCGATTGCGTCAAATTGAAGCCCGGTGCTTTATACCCCCTTGAGGCTGTGGCATACAGCATGACGTCGCGCGCAACGTCGAACTGAGCGCCGAAGCGGTAAGAAATCGCATCATATTTGATCGGCCTCGGGGTATAAGCAAATACCGCGTTGCTGGCTGGCACGACACCGCTGTCCGTTCCAATCCTTGCTCTGTCAAAAGAACCCGTCGTGCGGTCATTCGACACTCGAATGCCACCAATGACCCGCAAAGCGGGCGTGAAACGATACGTCGCTTCGCCAAACGCCGCGATATTACGAAGCGTATTTGTCACTGTATTGCGTCGGGCGTATTGAGAACTGCCCGGAACAGGGACGCCAAAGAACTCCTGAATTTGGACGTCTTTGACACTGAAATCATAGTAAAACAGCCCGGCTACAAAGCTGAGTGGTCTGTCGACAGGAGACGCGATGCGCAGTTCTTGCGTCAACTGGTCATATTCTTCATCGTCTGAAAGTCGTATCAGGCGAACGAGCGGCGAAGAGGAGAGCCACGGGTCCATTTGTCCTGAAGTATCGACTTTACGATAAGACGTTACGGACGAGACCGAATAACCACCGCCCAGATCCAGATCGACCAACCCGGTCAGATAATAATTGGATGCAGATGCGCGCGGGATCGGTCCGGGGTCTGCAACAAGATTACGGTCCGATGGCACCACGCCCCGGGACGTTTCCCAGGCTTCCACGAGAGATCCGAAAGGCGGTGTCGCCGTAAATCTGCGGTAGGTGAAAGCCGTGCCATGCTCGTCACGGCCATCAAATTGTCCCATGACGGTAACACGGAGTGAATCGTTAGGCTCTACTGTCAGGCCGACGCGCGCTCCATAGCTGTTTTTATCGTTGTAATCGCGACCGTCCAGCCCCTGCACAAATCCGTCATGCCCAAAACGCCAGGCAGTGATGCGCAATGCAGCCTTTTCGCCCAACGCAAGATTTATAGCTGCATCGGCGTTCAGCTCGTTAAAAGAGCCATAGGAGAGATTAGCCTGCCCGCTATTTTCGCCCAATTCGGGCTTCCGGGATACAAGGTTGATAAGGCCGGCCGTCGCGTTCTTTCCGAACAGCATACCTTGTGGTCCCTTGAGGACTTCGACCCGTTCGACATCGACAATGTCAGAAATGCTGCCGCCAATTCTGGCCAGCGGAACGCCGTCGACCGCAACCCCCACAGATGACTCGAGAGTAGATGCCAACGCGTAGGTGCCGACCCCGCGAATGTAAAAACTATTGAGCTTGGCCTCCCCGGATGGTGCAAACGAGATACCGGGCACAGTTTGTTGCAGCTGAACGGTGCTGAGGATGCCAGCCTCTTTCATGACTGCAGGTGCGACAGCAACCACGGAGATTGGTACGCGTTGAATGCTTTCAGAGCGTTTGTTGGCCGTTACAACGATTTCAGCGTCCGACGACTGCGCGATGTTAGCCTGTGGCTCCTGTTCCGCAACAGCGTCGTTTGCCCATGCGCCGCTTGTCCAACCCGCTAAACTGGCTGCACTCGCCATAAGCATCCATGTTGCACGCCTAGCTGACCCAGTAGGTGCCATTACTCATCCCTCCATAAAACTCACCTCTCCGGGCGACGCCTTCATATGGCATGCCATTTTCGCAATTTGCAACTTGTTTCTTGCGCTTTAAGCGAAAAATGATAGCTATGGCATGCCGCGATAAGAAAAGCGCAGCTTGTGGGAGAGACGGATGTTCATCAAAAACGCTTGGTATTGCGCAGCTTTTGGCAATGAACTCGCTAAGCCTTTTGCTCGCCACATCCTCGGCCAACCAATTCTTTTTTTACGAGATGGAGATGGCATGCCACGAGCCATCGGTGATCGCTGCCCGCATCGCTTCGCTCCATTGCACAAGGGCACGCTGGCCGATGGCCGAATTGAATGCCCCTATCATGGCCTGCAATTCGGGATGGACGGTCGTTGCGTTTTTAATCCCCATGGAGATGGGCGCATACCTGCTGCTGCCCAAGTACCGGCCTATCCCGTCCAGGAGCGCGGCGCACTGGTCTGGATATGGATGGGCAATCCCGTGGATGCCGATCCTTCCCTCATTCCCGACCTGCTGCTGGTGGATCGGGGGAACAGGCCGCTTGTAGGCGGCCATATCGAGATGGACGTGAGCTACCAGCTGGTGCTCGACAACCTTCTGGACCTCAGCCACGCGGCCTATATCCATGCTGGCACGCTTTCGCCGTCCCGGGCAAAACGCCACTCGACCTATGAAGCAGGCGACCGCTCGGTCGCCGTGCACACGGTCATGCGGACTGTGCCGACGCCATCCAGTCAGGCATTGTATTTCGATGGAGCGGCTGGCGATTACCATTCCGATATCGAGTGGATAGCACCGGGAACGGTCCGCCAACGACTAGCCATGACGGAAAATGGCACTGACCCCGATACCGGAGCGGTCACACGCAACGCGCATTTGATCACGCCCGCCTCGACCACATCGACGCATTATTTCTGGATCCACACGCGCAATCGCCTGATTGATGATCGCGCGATCGACGAGCAGACGCGGGCGATCATCACAAATGCCTTCACCACCGAAGACGAACCAATGATGTTTGCATGCCAAAGCTACATGGAGGGGGAGGAGTTTTTTTCCCTGAAGCCGCTGTACCTCCAGACGGATTTCGCCGGCACCCGATGCCGACGTATCGTTGAAAGACTGATTGCGGCTGAGACTGGCGAAAACCGGAATCACGCAACTCTAGATGGTGAGAACATGTCCGAAAAGGCCGAGTTTTCGCAAATTTAGCCGTTCACCTGAACCGAGACGTAAGACGGGACCACAAAAGCGTGCTTCCTCGCGTACCAAAGGGAAAATTTCACGTGTTTGACTTCGACCATGACGATGCTTTTCTCCTCGATGATCAGCTGAGCGACGTCGAAAAGATGATCCGCGACACGGCACGGGCCTATGCTTCGGAAAAACTTGCGCCGCGTATCATTGACGCATTTCAGCAAGAAAAAACCGATCCTGCCATATTTCAGGAAATGGGGGCGCTTGGCCTATTGGGCCCAACATTGCCTTTGGAATATGGCGGAGTGGGCGCCAACTATGTCTCCTACGGCCTGATTGCGCGGGAAGTAGAGCGTGTCGATAGCGGCTACCGTTCGATGATGAGCGTGCAATCGAGCCTCGTCATGCACCCCATCTATGCCTATGGCTCGGAAGAGCAGCGGCATGCCTATCTTCCAAAACTGGCGTCGGGCGAATGGATCGGTTGCTTTGGCCTGACCGAACCCGACGCCGGTTCCGATCCCGGTGGCATGACCACGCGTGCTCGCAAGACCGATGGCGGCTACTTATTATCGGGGAGCAAAACATGGATTTCCAACGCGCCGATCGCTGACGTTTTTGTTGTCTGGGCGAAGTCGGACGCGCATGGGGGGGCGATCCGTGGCTTCATATTGAAAAAGGGCGCCAAAGGACTGTCAGCCCCTAAGATCGAAGGCAAATTGTCTCTGAGGGCGTCGATCACAGGGATGATCGTTCTGGCCGATGTGGAGGTTGGGGAAGACGCACTCCTGCCCAATATTGAGGGTCTCAAAGGGCCGTTTGGCTGTTTGAACAGAGCGCGCTACGGCATCAGTTGGGGCGCGATGGGCGCTGCCGAATTTTGCTATGGGGCTGCGCGCCAATATGGACTGGATCGCCACCAGTTCGGCCGACCACTGGCGGCAACCCAATTGTACCAGAAAAAGCTGGCTGACATGGCGACCGAAATAGCCCTTGGCCTACAGGCATGCCTGCGCGTCGGTCAGCTAATGGATGAAGATCGTGCGGCTCCGCCGATGATTTCGCTCATCAAGCGCAACAATGTGGGCAAGGCTCTCGATATCGCGCGCATGAGCCGCGACATGCATGGCGGCAATGGCATCTCGGCCGAATATCAAGTGATGAGGCACCTGATGAATCTGGAAACGGTCAACACCTATGAAGGTGCGCATGACGTGCACGCGCTGATCTTGGGCCGCGCGATTACAGGCATTGCCGCCTTCTGAGACCATAACTGAAATTGGAGTAATTTCATGCGGGAAGCCGTCATCGTTTCCACCGCCCGTACCGGCATCGGCAAGGCCAATCGAGGATATTTCAACAACACCGAGGCGCCTATATTAGGCGGGCACGTCATGAAGGCGGCCATAGAACGAGCCGGGATTGACCCTGAGCGCATTGATGACATTTTTTATGGTGCCGGCAATCAATGGGGCACGCAGGGCGCGAATTTGGCCCGCATGTGTGTGTTCGCAGCCGGCCTGCCGATCCAGTTGCCCGCGTTCAGCCTGGATCGAAAATGCGGTTCCGGCCTCACGGCTATCGCGATGGCCGCGCGCGGGATCATGGCCGACGATATCGATGTTGCGCTGGCCGGTGGCATGGAATCAATCACGCTGACAGCGCAGCAGGCACCCAAGCCGTATATTAACCGATCGGTCACCGACCAGAAGCCCTACGCCTATATGCCGATGATCGAAACCGCCGAGATCGTGGCAGATCGCTATGGCATCAGCCGGGCGGCGCAGGATGAATTTGCGGCGATGAGCCAGCAACGCGCCTATGAGGGACTGCAAAACGGCGCGTTTGCAGAGGAAATCGTGCCTATCACGGTCGAAAAGGCGACATATGACAAGGAGGGAAGCCAGACGGGGATCGAACAGGTCACAGTGACTCAGGACGAGGGCATTCGGGGAGGCACGACAACCGAAATCCTGGCGGGCCTTCGCACAGTGTTCAAGGATGGTATGGTCGTGAAGGAGGGGAAATATGTCACCGCCGGCAATGCCAGCCAGCTTTCCGATGGCGCCTCCGCCCAGGTCGTGATGGAGCGCCGCGCGGCTGAAGCCGAAGGCAAAGAGATATTGGGCATCTATCGCGGTTTTCAGGCTGCGGGCTGTGAACCTGACGAAATGGGCATCGGCCCGATATTTGCTATTCCGAAGCTTTTGAAACGCGCAGGTCTCAAGATCGAAGACATTGGCCTGTGGGAACTTAACGAGGCCTTTGCGAGCCAATGCCTCTACTGCCGCGATCATCTGAACATCGATCCGGCCAGGTATAATGTGAATGGCGGCGCAATCGCGGTTGGTCATCCCTTTGGCATGACCGGCAGCAGGCTGGTGGGTCACGCCTTGATTGAGGGTCGCAAACGCGGGGTGCGATATGTCGTCGTATCGATGTGCACGGCCGGGGGCATGGGAGCGGCGGGGCTGTTCGAAATTCCATGATCGCGATGCCCAGGATAGGACGCCGGCTCGGTCTTCTACACCGGCAATGCGGTTCGATAGACGACGGGACGCAACGCAAAGCTGGTCGTCACCTGGGAAACGCCTTTAATCTTGGTCAGCTTGTGGCGCAGAAAATCTTCAAATTCGCCTAATGATCCGACCAGAACGCGCAGTTGATAGTCGGACTCTCCGGTCATCAGATAGCATTCCATAACTTCGGGAAAACCAGCGACCGCAGCCTCGAACAAAGCGAGATGGCTGTCGTCCTGCTGGTCGAGCCGGATGCGGACGAAGGCGGTGACCGACAGTCCGATCGGCGCCGGATTTACGAGCGCGACGTAACCAGTAATCACACCATTATCTTCAAGCGAGCGGACACGCCGCAAGCAGGGACTGGGCGAAAGGCCAACCTGTTCGGAAAGATGCTGGTTTGTCATCCGTCCATCGAATTGAAGATGGGACAATATGTTGCGATCAATATCATCCAGATCGGCAATTAGCATATCATGTCTTTCAGTCGTGTCTGCTGGAACATATCTGCCAATATAATACGGATTTTCGGCAATCTTCGCAAGGACGTGCCGCTGCTATCCAATTATGACTCGGCACTGAGTTTTGGAGAGCTTTCACGATGAAGATCGCCGTTTCCGGTCCTAAACAGGATATTGTGCACGCGCTGGAGAAGTTGGATACGCAGTTGCGCTGGCTCTCGTCGTGGACGGTGCACAACGCCAACCATATCCGCGAGAAGCGCGACGGCATGAAGGTTGGTGGGCATCAGGCAAGTTGCGCGTCGATGACCGCAATCATGGCGGCACTATACTTCCACGCATTGCGCCCGCAGGACAAGGTGGCGGTCAAGCCACATGCGGGACCGGTGCTGCATGCGATCCATTATATGCTGGGTAACCAGAGCCTTGACCAGTTGCAGCGCTTTCGCGGTCTGGGCGGCATGCAAAGCTATCCTTCGCGTACCAAGGACCAGATCCCCGTCGATTTCTCAACCGGGTCGGTGGGGTTGGGCGTCGCCATCACCGCCTTTGCCAGTCTGGTGCAGGACTATCTGATCGCGCATGGTCAGGTGGCAGAAGCGGACGCTGGCCGCATGATCGCATTGATGGGCGATGCTGAACTGGACGAAGGCAATATCTACGAGTGCCTAATCGAAGGCTATAAGCACAATATCCGCAATTGCTGGTGGGTCGTCGACTATAATCGCCAGTCACTCGACCATACAACCGCAGACCGCATGTTCCGCCGGTTCGACGATATTTTCGAAACCTGCGGCTGGCGGGTTCTGACGCTCAAATATGGCAAGCTGCAGCGCGCCGCCTTTAAGCGGCCTGGCGGCAAGAGCCTGGAGGAATGGATCGACGAGTGCCCGAACGTCGATTTCGCAGCACTGACCTATCAGGGCGGCGCGGCGTGGCGTAGCCGGTTGATGGCTGACATCGGCGACAAGCCACATGTGTCCGAACTGCTGGAAAGCTTCAATGATATCGCGTTGGCAGCGTTGATGACGAACCTTGGCGGTCATTGCGTAGAGACGCTGACCGAGGCATTCGACAGTGCCAGCGGCGATGACGTTCCCACCATGTTCATCGCCTATACGATCAAAGGCTATGGCTTGCCGCTGGCAGGGCATAAGGACAACCATTCGGGTATGATGAACCCGCCGCAAATCGCCGAACTGCGGGCCAGCTTGGGCATTGCCGAGGGTGACGAATGGAACCCCTATGCGGGACTGGGCGACAATGTCGCGGCCGAACTTGATGCCTTCATCAAGAAGAGCGCGTTCGCTGCGACGCCGCCAGAGCGTGAAGCCGAAGCGATCGCTATCCCGTCGCGGCTGCCGGTGCCCGATGGCGAAGAACAATCGACGCAAAGCGCCTTCGGCCGCATCCTGATGGATCTTGCCCAGCCAGGCAATCCGATCGGTGACCGCATCGTCACAACGGCTCCGGACGTGACCCAGACCACGAACCTCGGGGGCTTCGTCAACCGGCGCGGACTGTTCCGGCGCCAGGAATTGACGGACGTATTCCATGCGGCCAAAATCCCGTCGGCGCAGAAATGGGCCAGCAACGCGGCTGGGCAGCATATCGAACTGGGCATTGCGGAGAATAATTTCTTCCTGATGCTTGCGGCGCTCGGCCTGTCCGCACCGCACTTTGGCACTCGGTTACTGCCAGTGGGCACCGTCTACGATCCGTTCATCGCGCGTGGCCTCGATGCGCTCAACTATGGCTGCTATCAGGATGCACGCTTTCTGCTGGTCGGCACGCCGTCCGGGCTGACGCTTGGCGCAGAGGGCGGCGCGCACCAGTCGATCAACACGCCACTGATCGGTATGGGCCAACCGAACTTGACCTATTTCGAGCCGGCCTTTGCCGACGAGGTCGCGCTGATCATGGCCTATGCATTTGATCATATGCAGAAGCCCGACGGCAGTTCAGTCTATCTGCGCTTATCGACCCGCACGATCACGCAGGTCGAGCGCGCCAACGCCGATTGGGAAGAAGACGCGCTGAAAGGCGGATACTGGCTGCGTCAGCCCGGTCCCGATGCAGAAGCGGCGATCGTCTTCACCGGGGCGATCGCGCCCGAGGCGATGGCGGCATGGGAGCAACTGACCGAAGATATGCCAGGGTTGGGGCTGCTCAATGTCACCTCCCCCGATCTGCTGCATCGCGGTTGGTCGGCGCAGAGGTCGGCGCGCTGGACTGGCTGCGAATATGCGCCCTGCCATGCAGAAACGCTGCTGTCGGAATTGTCGCCCGGCGCGGCGCTTGTCACTGTGATCGACGGATCGCCCGGTGCGCTGTCCTGGCTAGGCGGGGTCAAGGGCATGCGGGTCAGTCCGCTCGGTATCGACCGTTTCGGCCAGACCGGCGACCTGCCCGATCTTTATCGCACCTACAGGCTGGATGCCGACGCCATCGTCGAGGCCGCCGCCGAACATTTCATTGGGAATTGATGATGGCAATCGAACTGAAGATGCCCGCCCTTTCACCTACGATGGAAAAGGGAACGCTCGCCAAATGGCTGGTGAAGGAAGGCGATGCGGTCAGACCGGGCGACCTGATCGCAGAGATCGAGACCGATAAAGCGACGATGGAGTTCGAAGCGATCGATGAAGGCGTCATTGCGTCGATCTCGGTGCCCGCGGGGACCGAGGATGTTGCAGTAGGCACCGTCATTGCTTTGCTCACTGAAGCAGGAGAGGCAGTCGCGCCGCGCATTCTTGACGTGGCCTACGCTGCGGCCGCTGCGCCAATGGCGGCGGCCCAATCGTTCGCTCCGCCACCCGCGCCCCATGCCACAAAAGAGGCGCTGGCATCCAAGGTGGCCGCGATGGCAGACAAGAGTGACGTTAACGCCACGCCTTTGGCCCGCCGTATCGCGGCATTCAAAGGCCTGTCGCTGCTCGGCATCGCCGGCACTGGCCCGCGTGGTCGGATCGTCAAGGCGGACCTGGGCCTCCAGCCCTTGATCGTTGCGCCGGCGCCGACGCAGGAGGTTACCAATGCACCAGCAACCGCCATCGTATATGCGCCACCAGCGGGCGTGCCTAGGGAAACGATCAAGCTGAGCGGCATGCGCAAGACGATCGCGCGCCGCCTGAGTGAATCCAAGCAGTCGGTGCCGCATTTCTACCTGACCGTGCATTGCCGCATCGACGCGCTGCTCAATCTGCGTGGCGAACTGAATGCCAGCTTGTCGGCACGCGGTGTCAAGCTTTCGGTAAACGATATGGTTATCAAGGCGATGGCGCTGGCTATGCTGCGCGAACCCGACGTCAATGTGCAGTTCGCAGGTGAAGAGATGTATCGCTTCGACCGCGTGGATATCGCGATGGCAGTGGCGATCGAAGGCGGGCTAATCACCCCCGTGATCCGTAACGTCGCCAGCCTGTCTTTGTCGGCACTGGCCGAGCAGAGCAAACAGCTTGCGACAAAGGCGCGCGACGGCAAGCTACTGCCCGACGAGTATCAAGGCGGCACCGCATCCATATCCAATCTGGGCATGTACGGAATCGACGAGATGATCCCGGTCATCAACCCACCACAGGCACTGATCCTGGGCATCGGATCGGGGATCGAGAAGCCCTGGAAGGTCGATGCTGGCATCGCGCTGGCCACAATCATGACGGCAACGGCCAGCTTTGATCATCGTGCAATTGATGGCGCCGCCGCTGCACGCTTCATTGCGGCATTCCGCGATCTGATCGAGCAACCGATCCAGACCATCTGCTGATTTGCGACAACCGATTATGACCTCACGATAAGGACCGGGCAACGGGCCCCACGCTCAGACATTGGCAGATCGGCGATGCAGCGCGCGGGCATCAGATCTGATCAGGCACGATGGTCTTCACAATGGACGCATCCAGCGCCTCATAATCATGCAGGCCGATCGTCTCGTAAAGCTCGGCACGGGTCTGCATCTGATCGACCATATTGTGCGCCCCACCATCACGCCTGATCGCCGCGTAAAGCTGCGCCTGTGCCTTGTTGGCCACGCGCAGCGAGGAGACGGGCCAGATGACCATCGCATAGCCCATGGCCTCGAATTCGCTGGCGGTGAAGAAGGGCGTCTTGCCAAACTCGGTCATGTTCGCGAGCAGCTTCACGCCCGGCATGGCCTGCGCAAAGGCGCGGAACATCTCGGCGGTATTGAGCGCCTCGGGGAAGATCGCGTCGGCGCCGGCCTCCATATACAGCTTCGCACGGGCGACGGCGCCCTCCAGCCCCTCGCTGGCGGCAGCATCGGTGCGGGCGATGATCACCAGATCGCGCCGGGCCTTCGCGGCGGCGGCGACCTTGGCGGCCATGTCATGCGCGCTGGCGAGCTTCTTGTCGTTGAGGTGCCCGCATTTCTTGGGGAGCAGCTGATCCTCCAGATGCACCGCCCCCGCGCCTGCCTCTTCGAAGGTGCGGACCATGTGCATCACATTGAGCGCCTCGCCATAGCCGGTGTCGCCATCCACCAGCAGCGGCAGGCCGGACGCGCGTGCGATCTGGCGGATGAAGAAGGCGACTTCATCGACGGTGATGATGCCGAGATCGGGCAGGCCCATCGAAGCCGTCATGGCCGCGCCGGAGAGATAAAGCGCGTCGAACCCGGCATTGCGCGCCTGTATTGCGGCATGGCCGTTATGCGCACCGGGGAGTTGCAGGATGCCGGGCGCGTCGAGCAGGGCGCGGAAGCGTTTGCCCGTATTCTCGTGCGGCAGATCATCGGCGATCAGATAGGGCATGGTGGTTCCTCTTATCTTAGCTCGCCTTTTAGGCGGACTGCGAACAACAACTCAACGTCACCCCGGACTTGATCCGGGGTCCAGCTATTCTTTTTCCGCCGCACACCCAAGCCTTTCAAGGAAGCGGGACCCCGGATCAAGTCCGGGGTGACGGCGTGTGGGAGGTTATTTCCGCTCTCCCAGCGGCACCCAATCCAAATCCTCCGGCCCGGTATAGTTCGCGCTCGGGCGGATGATCTTGTTGTCGATGCGCTGCTCGATCACATGCGCGGCCCAGCCGGACGTGCGCGCCATCACGAAGAGCGGCGTGAACATCGCGGTCGGCACGCCCATCAGATGATAGCTCACCGCGCTATACCAATCGAGATTGGGAAACATCGCTTTGGCGTCCATCATCACCGTCTCGATTCGGTCGGCAATGTCGAACTGCTTCATCGTGCCAGCCTCTTCCGCCAGCGCCTTGGCGACACGCTTGATCACCACATTGCGCGGATCGGACACGGTATAGACCGGGTGGCCGAAGCCGATGATGACCTCCTTGGCCTCGACGCGGCGGCGGATATCGGCCTCGGCCTCATCGGGCGTGGCGTAGCGCTGCTGGATCTCGAAGGCGACCTCGTTTGCGCCGCCATGCTTGGGGCCACGCAGCGCGCCAATGGCACCGGTGATCGCCGAGTGCATGTCAGACCCCGTCCCCGCAATCACCCGCGCGGAGAAGGTGGAGGCGTTGAACTCATGCTCGGCATAGAGAATGAGCGAGACGTGCATGGCGCGCACATGGCTCTCGCTGGGGGCCACGCCGTGGAGCAGATGCAGGAAATGCCCGCCGATGCTCTCATCATCGGTCTGCACGTCGATCCGCACGCCATTATGGCTGTAATGATACCAATAGAGCAGCATCGAGCCGAGCGAGGCCATGAGCCGGTCGGCAATATCGCGTGCGCCAGCGAGGCTGTGGTCGTCCTTCTCCGGCAGCGTGCAGCCGAGCGCGGAGACGCCGGTGCGCATGACGTCCATCGGGTGGGCAGCTGCAGGGAGCGCCTCCAGCGCCTCGATCACGGCGAGTGGCAGACCGCGCAGGGCTTTGAGCTTGGTCTTGTAGGCGGCCAGCTCTGCGGCGTTGGGCAGAGCGCCGTGGACGAGAAGGTGCGCGATTTCCTCGAACTCGGCCTGCTCGGCGAAATCGAGAATATCGTAGCCGCGATAGTGCAGATCATTGCCGGTGCGCCCGACCGTGCACAACGCGGTATTGCCTGCCGGGACGCCAGAAAGCGCGACGGATTTTTTGGGCTTGAAGGCGGGCTGCTCGGTCATGCTCTGATCATCCTTGTCGTGTCGCGCAGGAAGCGGGACCCCGGATCAAGTCCGGGGTGACGTGGGGTTTAGAAAAATGCCTGACGGTGCCTGTGGGCCGAGTTGATCGGCTGACACCACGAAGTTGAGCTGGCGGACCTCCGCCGCGCTCAGCTCCGGCAGCCGATCGACCAGCGCTAAAAAGCGATCCTGCTCTTCCAGCGCAATGACACCCTCTGCGAGCGTGCGGAATTTCTCCACATATTGCGCCCGTGCAAAGGGCCGCGCGCCGAGCGGATTGGCGTCCGCAATCGCCAGCTCATCCTCGATCACGCTGCCATCTTCCATCGTGATGATGACGCGCCCGCCAAAGGCCTTCTCCGCCCCCGCCATATGATAGCGCGCGGTCCAGATCGGCTCTTCCACCGTGCTGATCTTGTGCCACAGCGCCACCGTATCGGGCCGCTGCGCGCGCTCGGGCGCATAGCTTTTCACATGATGCCAGCCGCCATCCTGCAGCGCGACGGCGAAGATATACATGATCGAATGGTCGAGCGTTTCGCGGCTCGCGGTTGGGTCCATCTTCTGCGGATCATTGGCACCAGTGCCAATCACATAATGGGTGTGGTGACTGGTCTTGATGAGGATGGACTTCACCTTGGCGAAATCCCCCACCTTCGGGCCCATGCGCCGCGCCAGATCGATCAGCGCCTGGCTTTGATATTCGGCGCTATATTCCTTGGTGTAGGTTTCCATGATCGCGCGCTTGGGCTCGCCCGGCTGCGGCAGCGGCACCTCGTAAACATGTTCAGGGCCGGAGAGCAGCCAGGCGATAAAGCCATCCTCGCCCTCATAGGCTGGCGATGGCGCCCCCTCCCCCCGCATGGCGCGATCCACCGCTTCGATGGCCATCTTGCCCGCAAAGGCTGGCGCATAGGCCTTCCATGTCGAAATCTCGCCCTTGCGCGACTGGCGCGTGGTGGTGGTGACGTGCAGCGCCTGCTGGATCGCCTGATAAGTGATCTCGGTCGAGAGGCCGAGCAGCGCGCCGATGCCGCCCGCCGCGCTCGGGCCCAAATGGGCGATATGATCGATCTTATGCTCGTGCAGGCAAATGCCCTTCACCAGATCGACCTGAATCTCATAGCCTGCCGCAAGGCCGCGAACGAGCGCCGCGCCATCCAGCCCCTTATGCTGGGCGACCGCGAGGATCGGCGGGATATTGTCGCCGGGATGGCTATAATCCGCGGCCAGAAACGTGTCGTGAAAATCCAGCTCGCGCACCGCAACGCCATTCGCCCAAGCCGCCCATTCCGGGCTGACGGTCACATCGCCGCCAAGGCCAAACACCGCCGCGCCCGGCTTGCCCGGATGGCAGAGCGCCTGCGCCCGCGCCGAGCAGATCGGTCCACGCGCGACCGATGCCGCAGCAACCGAAGCATTATCGATAATCCGATTGCCGATCATCTCGATCACGTCGGCATCCACCGCAACCGGGTCCGTCGCCACCGCCGCAAGCTTCCACGCCAATTGATCCTCACGCGCCAGTGGCTCGGCGGATTTATAGGTGCGGACTTGGTGGGTCTTCATTGGATCAACCTCTCTAAACCGACAATGCTTGTGACACGCTTCAACAAGTCGAGCAGCGCGCGGCGAACACGCTGGCTAGGCTCGAAGCGCCGGTCGCATCGCTCCTGATGAACTGTCCGAGACGCTCGCTACATTGAATATATTTGCACAATACGCAGATTCTGGTTCTGCGGATAGTGACTGATTAGCGAAATTATGTAAGTGATCCGGATGAGTTTTGTTAATTTTGCGAAGTTTTGACATGCGAAAAACTTACATGGGAGTGCGGCTTCGACGGCTACGTGAAGAGCGCAGGCTCAAGCAGATCGAGCTGGCCCAAGCCCTCGGCATTTCCGCAAGCTATTTAAATCAGCTTGAGAATGATCACCGACCTCTCACCATCCCGCTGCTCCTGAAACTCAACACGCTTTTTGGGATCGACGTTCAGCCATTCTCACAAGGAGAAGAGGCACGACTGATCACGGAAATGCGAGATGTCATTGGTGAGACGGGAGAGACTGCTTCACTGGCCGAACTGAGAGAATTGGCTGTCAATATGCCCGCAATTGGGCGGTCTCTCATTGCAATCCATCGGCGGTATCGCGACGTTGTTGAGCAGGGAGAGGCAATGGCCGCCGAACTGGGTGACGGATGGACAGTCGATAGCGCTGCGAAGCAGCCATTTGAGCAAGTGCGCGACTTCTTTTACGCGCATCGCAACTATTTCGGTGCAATCGACGAAGCCGCTGAGCGCCTCTCGCTTGAAGCACAGTTCCACCCCCGCAATATTCATACAGGATTGATCAGCTGGCTCGAACAGCGACACGGCATCATGGTGTCGCTGACCGACCTGATCGATATGCAACGCGATTTTGATCCAACGACCGGGGTCCTCCAGATTTCGAGCGAACTGAGCGTTGGCCAGCAGGCGTTTCTGAGGGCCACGCAACTTGAATTTCTGGTGGTTGGCGACGCAATCGACCAGCTGGTCGGGACTGAAATGCTTGAAAGTACGGAAGCTCGCCGTCTCGCAGGCGTCGGACTCGCTAGCTACTTCGCGGGCGCTCTCATTCTTCCCTATGTCGAATTTCTGTCTGCTGCAGAAGCGGTGTACTATGATATCGACCGTTTATCCCTTCGATATGGTGTTGGCTTCGAAACGATTTGCCATCGCCTCTCGACGCTCCAGCGCCCTGAAGCGAGCGGCGTGCCATTTTTCTTCGTCCGTGCTGATCGCGCGGGCAATATATCCAAACGGCAATCCGCGACGAATTTCCATTTCTCAAGGGTCGGCGGGTCCTGTCCACTTTGGAATGTCCATGAGGCATTCTCACGTCCGGGGCGGATTTTGCGACAGGTCGCACAAATGCCGGACGGACGCGCCTATCTGTGGATCGCCCGTACGGTCTCACATATTGGTCCGCGATATGGGGTCCCAGGCAAAAACTTCGCGGTTGGGCTTGGTTGCGATATTCGGCATGCACATCGGCTGATTTATTCCCGGGGGCTTGACCTCAACGACTTGACCGCAGCCACGCCGATTGGCGCGGGCTGCAAAGTTTGCGAGCGAAAAAACTGCGCACAGCGAGCCTTCCCTTCAATCGCTCACCAGGTTGATGTGGATCCAAACCGGAGACTGAAGACCCCCTATCCAGTTCTTCAGGACAACCAGGACTAGAGGCTGGCCCTAAGGTCACGAGACATTGGTGATCAGAGTTTCAGTCAAGCGATCTTGCGAACATCCGAAGGAAGCTGGCCCAAGTCATGGCTGCAATCGCGAACGTCCATCTCCTATCATCGCGGCGCGCCAAAACAGTCAGGCCGTCGCGCACATCTTCGTGCCGACGACGCCAACAATGATCAGACATATGAAGCCAATCTGTGCCCCATTCAGCGTTTCTTTGAACAGTATGGCGCCAAAGATGGTTACGCCGACTGCGCCCAGCCCCGTCCAAACCGCATAAGCGGTTCCGGCGGGCAACCCGCGCATCGCGAGCGCAAGGAGGGCCATATTAACAAAACTAAGGATGATAGGGACGCTCGATGAAAGGATCGACACATGTGTCGACGCCCATTTCAAGCTCAACGCCCACATGATTTCGGTAACAACGGCGACGCCGAGGATGAGCCACGCCATAGCGCTTATCCTTCTCTATCGGGCTCGGCGGACCAGCGGAGACCGGAAACCCGTAAGAGGCCTGCGCTAGAGGTGGCCCCTTACATCCTCATGTTGGGAACGTCTATATGGTCAGATCGATTCCGCCTGAGGCCCGGCGGTTCCTTTTTCCATAATCCCTCACCTTCCTGCCCTCATGAGCAGAAATCCACGCGCAGTCTGATCGCGCCCAATGCTGGCTGGAACAGGCTCACAATTCTGGTTTCGCGCCGCCCAATGTGCTCTTGAGCAACGCCATCGCACTGAGTGCGCGCGGCAAGCCGGCATAAGGGATCGTCTGGAGCACGACCTCTTTCAGCTCCTCTGCGGTAAAGCCGACATGATGGGCGTTCTTGAAATGCATGGCGACGCCGTGCGCACCGCGCGCGATCAGAACCGAGATGCAGACCAGCTCTCGCTCGCGCAGGGATAGGCCGGGCCGAGCCCAGATCGTCCCGAAATTGGTTTCGGTGATGATCCGCCAGAGATCCTCGTCAAGCGCGCGTGTCTCCTCATTATGGCCCCATCCCAACTCTTCGAGAATGGCCAGACCGGCCTTCTCCTTATCATTGACCGTCTGCCCCTCGGGTTCCTTGGCCGCTGCTGGCAGCGATGGCGCCACCGCCAATGTGCCCGCCACAAGGCCGAGCATGATATCTCGGCGTCCCTCGTTGATCATGAACCAATCCCCCTTAGAATTTTGCCGAAAGCTGGATGCCGTAGGTGCGCGGCGGCATGAGGTTGATGGCGACGATATTATTCTGGGCGTAGCTGGTGTTGACGGTCGCGTTGGCGATCGTCGTTTCGTCGAAGGCGTTGTCGACGAACGCGCGCGCACGGAAAACGCCGCTCGGCGCTTCATAGCCAAAGCCGAAACCTGCCCGGAAGGATTTGTTCGTCAGCGTTTCGATCTGATAATTGGTCGATGCGTAGAAATCGGCTGTGTACATGCCGCGACCATCCACGAAGAGACGGCCCCCATTGTCGAGCGGGAACCCTTGGTCGAACGAGCCGCTCAACGTCCATTCCGGAGAACGGATCGGCGTGAGGCCGGAGCAGTCTACGGTGAGACCTCTCACCCTGCACAAGGACGTGGCGCTGGGCGGCGAGATCGTATTGTATGAAAACTCGTCGTAAGAGGCCTTCACCCACGCGCCATCGAAACCGATCCGCGTATCGCTCCCGATGAGGAACTGGCTTTCAAATTCCAGCCCATAGGCATGAGAGCGACCGGCATTCTCGGTCACCAGCACGGCGCTCGGCCCGACGAGTTTGACGAAGGAGACCTGCTGGTTTTTATAGTCGAGGTAGAAGGCTTCCAGGTTTAGCTGGATCTTGTTGTCTGCAAAGCGGTTCTTCGTGCCGACCGCGTAAGACATGACCTTTTCAGGTTCATAGCTGGTGGATCCTGGTGGCCCGTAGTAAAAGCCGCCCGCCTTGAAACCGGTCGAGACATTTGCGTAGATCAGGTTGCGATCGGTCGCGTCGAATTCCACGCCGGCTTTCCAGTTGACCTGGCTCCAGCTGCGCTTTTCATTCAGGGCGATGTCCCGGGTGCCGCCTGGCGGCGTGGTGAAGACCGGATCCGGGCCGGAAACGCCCGGCAGCGAGTAGCGCTGACTGTTCGTGGATTTGGTCTCTTCCGTGTAGCGAAGGCCACCGGTCAAACGAAAAGCGTCCGTGAGCGCATAAGTGATCTGCGTGAACGCAGCCCAGGTCCAGCCCTTATTGTGCGTATCGCTGTCGCTGAAGGATCTGCGCTGCTGATTCTCGCTTTGCGCGCGCGCATCGATCTTGGTGTCGAGATAGTAGAGACCAAAGACATATTTCAGCGGGCCGGTGCCATTGGACGCCAAACGCAATTCGGCCGACGTCTGCTTTGGCTTCTGGGTTTCACGCAGCTGCCAGCTGGTGCCGGTGCCGAGATAGGCGTTATCGGCTTCGCGATAGCCGCCAAGGAGGGTCAGCGTGCCGAACGCCATCTCATAATCAATGTTCAGCGCCGCGCCATAATAGTCGCCGCGGATGTACTGATTGCGGGTCGGCGGCGCTTCCCCGACGGAGGTGTACTGACCTGCGAGATCAGTAATACCCATATAAGGGTCCGCGACGAAGCAGGCGCCGCCGGTCCGGCCGAGCTTTGCGCATTCCTTGCGGATGGTCGCGCCGGGGCCACGCCCACCCTGATGCGCATAATCGCCGGACAGCAGGATCGAAAGCTGGGGCGTCGGCTGGAACAGGATCGAGGCGCGCACCGCCTCGCCATCATCATCGGATGTCTTGTCGCTCATATAACCATCGCGCTTGACGCTCTGGCCTGCGATCCGGAATGCCAGCGTGTCGGAGGCGGCGAGGTTCAGCGCCCCGCCGACATTCATACGGCCAAGATTGCCGATTTCAGTGTAAACGCTTGCGCCAGTCCGGAACTCTGGCTTGTGTGGAATGATGTTGATCGCGCCAGCTGTTGCGTTGCGACCATAGAGCGTGCCCTGCGGCCCCTTGAGGATTTCGACGCGCTCAAGATCGTAGAAAAGGCCGTGCATCACAGTCGGCGTGGCGAGGTAGACGCCGCCGATGTTCACCGCGACGGCTGGGTCGGCAAAAGCATTCCCGCTCAAAGAACTGACGGAGCGCACCGAGAAGGAGGCATAGGGACCAGCTGAAGCGTTCACCTGAAGTCCAGGGGACAGCGCGGCGAGTTGCTCGACCTGGCTGACGCTGCGCTTCAGCAGTTCGTCTCCCGACACTGCAGTAATCGAAAGCGCTACTTTTTGAAGGTTTTCAGACCTGCGCTGCGCGGTCACGACGATGTCGGTCAGGCCGTCGGCCCCTGCCGTGGCAGCATCTGCCTGTGCCATTGCGGGTGCGGCCAGCACCGCCTGCATGGCGGCAATCGATCCGAAAATGGCCCACATCCTCAGCATCATTCTCACTCCCGTTGATTATTGTTTGAGCGATGGTGACTAATGGGCGCGGCAGAGCGGGTCTGTCCGCGTGCTAGATGACAATGGCGTCGCTCTTCTTGTCCCCAAGGCGGCGAGACCTGTCCTCTCGTCCGACCACAGACGGTTGCTGGAGGGAGGACTAACGTTCCGACAAATATCTTTGTTGGAGAGTGAGCGCTGTGAGCGGAACATCGGGAAAATCAGGACGGCGAGACGTCCTCAAAGGGATGGCGTTCGGCAGTCTTGCCGTCGCAGCTCTCCCGGGTGCGGCACGTGGCGCGCAGGGCTTGTCCAAGGCCCGTGCCAAGGGCGCGTCGATCCCACTCATTCCCCATGCTGAATATGAGAGTGCCGGTCTCGTCCAGGGCGCTGTTACCGCGCCCGCAAAAATGATGACTGCGGACCCGACCGTTTCCAGCCGTCCGCTTTATGGCAGCGACTATATGGTCGATGCGCTGCGTGCCCTCGATATCGACGTCATTGCAGAAATTCCCGGCAATTCATTCTCCGGCTTGCACGAATCCATCGTCAATCGGGGCATGTTGCTGGATCGACCATTGGAGATGTTCACGGTCACGCATGAGGAAATCTCGATCGCGTTCGCGCACGGCTATGGCAAGGCTTCGGGCAGGCTGGCCGCCGCGATGGTGCACTCCACAGTGGGTTTGCAGCATGCCTCGATGGCTATTTACAACGCGTGGTGCGATCGGGCGCCCGTGCTCACGATCACCGGATCCCTCACCAATCCGGATGCGCGGGGAGGCTATGTGGACTGGCTGCATGGCGTCAGTGATGGCCCCGCGCTGACCCGGGACTTCACCAAGTTCGATGAAACGCCGCGCACCCTGGACCATTTCATGGATTCTCTGGCGCGATGCTACAAAATGGCGCTGACGCCGCCCCACGGCCCAGTTGTGCTGGCCGTGGATGTCGATTTGCAGGAAAGCGAGATTGCTGAAGGCAAGGCTCCCAAGCCGATCATAAAACCGCAGATCAGCGCGCCGCAAGCCGAGCTGGGCGCCGTCCGCGAGATCGCCAAACTGCTGGTTGATGCGCAGGCGCCGGTCATCATGGCAGACCGGGCAATTCATTCAGCCAAGGGGCTGGCGGACATGATCATGCTCGCTGAACTGCTGGGCGCTCCGGTGATCGACATTGGTGGGCGGATGAACTTCCCCTGGCGGCACCCGCTCAATCAATCGTCCAATCGTGGTGCCGCGACACGCGGCGCCGACCTGGTTCTCGCGCTTGAGGTTCAGGACATCGCTGGGGCCATACGCGGTTTGACTGGCGCGAAAACGATCAGCATCAGCACTTATGATTTCTACCTGAAGAGCAATTATCAGGCCTTCATGGCCTTTCCCCAGCTCGATATGTCCATCGCGGGGGATGCTGAGGCGACGCTGCCATCGCTCATCGAGGAGGTTGGCAAGGCGCTCTCCGTCGACCGCCGCAATGCCATCGGGAACCGGCGCGAGAAATGGGCGGAAGAACATGCCAGGCAGTTGCAGCGGTCCCGAGAGGCATCCACCCTGGGTTGGGATATCCAGCCGATCACGACAGCGCGCGTCTTTGCCGAGGTGTATGATCAGGTGCGCGAAAAGCCGTGGGCCATCGTGGGGGGATGCCATTTCGAGGGCAGCTGGCCGAAGCATCTTTGGGACGCGAAACATCATTGGCAGTTTATCGGTGATTCCGGCGGCATGGGCCTCGGCTATCTGCCGGGTGCTGCCGTGGGTGCAGCTTATGCGCACCAGAAGGAGGGCCGCTTGCCCATCGTCTTCGGCGGTGATGGGGATTTGATGATGGCGCCCGGGGCGCTGTTTACTGCCGCCCATCACAGCATTCCGCTGCTCTATCTGGTGCACAATAATGGCGGCTATCATCAGGAGGTGATGAAGATTCAGGAGCAGGCCGGGGAGCGCAATCGCGGCATTCGTCGCGCGCATATCGGCAATGTGTTGCCCGATATCGACTACAGCCAAATCGCGCGCGGCATGGGCATGGCGGCGCAGCGCGTGACGGAACCCGGCGCATTGCGCGCCGCGATCAAGCGCGCGCTCGATGTTATCGCCAAGGGTGAGCCAGCCCTGATCGACATCGTGTCGCAAGGACGATGAGCATGCCCGCAAAGCCAGTCACCACCATCATCACCCTGTTGCTTGCGCTGTCTCCCGCGCTCGCCCTGCCAGCACCGCCGCCTCCGGGCGATGCCGAGCAGGGACGCAAGACCTTCATGGATGCGGGCTGCCAAACCTGTCATGGCACGATTGGTCATGGCGGCGGCATTGCCGGACCCAGGATCGCACCGGCGCCGCTGCCCTATTTCCTCTTCATCTCGCAGATCAGGAAGCCGGTGCGCGCCATGCCGCGCTACAGCCTCGATCTGCTGACCGATCAGCAAGCCGCCGACATTTATGCCTACCTGCAGAAGCTCCCGAAAGGCGCTGATCCAGACAAGATCGCGCCTCTGAGGCGTTGACCGGGCCAAGGTCGAGGGTCGTCGCCGGGCTTTCGGCGTTTAGGGCTGGCGGTTCGCACCCTTGATGACGAGGAGCGCCACGATGGCAGTCATGCAAGGCAGCGCAAACAAGGACATGATCGTTGTTTCGGCGATGCCGACTGCCAGACAATAGCCGATCAGGATCGGCGCGATGATTGTGCCGATCCGCCCGATGCTCTTGGTCCAGCCGATCCCCACTGCGCGCAAGTTTGGCGGATAATAGCTGGCCAGCACGACGTTCACGCCGCCATAGGCGCCCAGGAAGAAGAAGCCGCCCGTGCCGAGTAGCGCCATCAAAACGGTAGGCGATGCACTGACAAGCACTTGACCCGTCGCCCAGAGCAGGGCCGTCGCGAGCGTGAGGAAAATCACCAGGACGGGCGTCGCCCCGAACCGATCGATCAGGACGCCGACACCGAGCGCGGCGATAATCCCGCCCAGTGAAAATACGGTCACGGACAGGGCGGCAAAGCCCTCATCATAACCCACTTGCACGAGCAGCGTCGGCAGCCAGGAGCTGAGGCAATAGGTGATCGTGAGCATCGAGATGAACAGCAGCCAGAGCATGATGGTCCCGAGCAGAAGGCGCGGCGCAACGATGTCCACCGCCCTCGCCTTTTGCGTGTTGCGCGCCTCACCCGCGGCTGGCCGAGCCGGATCAACGCCGTGCAGCCAGAACCAGGCCAGCAATGCCGTGCCCAGACAGATCGCGCCGATAAACACGCTCGCCGCCCGCCAGCCGCCGAAGTTGATGAACGCGGTCGCGACGATGCCGGCAACCGTAGCGCCCGCGCCATAACCGGTGAAGAGAAAAGTCACGGCAAGGCCACGGCGGGCCGACGGCGCGACGAAGGTGACAATGGCGAGGCAGCTCGGCAGGCAACCACCGAGGAAAACGCCTGTTACGAGCCGATAAACGAACAGCTCGTTGCCGCTGTGCGCCAAGGCTGTCGCGGCTTGCGCCACGCCAAAACCGATGACTGCAAGCACCATGACCGCACGGTGCCCGAACCGATTGGCCAGCAGCGGAAAACCGATCAGCCCGATCGTCTGACCGATCAGGTTCGCCGAGAAGATCGGCCCCAGTTGCGCATTCTGGAGTGACAGATCGCGTGCGATTTCCGGCGCCATCGGCCCGAGCACGGTGTGGATGAGCCCGTCCAGAAAATAGATGGCGGCGCATATCGCGATAACCACGAAAGTCCTGCCCTTGAGGCCCTCTCCCCGATCACTTGGCTCACCTGCAGTCATTGGGTCATTCATCATATCCTTCCCCTTTGCCGCGATCTTGGCGGATAGCGGCCAATGCTCATGTCCTCTCAAAGCAGGACAGGATCGCGCAGCGCCGGGCCACGCCGACGCACTTGGGTCCATCTGTCCTCTTGGGTGTGGACAGACCGGTGTCGGCCATTCGGCATAGCTCCCCAAAAGGCAAATTGATCAGGCGGACGGCCCAGCCGCCCCGAACTTGTGCATCCGAGCTTAGGAAAGACATCATGGCTGACGAACTGAACGACCGTGAGAAAGCCGGACTGGCGGTGCTCAAGGAAATGGGCTGGGGCGAGAATGAGAGCGTGCGCGCGCTTGACGAAGATCTTTGGCGGATCGTCAACGAAACCAATTTCGGAGCAATCTGGGCACGCCCCGGCCTGTCGCTGCGCGAGCGCGAAATCATCTGCATATCCGTGCTCATCGCGCGCGGCGCGCATGGCGTGGCGCTGCATTTCAAAAATGCGCATCATCTTGGTTTCACACCGGAGGCGCTCAAGGAGATCGTGCTGCAGACGATCCCCTATGCAGGCTTGCCCCGCGCCCTGAGTGCGATGGCTCTGCTCAAGCGCACGCTGGCTGGCGAGGAAACGAAGCTGTGACTGTCCCCGAAAAGGACGGCGCCGAACCGGGCAACATCATCACCTCGTCGCTGCAGGCGCGGGTGGCAGGAGACTGTTCGCCTGAGGAATGGGCCGTCCGTGTTGATCTAGCCGCAGCCTATCGCCTGGTGGACTGGCTCGGCATCACCGACCTCATCCACACCCATCTCTCGATGCGCGTGCCGGGCGAAGAGGAGCATTTCCTGTTGCTGCCCTATGGCCACCTGTTCGGGGACGCGCAGGCCTCCAACATGGTCAAGGTTGATCCGACTGGCGGCATCATCTCTGATCCGACCGGCCTTGGGATCAGTCGTGGCGGTTTCTGCATCCATTCCGTGCTGCATTTGGCGCGCGAAGATGCGGCCTGCGTGATGCACATCCACAGCGAGGCGACGATCGCCGTTGCCAATTATCGCGATGGCCTGCTGCCACTCACCCAACATGCACTGCGCTTCTACGGCAAGACTGCCTATCTCGACTATTGCGGCCTCTTCAACAGTGAGGAAAAGCGCGCCCGCCTGCCGCAGGCGCTGGGTCAGGCCGACATACTGATGATGCGTAATCATGGCCCGCTCGTCGTCGGCCCAACCGTGCGCGGGGCTTTTTCCCGCATCTATTATCTGGAGCGCGCCTGCCGCATGCAGGTTGCCAGCCTGTCCCAATGCACCGATCCACAGAGCCAGCTCAGCTTCATCGACCCGGAGGATTGCGCTGTCATGGCCAAGGCGTTCGAAGGCGGTGAGGCTGTCGTCGACCGCGAATGGCAGGCGCTGCTTTCCATGCTGGACAAGACTTCGCCCGGCTACGCGACCTAAGCGGCGGACACCGGCGAGAGCAGTGGCTCGCCAGCGAAGAAGCGCCGCACATTCTCGCGCAACTGGCCGATCATGTCAGGCCCTGCCTCGCGCGTATAGCCAGCCAGATGCGGGGCCAGCACGACGTTGTCTAGCCCTGCCCAGAGCGATGGATCGGTGGGCTCGTCGGCAAATACATCAAGCGCCGCCCCGCCGATCGTCCCGCGCCGCAGCGCATCGATCAGGGCTGGCTCATCGATCAGGAAGCCGCGCGAGACATTGACGAGCAGGCCCGCCGGGCCCAACGCGCCAATCACGGCGCCATCAATCTGTCCTGCATTTTCGGGCACGGCCAGACTGGCGATGAACAGGGCGTCGCTCCAACTAGCCAGTTCGATGAGGCTTTCGGCGCGCACATAGCCTGCATCCGGCTTGTCACGCGGTCCCCACCAGCGAACCTCCATGCCAAATGCTGCGGCCCGATCCGCAATGGCGCGCCCGATACGGCCCAGCCCCACGATCCCGGCGCGCTTGCTGCGCAGCGATGGTCGCGGCGGCTGACCATCCCGCCAGCCACCCGCGCGCACTATGCGGTCGTTGCGGGGAATCTGGTGCCACAGCGCCAGGAAGAGGGCGAACGCATGATCGGCAACGTCATGAGCGTTCACCCCTGCCGCTGTCGTGAGCGGAATGCCGCGCCGGGCAAGATGGGCGTGATCAACGCCAGCATAGCCTGTCGAGAAGCAGGCAACGAGCCCAAGATTGGGCAGCGCGTCGACCAGCGCCATATCCAGCGCGTCGCCACCCGTTACGATGACTTCAATCCGCGCCGCAATCGCCGGGTCGGCGACATCAGCCGGAGAATAGAGCGCATAGCCTTCGTCCCATGCGGCGCGTCGGTCGAGCAGGAATGGCGTTGCAACAAGCACGGCCCGTGTCGTCATGCGTTCAGATCCCAAATCGCGATCGCGCATCCTCAACAGTCGCGGGCACCATGCCGAAGAAGCTACCAATGGTAACGGCTGCCGCGACCATATCATGATTATGCTTGGCAACCGAGCCGTCGGGCAAATGGATACCGTCTTCGAACCCAATGCGGACCAGATCGCATCCCATGGACAAACCCAGGGTCACCATCTTGAACATATCCCGCCCAGTCGACGTCACGCCGACAATCGCCTTTGGAAAATAGCGCAACCCTTCCTCGATGTTGAAGATGATGTTGCGCGCGATGGCGGGCACAGCGCCATAGCCGCCGCCATGCAGCAGCCAGATATTCTCGCGGTCGCGATCGAACAGGCCCTCGCTGGCGTAGCGCAACAAGCGATGGATCGAGCTGGCCTCGACAATCTCATATTCCAGCGCCGAACCCATTTCATAGACCCGTTGGATGGTCCGCTGCAAAAGCTCGGGGGAGTTCACATAGGGCGTTTCATTGTGGTAGCCGCCCTCCGGATTGTAAAAATCCGCCGAGCCGCCAGCGATGCCGAACAGGTCCTGGCGGGGTTCGATCTCCAGCAGGCCGAGCCGCTCGGAATCGGTCGGCCAGATGAACTGGCCGGTATCGGCATCGCGCCGCACGCCGATGCCATTGGTCGTCTGGATCAACACGGGGCTGCGTTTGCGGATTTCCTGAATAATCTCGGCATAAATGCCTTTGTCGCCGCTGTTCTTGCCATCCTTGTCACGCGCATGAACATGGACCATCGCGGCGCCCGCCTCCCAGCAGCGCGCTGCCGCCTCGCCGATCTCATCGGGCTGTTTGGGAATGATCGCGCCGTCGCGATCCTGCTGCATACCCCCGTTAAGGGCGACGGTGATGATGAACTTATTGCCGGCAAACATGGCCAAACGCGCTCCCTGAACTTCGATACGCTCCGTCTCTGGCCACAGTTGTCGAAAGCGTCTGTCCTCTCCAAGCGTGACAAGCGTCATCTCGTCCTCTCTTGAGAGGACAATCGTGATTGGGCGTTCATGGGAAAAGGCATATAAAGGCCAGGTCTCTCATTGAGATCAAGGTCGAAGGGAGCGGAGAGCAAGGTGTCGGAAATCAGGCAAATCAAGGACTGGCAGATGCCGTCCAATCTCTCACATGCGTATGAAGGCCTGCTGGCGACTGTCGGCACCGAGGAATTTGGATCAAGTGTTCGCATTGCCCTGCGCGGATTGACCGGAGGTGCGCGACGCCTTTACCTGTTCGAGGCCACGGACCGCGATAACAGCTCGCTCCAATATTTTCACTGCGAGCCAGGGCTCGATGAGCTCATGCCGGCCTATCTTGATCGCTATTTGAGATTGGACCCGATGTGGGACGCCTATCGCGCCGCTCCGGTCTGCCGGGACCTGGCATTGCTGCGCGTCCGCCCCAGCGACATCGCGTCCGCCGGGTTCCGGCGCCGATTTTTCGATAATTGCGGTATTGTCGAGCGCGTGTCGGTCATCCAGCGCGGCAATGAAGAATGGCGGGTGATGACCGTTGCGCGCCATGAAAGCGAAGGCCTTTTCGGCGACGATGAACTGCGTGCTCTGGTGGGCCTCGCCTGCCTGGCCCTGCCGATGCTCCCGCAAAATCGCAAACGTGGGCTTACACCCTCTCCTCTCACAGTCGAGCAGTTCGAGGACCGGTTCGCCAGCCGTTTTACCGGCCTGACCAATCGCGAGCGCCAGGTCTGCGCCCGCGCTGCGATCGGCATGAGTGTGGAGGCCACCGCGCTCGACCTGCAAATCGCAAAGACCTCTGTCCTGACCTATCGCCGCCGCGCATATAATCGGCTGTCGGTCACCAGCCCGTATGAACTTTGTTCGCTGGTGACGCACTGATCGCCTGGACTATTGGCGGTGAGGTTGTTCGCTCGGCCAAGCTGCCTGTCAGGACTTGTCCCACAGCCCTGCATCATTTTCCGCGTGCCCCTGCCCCGTCGCGAGATTGCTTCGCCCAGCCCACAGCCCCCGCCAGCGTGAGAACAAGTCCGATGCCGAGGAGGAACATGCCGATCGCATTGCCGCCAATCTCCTGATTGTTGCTGGCGCTGATCGAGGCGGCTGCATCATTGGCGTCGGTCGCGGTCATCGCCGTCGCGAATGCCGCTTCATCGCAACGATCCAGCATCTCTTGGCCCTGATCGCTGAACCTCTCCCGACACGCTGCGGCGCTCGCGGGATCGGCGGCGGGCGGCGCGTTCCCGAAACTCATAAATGCGCCCACCGCGAGCATCACAATTCCAATGAAAAGGGCAAAGCGCGGGTTCAGCTTCATTCTATTCTCCAAGCGATGCAACATGATGCCGTCTGAACGTCGGGCAGGATCGTCGGCATCACTGTCACAGCCCACCCTGGAAATCGAATGTGAAACGATATGCGAGCGGCTTTTTCTGCTGATTATCCGTCTGGCGGGCCGGCACCGCCTTCACCAAGGTCAATTTGCCATCGGCAATGTCGATCGGCACGCCCAGTGTGAGTTCGACCTGCTTGGTCCACCCACCCCCGATCACCGTCGCCGCCACGATCAAACGACCCGCCCACACGCACTGCACATCTGCGGGACAGCGGCTATCCTCGACGATATGATCAGCCCGAACCTTTGGCCCGCCGACAAAAGCAGTCTGCCCCAGTCGAACCGGCCCTTCGATCGGCCCGTGCGATGCGCAGGATGCGAGCATCGCAAGGATCAACAGGAGGGGAACGGATTTCTTCATGTCTGCGTCCTTAGCGTCCGATGCCGGTCTTCGAGCATATCCTCTGGATATTCCTCTCGCTATGGCGAACGTCTGGCAAAAGGCATATGGCTGGCTTCGCTGTGTGGTTGTGAAAAAGTCTGGCCTGCACCTTTATCGCTGAAAGGAAACTCATTTGCTGGATGGTCCACGCCTCGCCCCTTTGTCCAATTCGAAGCCGAACGCGCTCGTTATCCTGATCCACGGCTACGGGTCGAATGGCGCCGATCTCCTCTCTCTCGCGACCATGATCCAGCCTTCACTTCCGGACGCGGCCTTTGTCGCGCCGAACGCACCTTCACAAATGCCCGGCATGGCGAACGCCTTCCAGTGGTGGCCAATCGACAGTTTCTCCATGGCGGAGCGTGCGGCGGGTGCGCAGGCAGCCGCGCCCGCCCTCGACGCATTCATCACTGAAGAACTCACCAAGGCCGGCTTAGCAAGCGACCGGCTGCTGCTTGTCGGGTTCAGCCAAGGGACGATGATGGCGTTGCACGTCGGGCTTCGCAGGCCAGATGCCATTGCAGGCATCGTCGGCATATCTGGCATGCTGGTCGCACCTGACCGTTTGAAGCCGGATCTCCAGAGCAAGCCACCGGTCCTCCTCATTCATGGCACACAGGATGACATCGTTCCGTTCGGCTCGATGGAACTGGCCTCGACCGCGCTGACCGAGGTCGGCGTGCCCGTGGAAACGCATATGTCTCCGGGCGTGGGCCATAGCATAGGGCCGGACGGCCTCAGCGCGGCGACCGCCTTCGCACGGCGCGTCTTGGCCTGATATCGAGGATGATCCCTGTCACACCGCTCGCCCTGTCCACGCCCATGAACGTTTTTCTCGATTTCGAGGCATCGTCCCTCTCCAAGTTCAGCTATCCGATCGAGGTGGCATGGGTTTTCGAGGATGGCACCGGCGAAGCCCATCTGATCCAGCCCGCCCCGCAATGGACGGAGTGGGATGAGGAGGCGCAGGCCGTCCACCATATTACGCGCCAGACCCTGCAGGATGAAGGCGCGCCGCACGATGTCGTGGCGCGGCGCATGGTCGAGCAGCTCTCCGGTCACAATCTTTTTGCCAGTGCGCCCTCGTGGGACGGCAAATGGCTGAGCGCGTTGCTGCGCGCCGCCAAGCTGCCGCGCCACGCCCTGCGTCTGCGTGACAGCGAAGAAGCCCGGGCCGAGGCGGCCAGAGCCATCCTCGCGCCCGTCGTTCCGGCCGATCATTTGCATGTCGAGATCGCCGATTTGCTCGCGCTCGTGGAGGTCAGGCGAGCAAATGGCCAACCTGCACATCGAGCGCTCGCCGATGCGCAGGACGAGCAGCAACATTGGCTCGACGTCGTTTCAGAGGCAAAGGCGGTGGCTAAAAAAAGAGCGCGCATCTGATGACGTGAAAGCCCCGGGGCACTATTTGCCTTTGCCACCGAAATCCTGGTGCCATCGACCGCCAGATTGCACGAGCGTTCAGAGGCTGCGTTCATTGACCTCTTCAAATTTGTCTCGGCGACAAGCTATTTGATGGTGGTAGCCGCGTGTCCCGCCTTACATAGCTAACTCGAAAAACTTCGGAGAATCGAGACGTGGAGCGCCTGGACGCATGGCTGGCTAAGACAATCTTCTGGCCGATCATCATCAAGATTTGTCAGGAGACCGGCTGCACCAAATGGGCCTTTGGGCGGCTGTGCGCCTTTCTGTGGATTTGCGGCGTGATCCTCACCACGACGCACTGGACCTGGTTCTGGAGCATCTTCATTGCGATCATCGCCATCTCCGAAACCGTGTCGCTCGGGCTGCGTAGGGACGCGCCTTACGGACAGAGCGGCTTTGCCCGCGCAGTCTTCTGGATTGCGCTCGCCCTTGGCATCGTTGATGCGT
Organism: uncultured Alphaproteobacteria bacterium; assembly: GCA_966205705.1. Taxonomy (GTDB): domain Bacteria; phylum Pseudomonadota; class Alphaproteobacteria; order Sphingomonadales; family Sphingomonadaceae; genus Sphingobium. Next base: position 38,231 of record CBIHKY010000012.1, read on the forward strand.
TGACGGGAGACGGACAAGCGGCGCGACCTGCCTCGACGCTCGCCATGCTGTTCAGTCTCTACGCCGCCACGCTGCCTACAGTGCCCCCAAAACGACGTAAGGAAGACAGGGAGGCCCGTGTGTCCCGCGTATAGGCATCACCGCGGTCTTGCCATTCTCTCCCTTGCTGCGCCGGTCACCATAGTCAGCCGTGAGCGTGACCGGATCGACCCCAGGGCCGGGGTGGATGAAGGCGGCTTCTACCGCTTGGTTGGCGCAGCCTGCCTGCGAAATGCTCCAGCTAAAAACCGGTCCAGTCGTTTGCGCCTTAAACTGCCTATCAAGCGTCATGACCGCCCGGCGCGAAAATAGAGTGATATCAGGGCCAAAACGCAAAAAAATGCTGTAAGCGGGACACCATAGCCCTATGCGGATGCACATAGGATGTGAACGAGCGGATTATTAAAGTGTCGAGCAGCAGCGACGAGAAGTCAGAGCATAGTTCCGCGTCCGGGGGCGAAACGGCATGGCAGGACGCCATCTCCATCGACGCCTCATTCCGAAAGTTGGCCGACCAATCACCGGTGATGATGTGGGTTACGGATCCCGATGGTCGTTGTGTGTACCTCAACCGGCCCTGGTACGATTTCACCGGTCAGACACTCGCCGAAGCGCAAGGCTATGGCTGGCTAGACGCGACGCATCCGGACGACCGTGCTGAAGCCGAGCAAACCTTCCTGGAAGCAAATGCCACTCAATCTGCCTTCCGTTTGGAATATCGACTTCGTGCACGTGATGGATCCTATCGCTGGGCGATCGACGCCGCATCCCCTCGGTTCAATTCGGACGGTTCCTTCTTGGGCTATATTGGCTCGGTTCTCGATATTGAAGATCGTCGTCAGACCGAGCAGGCGCTTGCGCGAAGCGAGTCCAGGTATCGCACCTTGTTTGAATCGATCGAAAGCGGGTTTTGCGTCGTTGAGGTTCGGCCGTCCACAGCGGACGGGCAAAGTGACTATCGCGTCGTGGAAGCCAACCCCGCATTTTATGAGCAGACAGGTTTTCCACAATCCATCTTCAATCAATGGCTCCGCGCGGCCGCCCCTGCTTTGGAAGAACATTGGTATCAGGTTTACGAACGCGTTGCCCTCTCTGGTCAGTCCGAACGCTTCGAAGAAGAATCGGCAACCCTGGGGCGTCATTTCGATGTGTTTGCCTTTCGCCTCGGAGATGCTGAGGATCGGCGCGTTGCGATCATGTTCACTGACATATCTGCCCGCCGCAATGCGGAGCTGACTGTTCAGCGGCTGAACGATCGGCTGGAGAATGAGGTCGCCCGGCGCACCGCCGAGAGGGATCGCATGTGGAAAATGTCTCCCGATCTCATGGTCGTGCTCTCTCGTGACGGATATTATCGCCGCATCAATCCAGCCTGGACAGCCGTGCTGGGTTATCAGGCCGAGGATGTGGTTGATCGCTTCGCAACTGATTTCACGCATCCTGACGACCTGAAAGGCACCCAGGCCGCACTCGAAATCGCCCAGAATGGAACGCTGCCGATTTACGAATATCGCTTCCGCCACAAGGACGGCAGCTATCGATGGATACAGTGGGTCGCGGCGCAAGGCGATGACGAGATTTTTGCGATCGGGCGACATATCACGGCCGAAAAGGAACAATCCGAGGCTCTGATCAAAGCAGAAACCGCGCTTCGACAAAGTCAGAAGATGGAAGCTGTTGGTCAGCTAACGGGCGGTCTGGCGCATGATTTCAACAATCTGCTGGCAGGCATTTCCGGAAGCCTGGAACTGATGCAGCGGCGCATCGCTGATGGACGGCCCGAAAAAGCGCAGGAATATCTTGATGGCGCGCAGAGCGCCGTGAAGCGCGCGGCGGCACTTACGCACCGTCTTCTCGCCTTCTCGCGGCGCCAGACCCTTGCGCCTAAACCGACCAATGTTGCGCGTCTGATGAGTGACATGCAGGATCTCATCCAGCGAACCGTCGGTCCCGCCATCGCGCTTGAGACTGCTTCGGCGTCGGATCTCTGGGCAACTCTTGTTGACCAGAACCAGCTGGAAAATGTTCTTCTCAACCTTTGCATCAACGCCCGCGACGCAATGCCTGATGGCGGAAAGCTTCAAATCGAGGCCTCCAACCACAACATGGATGTTGCGAGTGCTGCGGCTCACCAGCTCCCGTCTGGCGACTATGTCCTTCTAACCATTTCAGACAATGGCGTGGGGATGTCTCAGGATGTCAAAGACCATGTCTTCGAGCCGTTTTTCACGACAAAACCGATCGGGGTCGGCACCGGTCTTGGGCTCTCGATGGTCTTTGGCTTCGCAACCCAATCCGGCGGACAAGTCAAAATAGATTCAGAACCAGGCATCGGGACGACGATCAGCCTTCTCTTGCCGCGCCACGCCACCGCCGAACCCGAAAAAGAAGAGCCCGCTCCCGAACTAGAAAAAATGAGCGTTACAAGCCAGCAAACGGTCTTGGTCGTCGATGATGAGCCACTCGTCAGGGCCTTGATTGTCGACGTCGTTGAGGAGCTTGGGCATGTTGCGTTGGAAGCCTCGGACGGACCCGAAGCACTGGCTGTCTTGAGATCGGCGGGTCAAGTTGATCTATTAATCACAGACGTTGGATTGCCCAATGGCATGAACGGTCGACAGGTAGCCGAGGCCGCGCGCGCTCGGCTGACCAGCTTACCGGTTTTGTTCGTGACGGGCTATGCGGACACGGCAGTGATGCATCACGAAAATCTCGAGCCGGGCATGGCCATTCTCACCAAGCCTTTCACAATGACTGCCATGGCAGACTGCATGCACAGTCTGATCAACGCAAGCTAGGCGTTTATCGCGTCGTCCTGCTCGGCTCCCCGAGCCCTCGGCGCCACGGGGTCATGCCGCGCTGAGATAATCCTGGCCGACTTGCAGACGCTCCACGTCCCGGCGCGGCGGCGCGCCAAACAGACGCCGATACTCCCGGCTGAACTGTGATGGGCTCTCATAACCGACTGCAAATGCCGCCGCGCCAGCGCTGGCGCCATCGATCAGCATCAGCCGTCGTGCCTCCTGCAAGCGCAGTTGCTTTTGATATTCCAGCGGCGTCATCCGCGTCACCGTCTTGAAATGTTCGTGGAGTGAGGATTCGCTCATGCCCGCTGCCGCGGCAATATCGCGAATGCGGAGTTGCTCGCGGAAGCGGCGGCGGATCTCGGCAATGGCGCGGCTGACCTGGTTGAGGTGGCTACCCGTAGCCGCCAGATGCCGGAGTGTTGGTCCATGCGGACCGGATAGCAGGCGGTAAACGATCTCGCGTTCGATCAGCGGCCCTAGGGCGGGAATGGCAGCCGGTTGTTCCAGGAGTTTCACGAGCCGGCAGGCTGCGTCAATCAGGTCGGGATCGCTGGCATAAACCGCCAGCGCGGGTGGCGTATCGACCCGCTGGGCCTGCCCTTCGGCAACGATAAGGTCCGCCAGCGCCGAGATGTCGAGGTCGATCTTGCAGCACAAATAGGGCCGGTCGGGTGCGGCTTCGATAATGTGTCCGGTCAGCGGCAAGTCGACCGACACGATCAGATAATGTGACGCGTCGTAGACCAGACTTTGATCGCCGAGCGAAACCCGCTTGGCGCCTTGGGCAATCAGGCAAAGCGAGGCTTCATAAACGGATGGGATCGGCAGGGTTGGCCGGTCAACCCGGAATAATGAAAGGCGGGGCAAAGCAGTGCCATACATGCCCGGCTCCGGCACGTGTCTGGCGATGATGGCGGCAAGTTGATCCATGCTGGTCATGCGTTCTGCTTCGCATCAAACCGGCTCGCCGTGCAAGCCGCGCAATGCAGTTCCGGAGGATCGTGCAAATCCTTCGGACCATCGGTCTACCGCCGGGAGGACGTCCTACGCCATATCGGCATCCTCAATCAGAAGGAATGACGATGACTGGAGTGACTGACAAGATCATACTCGTGACGGGCGCGTCGAGCGGTATCGGCGAAGCCACGGTGCGCGAGCTGAGTGCGGCGGGAGCCAAGCTGTTCATCGGCGCACGTCGTAGCGAACGACTGCAGGCGCTCAGCGAGGAGCTGGGCGAGAACGTCGCCTGGCAAATATTGGACGTGACCGACGGCGCGAGTTTCGAAGCATTCATCGCAGCGGCGCAAGCACGCTTTGGGCGCGTCGATGCGCTGGTCAACAATGCTGGTGTGATGCCGCTCTCGCCGCTCGCAGCGCTGAAGCGCGACGAGTGGAAGAAGATGATCGACGTCAATGTCCATGGCGTCCTGAACGGCATCGCCGCCGTGCTGCCGCGCTTCGTGGCGCAGCGCTCTGGCCACGTCGTCAACATTGCCTCTATTGCGGCGCACATGGTGATGCCGTCGGCGGCGGTCTATTGCGCGAGCAAGTTCGCGGTGTGGGCGATCACCGATGGGCTTCGCCAGGAACATGACGACATCCGTGCCACGATCGTCTCCCCCGGCGTGGTCGACACCGAGCTGGGCAACGATATCAGTGACGATGGTATCGCCGCCGCGCTTCAGGAGTGGCGCAAGAAATCGCTCACCCCGGATGCGATCGCCCGCGCGATCTGCTTTGCACTTGAACAGCCCGAGGGGGTCGACATCAACGAGATCATCGTCCGGCCAACTGCCGCCGGCATGTAACGCCTCAACGCTCAATGTCAGCTTTTCGGCAGCCGCACACCGCTGCCGGAAGGTCTGACGTTGGGCACTTGGCCGCCTCAAAAATAGCGTGGTATCGGGCCGCGCTGCGGCGTCTGGTCGGGCAAATCCACTTCGATCTCGTCGACATAGCACCAGCCCCAGCCCTCGGGCGGATCATAGCCCTCGATGATGGGATGCTCGGTCGCGTGAAAATGGGCGCGGGCGTGACGGTGTGGCGATTGGTCGCAGCAGCCAACATGGCCGCACTCGCGGCACAACCGCAAATGGACCCATTCGCTCCCGATCTTCAGGCACTCCTCGCACCCTTTTGCGCTCGGCGTTACCGCGTGGATCGTTCCCATGTGCGTGCAGGACATCGCTTCATCTCCCTTAGAGTCGCGCCTAACCGCATCCTGCGAAGGTTTTGCGGCAGGTCAACACTAGCCGCGCATAAACCCAGCGGGGCTCACCATATTTGGATCGTCGCGATAGTGGGGCGCTCGCATACCCCCTCAAATCATCGCCATCCCGCCATTCACATGCAGCGTCTGCCCGGTCACATAGCTTGCCTCATTGCTGGCGAGATACACCACCGCCGCACCGATATCCGCGCCCTCGCCGAGCTGCCCCGCGGGGATTCGCGTGAGGATCGCGTCCTTCTGTGCCTCGTTCAAAGCATCAGTCATGGGTGAGCGCATGAAGCCCGGCGCCACGCAGTTCACCGTGATGCCACGGCTCGCCAATTCCTGCGCGAGGCTCTTGCTCATGCCGATGAGGCCAGCCTTGGAGGCGGCATAATTCGCCTGACCCGGGTTGCCCGTCACGCCGACGACGCTCGTGATCGAGATTATGCGGCCTGAGCGCGCTTTCATCATCGGGCGCGATGCGGCGCGGATGAGGCGGAAGGCGGCTTCGAGATTGATCCGCTGGACCATATCCCATTCCTCATCCTTCATGCGCATGATGAGATTGTCGCGCGTCACGCCTGCATTGTTCACGAGGATATCGAGCGTGCCGCCCAGCGCTTCAATCGCTGCAGGCACCAGCGCGTCGACCGAGGCAGCGTCGCTCAGGTCGCATGGCACACACACATGCCCCTCGCCCAGTTCAGTGGCGAAGGCCTCCAGCTTAGCAACATTGCTGCCCGAGAGCGCGAGCCTTGCGCCCTGCCCTGCCAGCGCTCTGGCGATCTCGGAACCCAAGCCGCCGCTCGCGCCCGTCACCAGCGCCGTTTTACCCAATAGATCGAACATCGTCAGTCTCCGTAAATGCAGTGCGCCGTCGCTCTCGCCCGGCGATTAAATAGTCAGAGGCGGCCTACCAGCGCCTCGATGTCATCCATCGTGATCACGCTGGTCACGGTCGCATCCGGCGCGATCCTCTTGACCATCGGCCCAAGAACCTTGCCGCCAAACTCCACATATTCGGTGATGCCAGCCTCCCACATCGCGCTGATGCTTTCACGCCAGCGCACACGGCCTGTCACCTGTTCAACCAGCAATTGGCGGATGGTGGCCGCGTCCGTCACCGGGGCGGCGGTCACATTGGCATACACCGGAAGGAAGGCGCCGGGCGATTGCGTGGCGGCCAGCGCCTTCTCCATCGCATCAGCGGCGGGTTGCATAAGCGGACAGTGGAATGGCGCGGAGACGGGCAGCAGCACGCCGCGCTTGATGCCATGCTCCTTCACCATGCCAATCGCGCGTTCAATGGCGCCCGTATGACCAGAGATGACCACCTGACCCGGATCATTATCATTGGCAACGGTGCAGACTTCCCCCTGCGCGGCGGCAGCGGCAAGCGCCTCGGCCTTCTCGATATCCGCACCGAGCAATGCAGCCATTGCACCCTCGCCCACGGGCACGGCGGCCTGCATGGCCTGCCCACGCGTTTTGAGCAGCCGCGCCGTCGTGGCGAGGTCAAAGGCGCCCACGGCACACAGCGCTGTATATTCGCCAAGACTATGCCCCGCGACTACCTCCACCTTGTCCCGCAGCGCGATGCCGCCTTCCTGCTCCAGCACGCGCAGGGTGGCGATGGCGTTTGCCATGATGGCGGGCTGGGCATTCTCCGTGAGCGTCAGGTCGCTCTCATGGCCTTCCGACATGATGCGAAACAGGCGCTGGCCAAGGGAGTCATCCACCTCCTGGAACAATTCACGCGCGACTGGCGACGCTGCGGCGAGCGCCGAGCCCATGCCGACCGATTGACTGCCCTGCCCTGGAAAGATGAATGCACGCATCGCCGGGGTTCCTTATATCGCTTAATCTCTCAAAGGCCGGGCACTAGAGACGCCCGAAGATACAGGCAAGTGTGTGTATCAACACGCACTCATTCCTTGCAATTACAGCCAGAGCCGCTAAGGGCGCGTGCTTCGCCTGCTGTGTTGCGGGCGGACAATTGAACTGAGACGATAGCCGGAGGGGTATGCGCATGGGGCGTATATCAGCGATCGGCCAATGACAGGACGCAGAATCATGCCATATTATGAGCATGTCTTCCTTGCGCGTCAGGATCTGGCTCAAGCCCAGGTTGATGCGCTGGCGGAAAATGCCACCAAGATCATCGAGGGCCTTGAGGGCAAGGTGACCAAGGTGGAAAATTGGGGTCTCCGCAACCTCGCTTACAAGATCGCGAAGAACCGCAAGGCTCATTATGTGATGCTCAACATCGATGCGCCTGCTGGCGTTGTCGTTGAACTTGAGCGTCAGACGCAGATCAGCGAAGACGTAATCCGCTTCATGACCGTTCGTGTTGACGAGCTCGAAGGCGGCCCATCAGTGATGATGCGCAAGAACGAGCGCGATCGTGAACGTCGTGGTGAGCGCGGCGACCGGGGCGACCGCCCTGATCGCGGTGACCGCCCAGATCGTGGCGATCGTGGCCCCCGCCGCGACCGTGAAGAAACCGACGGCGAATAAGGAGACCTGACCTATGGCACGCCCATTTTTCCGCCGTCGCAAGACCTGCCCCTTCTCCGCGAAGGAAGCACCGCGCATCGATTATAAAGATGTTCGTCTGTTGCAGGGCTTCGTTTCCGAACGCGGCAAGATCGTTCCCTCGCGCATCACTGCCGTTTCGGCAAAGAAGCAGCGCGAGCTTTCCCAGGCAGTCAAGCGCGCCCGCCATCTGGGCCTGCTGCCCTACATCGTGAAGTAAGGAGGGCGGACCCATGCAAATCATTCTGCTGGAACGCATCGAAAAGCTCGGTGCAATCGGCGACGTCGTCACCGTCAAAGATGGCTACGCACGCAACTATCTGCTGCCTAACAAGAAGGCGCTCCGCTCGAACAATGCCAACAAGGCCGTGTTTGAAGCGAACCGCGCCAAGATTGAGGCAGACAATGCCAATCGTCGCGAAGATGCCACCAAGGCATCCGAGACCGTCAATGGCGTGCAGGTCGTTCTCATCCGTCAGTCGTCGAACAGCGGCCAGCTTTACGGCTCGGTTTCGGTTCGCGACATCATCGAAGCGCTGCACGCGGCTGGTCACAGCATCGTCTCCAAGTCGATGATCGTGCTGGAACGCCCGATCAAGACGCTCGGGGTTTTCGACGTGAAGGTTTCGCTCCATCCGGAAGTTGCCGTGACCGTTCAGATCAACGTCGCACGCTCGCCGGAAGAAGCCGAACTGCAGAAGGACGGCGTCAACGTCATGTCCTCGATGTTCGAGAAGGACGAAGCTGGCTTCACCGAGGATTATGATCCTAACGCCGAGCCCGGCGAGATCATTCCCGAGGATGATGCACCTGCTGGCGAGCCCGAGGCTGAATAAGCTGGCGGCTTGAACTGATTATGGAAAAGGGCCGCCCGGCATTGTTCGGGCGGCCCTTTTCATTTGGGTGCGTGGCGCGTTCACAGGGGACTGGACCGAGCGGAGCACTCGTCAACGTCTTACAGGATGCGCGTATCCATCCGACGTCATCCTCGCGAACGCGGGGATCCATGCAAGGCATCGAGATTGCTCAACACCGCGAGATCGACCTGGATTACCGCGTTCGCGGTAATGACGATGCTTGATAATGACAGTGTATCGCCTGAAGCACCGTTGCAATTTTGGGCAACTTAGCCCTCCCCTTCTCAATGTCATCCTCGCGACGCGGGGATCCATCCGGCGGATTAGGCAAGCGCAAATTCACACTGTCGCGCTGAATTACCGCGTTCGCGGCAATGCCAAGGAACGTGCATGCGCGCATTGGTTCATCTGGTCCAGCACGGCACTTTAGGCTGACTTCACACCCCGGCTCAACGTCATCCTCGCGAATGCGGGGATCCATTCGACAAATCGGGCTAGCGCAAAGCCGCACTGTCGACCTGGATTACCGCGTTCGCGGTAATGACGGGTTGAGGGGGAACGCCCGAGGTAGTTCACATTGGAATAGCGCAGCACGAGCGCCACCCACTCCACTCAAGCCAAGTGCATGAAATCCCGCTTATGGCTGCGCATATGCGCCCCCGCATCCACGCGGATCGTCTCACCCGTCACAGACCGAGCCTGCGCCAGATACAGCACCGCCTCCGCCACGGCCTCAGCTTGGGGAAGGTGCCCAAGCGGCATCGTCGCCGCCAACCGCTCAAGCTGTTCGGGAGAATAATCCTCAGTCGCCAGGGTCAGCCCCGGCGCCACGGCATTCACGCGGATATCCGGAGCAAGCTCACGTGCCGCAATGCTGGTGAAGCCATCCAGCGCGAACTTAGACAAAGTGTAGGCAAGCTGATCGCCATGAGGCTGAGCCAGCCGTTGATCCACGATGTTGACGACAGAGCGCCCCGGCCCAACACCTGCCTCGCCCGGCCCGGATCGCGCAAAGGCTTGTGTCAGCAGCACAGGCGCAGAGGCATTCACCAGAAAATGCGCCGCCAGATCTTCGGCACCCACAATCTCCAGCCGATCCTGCCCAAAGATCGCAGCGCTGTTCACCAACAGATCCGGCGCACGGCCGAAATGCTCAGTAACAGCAGGAATCAATGCCTCAACCTCGCCTGGCAGCAGGAAATCTGCAATGAAACCATGCCATTTGGTGCCGGTGCGCCGCAGAACATCCGCCAGAAACGGATGCGGCTCAGCATCCAGCCGACCATGAATGGCCAGCGCATAGCCTGCCTGCGCCAGCCGCATCGCAATGCGCGCACCTAGCCGGCGATGCCCGCCCGTCACCAATGCAAGCGGAGGCGCGAGCCCACTCATGTCGCGCCCATCAGGCGCAACACTTCCTCCCGGCTCTTTTCGTCACGCTTGAACACGCCCATCATCCGGCTGGTGCGCATCATGGTGCCATGGGTGCGCACGCCGCGCCCAGTCATGCAGCCATGCGTCGCATCGATCACCACGGCGACGCCCAAGGGCTTGAGATTTTCCCAAATGCAATCCGCCACCTGAGCGGTCAGCCGTTCCTGCACCTGCAAGCGGCGCGCAAAGGCCTCCAGCACGCGCGCCAGCTTGGAGATGCCGACCACATAATCCTGCGGCAGATAAGCGATGTGCGCCTTGCCGATGATCGGCGCCATATGATGTTCGCAATGCGACTGGAACGGAATATCCTTCAGCAGCACAATCTCGTCATAACCGCCCACTTCATGGAAGATGCGCGAGAGATGATAGGCCGGGTCCTCGGCATAGCCCTCGCAATATTCGCGCCAGGCCCGCGCCACGCGCTTGGGGGTTTCCAGCAGGCCCTCACGCGTCGGATCGTCGCCAGACCAGCGGATGATCGTGCGGATCGCTTCCTGCACTTCGTCAGGCACGTCGAGTTTAGGCGGCTTCGGGGGATACTCGATGTGGCTTGTCATGGAATTTCCCCAGAACCTAAGAAATCACGCCTTTTGACATAGCATGTCAGCTGAACGCCTGCGGGCCAGATAGGCTGTCAGCCCTCACGATTCAACCGGCGAACACGCGATTCGGGCGCAACGAGGCAGCCAATCAGCCTGTAATCCACCCCCGTCGCTGCGTGATTCTCGCCCCGGCTGCGCCTAGGTAGAAAAAATATCAGCGAACGCCAATTGACGTTTACGTTAGGGTAAACTGGTGTTCCGCGCCCCACAACGGGGCCAGTCCTGCCTCGCCGCTTGCCTGCCCCTTGCGCCACCCGCCCCCAATGGCTCATATTGATCAGCAGATATCAGCGCCTCGCGCGCTGCAAGCGGCCTACAGGAGAGCGACGATGGAAGCCTTCATCTATGACGCGGTGCGAACCCCCCGGGGGCGCGGCAAGCCGGATGGATCCTTGCATGAGGTGACGCCCGTCCAGCTCGCGGCGCAGATGCTGGAAGCCGTGCGAGATCGAAACCAGCTCGATACAGCCGACGTTGATGACGTGATCCTGGGATGCGTTGCGCCAGTTGGCGAGCAGGGCACGGATATCGCGCGCATGGCCGTGCTCGCGGCTGGCTATGCCGAGACGGTGCCCGGCGTGCAGATCAATCGCTTCTGCGCCTCCGGGCTGGAAGCCACCAACATGGCGCTCGCCAAGGTGATTAGCGGCGAGGCGGAGTTCGCAATCGGCGGCGGCGTTGAATCCATGAGCCGCGTGCCGATGGGCGCCGACGGCGGCGCATGGGCGTCTGACCCCGCGGTCGCTTATGCCAGCTATTTCGCGCCACAAGGCATTGGCGCCGATGTGATCGCCACCAAGTTCGGCTTCTCGCGCGACGATGTGGATGCCTATGCCGTCGAGAGCCAGCGCCGCGCCAAGGCCGCATGGGACGACAAGCGCTTCGCCCGCTCCATCGTGCCGGTGAAGGATGTGATCGGCCAGACATTGCTTGACCATGACGAGCATATGCGTCCGGAAACCACGATGCAGAGCCTCGGCGCTCTCAAAGCCAGCTTCACCGCGATGGGCGAGGAAATGCCGGGCTTCGATACCATTGCGCTGCTGCGCTACCCGGAGTTGGAGCGGGTCAATCATGTCCATCATGCTGGCAATAGCTCCGGCATCGTGGATGGCGCTGCTGCAGTCCGCGTCGGCAGCAAAGCGCTGGGCGAGAACTATGGCCTCCAGCCGCGCGCGCGGATGAGGGCGATGGCGTCTGTCGGCTCTGAGCCGATGATCATGCTCACCGGGCCGGAAAGTGTCGCCAGCAAGCTGTTGAAAAAGGCTGGAATGTCGACATCCGACATCGACTTGTGGGAGCTGAATGAGGCCTTCGCGTCCGTCGTGCTGCGCTACATGCAGGCAATGGATCTCGATCACAGCCAGATCAATGTGAATGGCGGCGCGATCGCGATGGGGCATCCGCTGGGCGCGACCGGCGCGATGGTGCTGGGCACCGCGCTGGATGAGCTTGAGCGCAGCGGCAAGGGCACCGCGCTCATCAACCTGTGCGTGGGCGCAGGCATGGGCACCGGCATCATCATTGAGCGCATTTGAGCGCGATACGGCATTTGGAGGCAGATATGGCCAACACGATCAGCATAGATATCGACGCCGACGGCATTGCGCTGCTGACCATCGACGTTCCGAACCAGTCGATGAACGTCATCACGCCTGAGTTTTTGGACGATCTGGAAGAGGCGATCACTCAGGTCGCGGGCGATGAGGCCGTCAAGGGCGCGGTGATCGCATCCGGCAAGGCCAGCGGGTTCATGGCGGGGATGGACCTCAAATATCTCAGCGCCATGCTGCAGGAGGCCAACTCCGGTGGTGTCGACACAGCCACTGTGTTCGAGAATATGTTCAAGCTCAACGCCTTGCTGCGTAAACTTGAGACAAGCGGAAAGCCGTTTGCCGCCGCCATCGAGGGCATTTGCATGGGCGGCGGGCTGGAGCTTGCGCTCGCTTGCCATCATCGCGTGCTGAGCAGCGATCCCAAGGTACAGATCGGCCTGCCGGAAATTCTCGTCGGCCTTTTCCCCGGTGGTGGCGGCTCGCAGCGTCTGCCCCGCCTCATCGGCATCCAGGGCGCGCTGATGTATATGCTCCAGGGCAGGAGCTGGCGGCCTGCCGAGGCCTCAGCGATGAAGGTTGTCGATGAACTGGCCGAGCCGGGCAGCGCGGTTGAGGCCGCCAAGGCCTGGGTGAAGGCCAATCCCGGCGCGCATATCCAGCCATGGGACGTGAAGGGCTTCAAGGTCCCCGGCGGATCGGGACAGTTCAACCCCGGCTTCATCCAGATGATGATGGCCGCCACAGTGATGACCACCAAGCAGACTCAGCGGAATATCCATGCGCCCCACGCGCTGCTCTCCGCCGTGTATGAAGGCATCCAACTGCCGATGGACAAGGCCATCCGCGTGGAGAGCAAATATTTCGCCAAGATCGTGGCCGATCCGCAGGCGGGCAATATGGTCCGCACGCTGTTCGTGTCCAAACAGGCTGCAGAGCGCGGTGCGCGGCGGCCTGCGGGCGTAGAGAAAAGCCCGACGAAGCGGCTTGCCATGCTCGGCGCGGGCATGATGGGCGCTGGCATCGCTAATGTCGCGGCGCAGGCGGGCATCGAGGTGTTCCTGCTGGATCGCGATCAGGCGGCGGCGGACAAGGGCAAGGCCCATGCCGAGGAGCAGATGAAGAAGCGCCTGGGCAAAGGCATGACGCCCGAGAAGATGGCGCAGGCCCTCGCCCGCATCACACCCGTGACGGACGTGGAGGCACTGCGCGGCTGCGACTTCGTGATCGAGGCGGTATTTGAGGACCCCAAGATCAAGGCCGAGATCACCCAGCGGGTGCAAGCCGTGCTTGGGCCGGATGTGATCTTTGGCTCCAACACCTCAACCTTGCCGATAAGTTCGCTCGCCAAGGCCTCGCAAAAGCCGGAGAATTTCGTCGGCATCCATTTCTTCTCGCCGGTCGAGAAGATGGCGCTGGTGGAGATCATCCTGGGCAAGGACACCAATGACGCTGCCGTTGCCAAGGCGCTCGATTTCGTTGCGCAGATCCGCAAGACGCCCATCGTGGTGAATGACTCGCGCGGCTTTTACACCTCGCGCTGTTTCGGCACCTATGTGCAGGAAGGCACGCAATTGCTGGCCGAGGGCGTGAACCCCGCGCTCATCGAGAATGTTGGCCGCCAGCTTGGTATGCCGGTCGGGCCTCTCGCGGTGTCCGATGAGGTCTCCATCGAGCTTGGCCATAAGGTCACACTCGCTGCCAAGGCTGCGCTTGGCGATGCCTATGTGCCAAGCCTCGCCGATGATGTCGCGGCCCATATGGTTGAACTTGGTCGGCTGGGGCGCAAGAATGGCAAAGGCTATTATGATTATCCTGCCGATGGTGGGAAGAAGGCGCTCTGGCCCGGCCTCGCGCAGGAATACCCCCTCGCGCTCAACCAGCCGACCGCCGACGATGTGCGCGAGCGGTTGCTGTATCGCCAACTGGTCGAGTGCGCGCGCTGCTTTGCCGAAGGCGTGCTGGTGACGCCGCAGGATGGCGACATCGGGGCAATTTTCGGCTGGGGCTTTGCGCCATACACCGGCGGGCCATTCTCCGCGATCGATACGATTGGCCCGGCGAAGGTCGTAGAAGTGCTGGATCGGCTGGCCGCCGAGCATGGCCAACGCTTCACCCCGCCTGCGCAATTGCGCGAGATGGCGACGAGTGGCGCGCGCTATTATGGGGATGCTGGCGCGAAAGCGGCTTGAAAGCGCCCCTTCCCTTCAACCTTCGTCATGCCAGCGAAGGCTGGCATCGTTGGCAGTAGTGCGCAACGGTCGGACTTGGCGCACAGACTGCGAGCGACCCCAGCCTTCGCTGGGGTGACGGTAAAAAATGTGCGTTGTTAACGGCATCTGCTGGTCTCTTGAAACGCCCCAGCCCCAGCTTCAGTCCCCACCACCCCAAATCGGCAAATCCAGCGTAAACCTCGCCCCCTGCCCCGGCGCACTATCGACCGTCAGGTCCCCACCCATCGCCCTCGCAAGCTTGCGCGAGATATACAGGCCCAGACCACTGCCCTCGCCACCAGACAGCCCCAACCGCTCGAACCGCTCAAAGATACGCTCATGGTCCGATTCAGCGATACCACCGCCCTGATCGGCCACAATCAGCCGCGCACGGCCATCTTCCACATCGATCCGCGCCCAGATGATGCTCCCATCCGGGCTGTGCCGCACCGCATTGCCGATGAGGTTCACAAGGATTTGCAGCACACGCCGATATTCCCCACGAGCAAGCGCCGTCTCGCCCAATGCTGGCGTCTGAATGCGAATATTACGGGCGCTCGCCTTCACGATCAGCAGCCCTGCCGCGCGACGGGCAAGATCGGCCAGATCGACCTCTTCGCGCGCCGTCACAAAGCCGGGCCGCTCAATGGCCTGCAGATCGGCCAGATCATCCACCAGTTCGAGCAGATGGCGCCCTGCCGCCGCGATATCGCCTGCGTAGGTCACATAATCTTCGCGCAACGGGCCTTCCATTTGCGTATTGATGGTGCTCGCATTGGCGATGATGCGCCCGATTGGCTGGCGCAGCGCCTCATCCAACCGTCGCCCCAGTGCGGGGCTGAAGATGTGACGGACGTCGGCAGACGGCGCTGGCGCAACAGGCCGCGCGCTCTCTTCCGCAGCGGGAGCGGCCTCGACAGGCACGGCACGCCCGCGATAGCCCATCAGATCGCCATCAGTATCGAACAATGGCTCGCCGGAAATGCGATAATCAATGGCCGGATCGCTGCGCAGCCGCGCATGTTGGCCGTGAAAGGGCAAGCGCAACGCCAGCGCCTCGACCAGCGGCATGGGCGACACGTCGTCCGCAATCACCGCATCGAGCCGGAAGTAGGCGGTCAGCGGCTCACCGACCACCGGCGGAGCATGATCCATCGCCGGAGCGCTTTCACCCGCCTCAGCGCCACGAAAGCGCAGATGTGCATCGACTTGCCATGCCCAGCCCGGCTCTGGCGGCGCGAGCCCCTTGCCCCGCAAGGTGCCGAAGGAAGGCGGCAGCGCCCGTGGCGCGCGCACTTGCCAATCCACGATGCTTAGCGCGAAGCCATCCTCACGCGGACGGATCTGCACCCACATATGCACATCAGCCTCGCCCTGCGCGGCCTGCACAGCGCGCGAGATGGGGATGCGCAGCCGCGCGGCGAGGCGCACAAGCGCGGCAAGCGCGGGTGGTGCGAGGCAGCCATGCGCCTCGCCGCCAGCATCAGCCTGCAATTGCGCAAGTTGCGTGTCGGCACGGATGATCCGCCCATCGCCATCCAACATCGCCTCGATGGGTGCTGCGCTGTTCGGCCAGGCCATCAGGGGCAGTCCATCATGGCGAGCTTGTCCATCAGCACGCGCGGGCTTGCCATGCCGATCAACCAATGCTCCGCCTGCTCGCGATCAAAGTCGCGATAAGCCTCGATGAACTCCGCCAGCGCAACATCGCCACCTTCGAGCAATCCGATCAGCGGCCCAAACATCTCGGCCGCCTGAAACGCCGTCGCATCGTCAATGTCCATCAGGCGCAATATGGCATGGCGGCCATCATCCCGCTCGCCAATGAGAGCGCCCAGCACATCGTCCATCGCAAGACCCGTCTCGCTCTCGACGATGGCGGCAAACAACAGCAGTCGCGCCTCGCTAAGCGCTGCTGCCGCAACGCCTGCCCGCGCCTCAACCGGCAAAGCCCGCACGCAGCGTTGGGCCAGCGCAAAGCCGCCCTGCCCCTCATCATGCTGACCGATGAGCAATGTGGTCGCCTTGACGAAACCGCGCATGAGCGCCGGATCACCCTGTGCCACGCCCAGCCGCTCACACCCGCGAATGAGCAGCGCCGTGACGGTCCATGCCAGCTCGTGAAAATGCTCGGCGGGCAGGTCCGGCCGCATCGGTGCATCAAGCAACATGGGCGCGTGCCAGCGATGTTCTGCAATGCTCAGCGCTGCCAGCGTATCGAGATAAGGCATGCCCGCTTCCGGCACGGCGAGGCTGGCCTGCGCGCCCGGCACCTGATTCTGGCGCAACATGAGCGAAACGGCCGCCCGGCATCGCAAATGGGCAAGCAAGGCGGGCGAGATCAGCCCCAGCTCATCCTCAATGGCGCCTCGCGCATAGCCTGCGCCAAGCTGCGCAAGCAGGGCTGTCATCCCGGTATCATCCACATGCAGATCGAGCGCCAGTTCCACGGCGTTGATCATGCCCGAAAGATGAAAGCGCGTTTCGGCGAGCAGTGCATCGCTCCAGCGGCGCAGGCCTGCGTCGCCAAGCTGAGAAAGCTCCGCATCATGCCGCACATCCGCCAGAATGCGCCGCGAAAGCTGCGCACGCGCGCCATCCCACGCGCCAAACTGGCGCAGGTGCTGGGGGTCATCCTCGGCAGTCATGCTCTGCTCTTAATGACATCGGCTTAATAGCCTCTAAACCTTGCGCTCTGGCGACCGGATCAGCCGCAGGCCGATCGCACCCGTCATCACCACGCCAAGCAATGCGAAGGCCAAGGCTGGCCAGCCGATGAGAAAGCCGATGAGCAGCAGCAAAAGCGCGCCCGCTATGCCGGGCTCCGCTTGGCCATACCAGTCCTCCAGCGGCGGAACGCGATCGCTCGCGAAGGTGAGCAGCGCAATGAAAACCAACGGAATCCATGCGCCCACCGTCGCCAATATATTGCCCTCGGCCAGGCGCAGGCCAAGGATCGCAAGCACGAGAAGCCCGCCAGCCTGCACCAGCATCGTCTGCCAGCGCCTGCCTGTCGCCCGCAGCGTCACATGCGCACATTGTTCGCCAACCTTCGCCACGCCCAAAGCGGGCAGCATGATGAGCACGGCAGGCAACATCCAGCCCATGATCGCGCAGGCCAGCGCGCCGGCCGAAAGGACCATCGCCCCGAGCAGGATTTGCGCAGGGTTGATCTGTCGCCGCACCAATTCTCGCACCAGCCCTCGCGAGAGCGGCGCCATCACGCGTGCGATCCCGCCGCTCTGCTCTTGCGTCGCTGCCAGAAAGCTGCGCTCGGTCAGGGCCGCCAGCGCCACATCGGCGCTCGCCTGATCCTGGACCAGCGCAATCCGCGCATCCGCCACCAGATCTGCCGAGAGGGCAATGCGCGGCGCGCCATCCTGCACCGCGCGGCGCAATAGGGTCAGCGCCAAATCCCATTCGCCGAGCATGTCCAACGTGGTCAGCACCCGCTCGCCGCTCACGGTCAGCCCGCCTGCCCACATCTGTTGCGCGTCGATCCGCTCGAAGGCGGCGGTGGCTGGAACAGACGGGAGCGTCAGCATCGCTTCCCCCTGCCGCATCGCCAGGCTGTCCAGCGCCTCCTGCGCAATCACCACGCCCTCGGGCAGCAGCAACACGCTGTCCTGCGGCGCGATTGCCCGGCCCAGCCCCGCCATCCCCTGAATGAGCGACACCGAGCAGCCATATTCGTCCGCAATCTGATCCGTGATAGCGGCCAGCTCGGGCGTTGGCGCGTCGATCTGGATGAGGATTTTGTCCGCGCCCGCTCCGGTGCAGAGTCGCATCTGATACGCGATCAGCGACTGGCCGCCAAAATCGATCAGCAGCGCAGGCGGCGTGGCATACACACCATCGCGCGCCGCGGTACGTGCGCTGAGGAGAGCGACGAGCGCCATCTATCGGTTGGGGGAAGCCAAGTCTGACATGATTGGCCTGTCTGGCAACCGACCGGGCGGATTGCAAGGCAGTCATTTATCGACCGGCATCGGCCAGCGGCTGACGCGAGCCAAGGCTCAGCCTTCGTCTTCGGTTCCGATAGAGGCCAACATCTGATTGATGCGGCGCAAAATCACCGGATCGCCCGGCGCGCTTTCCAGCGCTTCATCGGCAAGGTTCATCAGCTTGTTCACGCCGAAGCTGGCACAAAGCCCCTTGAGCCGCAGCGCTGCCATCGTCCAGTTCGCATCGCAGCGGGCGCGGGCCAAAAGGTCCACCTGACGCTCTGCGCTGTCGAAGAATGCGCGGCGCAGATCGGAGATCAACGCGGGATCGGAACCGACTGCCGCTGAGAGGGCTGCTTCGAGAGTGCCGGGATCATAAGCCATGATTTTTGATAGGCTCTGAATGATGAACAGATGGTAAAATGCGGTTCCACCTGTATGGGAACATGTTAAGGAAATGGCATGTCCGCACCCGAAAAGCCGTCAAAATCGTCCCAAAATGGGGCAAGAGAAGCGCTTTCGGGCGCAAAAGGGGACTTTGAAACAATGAGGCAAGACTGGCTGTCGCGAATGCGCGAACCCGAGTCGGGTTGGGACGAGCCCGCCTTTCCCGAGCAAAGCGGGGAGCAGGCCGAGGTGAGCGATCAGGGTGGCACGGAGGACATCGAGCCCGAGTCTGCCAGTCTGGCGAGCAAGCTTCGCGTCGCAGGCCTCGTGCTGCTCATGGCGGCAGGCATTTCCTGGACGGCGATCGTGCTCGCGAGCGGTTTCGACCATGACACCGCGACGCGCTGGGCCTGGTTCATCAATCTGGTTGCCGTGCTTGCCGCGCCGCTCCTGCTCATTGCCGGGCTTGCCGCGCTGCTGCTGCGTCGCCCGCCCGCCCCTGCACCCACGATCGACATTGCAGAGTCTCAGCACATCACGACGCAGGCGCGCGCCGCAGCGTCTCTGCTGGGCGATGCACATGCGATGATCAACAGCCAGACGCGCGAGTTCGCCACGACGGCGGACACATCCGCCAACGCCATTCTCGGCGCTGTTCAGGCGATGGCGACCAAGAGCCGCCTGCTGGAACAGAGCAGCGCGACAGCCATGGCGACCATCACCACGCTGGGCGATCGCATTGCCGCGATGACGGACACCCTGCCCCGCCTCGAAGATCGGCTGGCAACGCTGGGCGAAACATTGGGCCAGCTTGGCGGCGACCTTGGCGACCGGCACGATGCGCTGGATCATCAGTTGCAGGCGACCGCGCTGGTCGCGGAGGAAGCGCGCCTTCAATTGCTGGATGCCGGGCGCTTGCTGGCCGAGCAGCTCAACGGCCTGCGCGGCGGCGCGCGTGAGACGGGCGAAGAGCTTGCCAATCTCGCCGAGCTATCCTCCGCCCGGCTGGACTTCACCGTCGATCGCGTCAAATCCGTGCTGGAAGCGACCGAGCAGCGGATCGAGGTGAGCAATCAGGCCCTCATCGCGCTGGTCGACAAGACACAGGCTGGCCTCAGCACCGCTTCGAGCGATACGCTTGGGCGCTTTACCGAGCATTGCGGCAAGGTCGATGCGATCCTGGATACGCTCGATAGCCGTATTCTCGGTCAGGCCGACAAAAGCAACCAGTGGCTGGCAGACATGGGCGGCCATGTTGCGCGCCTCACCGGCGAGTTCAATGCGCTGGAGCAATCGGCCATTGCGCGAACCGAAAAGCTCTCCAGCACGATGATGCAGCTTTCTGGCGACACAAAGGGGCTGATCGATGCACTCGCCAATGGCCATGGCGGCGCAGAGCAGCTGACCAAGCAGGCCGAGGCACTGCTGGTTGCACTCGATTCTGGCGTTCGGGAACTGGATGAGAGCATCCCCGCCGCGATTGGCCGGGTGGAAGCGCAACTTGGGGCGATGCAC
>CBIHKY010000013.1:0-57212 GCA_966205705.1 uncultured Alphaproteobacteria bacterium
GCTGCCCCGCGAACGCGCCGCAATCAGCAGGTGCGATGCCGCCATTTGTGTTGGCACAAGGGCGAAGCGCACCGGTGCCGTTGCGATCATACGTCCAAGTGTAATTGTCGGTGAAATACCGGCCCTGCGGCGCATATCCCGAGAGATAAGGCGTTACTGCATCGGAGAATTTGCCTTCAGGTGTCGAGAACAGATCGGAAATATTGTCGACTTCAGATGGCCCCCACTCCGTTGCGTGGCTGCCTTTGTAAGCGGCGCCTTGCTCGGAATATCCGGCATGGACGATGATGTTGCCGCGATCGTCAGCAAAGTTTGTTCCGAACAGAATACCGGTGTTAAGCGTGAAGCTATCGCCCACCTGCGTAATGCCGCTCTGGCCCGTCAGTTCAAGGCCTTGGAAATTCTGCTTCGTGATAAAGTTCACCACGCCAGCAACCGCATCGGAACCATAAACAGCCGAAGCACTGCCGCTGGTGAGCACTTCGACGCGCTCCAGCATTGCAGTGGGAATTGAGTTCAGATCAACCGCAGCGCTTCCAGCAATGCCGGAAACCATACGACGTCCGTTGATGAGGACGAGCGTGCGATTGGTGCCGAGGTTGCGCAGGTCAACCGTCGCGACGCCTGCCGTGCTGCTGCTGAACGAAGAGTTGGTACGCGAAGAACTCGGCGTACCGAACACAGGGTTCTCTAGGAGAACTTCCTGAACGTTTACAGCGCCCGACGCTTCAATGAGCTCACTATTCAAAACCTGAACAGGCGCCACGGTCCCGACGTCGGTCCGCGCAATGCGCGAGCCGGTCACGATGATAGCTTCGCCAACTTCTGCCTCGGCAGTCTGTGGCTCTTGCGCGAATGCGGCGGAGGACAGCAGGGCGAGGCCCAGGACTGCCGGTGCGGTCGCGATCTTCAATATCGTCTGTGTGGAGAGTTTCTTCACGATCCAGTCCCTTGCTCTGGAAATGAAACCAAGACGTCCGGTCATCCGACGCCCAACGCGCAAGGGGGCGCTTGATGGCAGATAAGCCATCCCGCACATGCTTCCCCTGCTCGTACTGTCCGTGAAATTGCGCGCTATGTCGCAAACTGTAAAGCGCAGGTGCGGGAAGACGTGACCATTTTCCCCACCATGTCGCATTATTGCCACATGAATTGTCAGGCTATGTGCGGCGATTACAAAAATGTGACATATTGTTGCGTTCGCGAACGGTTCCATAAAGGGATGTTTCCGTTAACGCTTCTTTCATGAAGTATTCATTTAATATTAACTATATTTTGGCAGGTTTTGAGGCGCTTTCCAGAGCCGTTACGGGAGGCCTTGAATGCTCATTCAGCATTTGAGGCGCCAGAAATATAAGCTCGACCTATGCCTGTGTAGCAAAGCAATGACACAGGTGGTGCCATAATGTCTCACTCGCAAGCGCAGCATTTACCCCCGCAGCATCGGCTGCGACGCTACGTAAAGCTGCGGTTTTAGCGTCAACGTGTGTTGGTTGCGCCCAGCAGCGGTAACGGATCAATGCGCGCTTCGTTCCAGCGCAGCCCCCAATGGAGATGCGGTCCGGTCACGCGCCCCGTTGCGCCAATGCGCCCGAGCGGCTGTCCTTGATGGACCACATCGCCTTCCTTCACGAGCAGGCTCTCATTGTGCAGAAAGGCGCTCACCAGCCCCATGCCATGATTGATCATCAACAGCTTGCCCTCCAACGTGAAGGGATTCTCGCTCGCCAGCACCACCACGCCATCGGCGGGCGCGACATAGATGGTGCCTGCCCCCCCTGCGAGATCCAGCCCGCTATGATAGCTGCCGGGGGTGCCGCGGTAGATGCGCTGCGAACCGAACACGCCGGAGATGCGCGCTTTTACTGGCCAGATGAAGGTCTGCCGCCAACCGTTGCTCAGCTCGTGCCGACCCCGCGCGGCAGTGATCTGCACCAGCTCATCGGCGCGCCGCTCGGCAAATTCCTCGCTTGTTGCGCTGCCGGTGATCGAGGCGTCCACATTCTGGATACGCCAGTTTCCGCGCGCTACGTTCAATGTGCGGGTCTGGTTCTTGCCAGTGACGAGCTTGGCAATGAGCGTTGCGCTCGGCTTGGCATCCCGGTCAAAGGCGATGATGAAATTGCCTTCGGTGTCGAACGGCACCGGCTCGCCATCGAGCAGCAATTGCGTGGTGCCGGCGGGCGCCAGGCCGCGCAACAGGCCGCCCTGCTTGGGGATGCCCTTGAGTTGAAGCTGCTCCGGACCATTGGGCACCGGCCAATCATCGGTTTCATCCAACAAGGGCGCGGAGATGCTCACTCCGGGCGCCGATTGTGATTGTGGCGCCGTCGCGCAACCGCTCAGCGATATGGCAAGCATGGTGGCGCCCGCGAATGCAGGAAGGCGGCGGTATGGGAATGCAGTCATGCCTCGACCATGACCGGGCTCACGCGCGGATGCAAGAGCGGGCGGTCACTCGAACAGATCGATCTGGTGCCTTTGCGGTGCAGCGTTTTTGGCGGCAGATGGCTTTGCGGGGCGCGGCGCTGGCGGTCCGGCGTCGCCAATCACCGCGTCCACCGCGTCCAGCTCGAACTTGAGCGTCACCAGTCCCGCCGCGCGCGCCTGTGCTGCAGAGCGCACAAGTTGATCGCCCGCCATCACCCGCGCAAAGCCGCGCTTGAGCGGCGCATCGGGATTGAGCGATTGGGCAAGGCGCCACATCCCGTCGAACTGCCGCCGCGCATCGGCAAGGCGACGCTCCAATAGAGCAGGCGAAAGGCGCACGCTCACCAGCGCCTGCCGCCCGCGCGCAATCTGCGCATCGAGCAGCGCGGGGCGCAGTGCACCCGCCGCATCGGCCAACTCGCGCCGGGCGATGCTCACGCGATGGGAAAGCCCGCGCCGCAGGCGCTCGCCCTGATCGTCCGCCCGTTGCCGGGCCTGCGCCAGCAATGCATCCGGGCGAGGGAGCAGGCGGCGCTGGGCTTCCAGCCGCTCACGCCCGCGCTCAAGACCGCGCGCTGTGCAGCGCTGCATCCGCGCGCCAAGCTCGCTGATCTGCGCCATGAGTTCGGCTCGCACCGGCACGGCCATCTCCGCTGCAGCCGTGGGCGTGGGTGCGCGCAGATCGGCGGCAAAGTCGCAGAGCGTTGTGTCCGTCTCATGCCCCACAGCGGAGATCACCGGCATGGGCGATGCGGCGACCGCGCGCACGACAACTTCCTCATTAAAGGCCCACAAATCCTCGATTGATCCGCCACCGCGCGCGACAATCAGCAGGTCAGGCCGGGGGATCGGGCCATCGATCGGCAACGCGCCAAAGCCGCGCACCGCCGCTGCAATCTGCGCCGCCGCGCCATCGCCCTGCACCAGCACTGGCCACAGCAGCACCCGGCTGGGGAAGCGATCCGCCAGTCGGTGCAATATGTCGCGAATCACCGCGCCGGTGGGTGACGTCACAACGCCGATGACGGCGGGCAACATCGGGATGGGGCGCCGCTTGGCAGGATCGAACAATGCCTCGGCGGCAAGCTTGGCCTTCATGCGCTCGAACAGCTGCATTAGCGCGCCTTCGCCCGCCAGCTCCATGCTCTCCACGATGATCTGATATTTGGAGCGTCCGGGATAAGTCGTCACCTTGCCGGTCACAACGACGTCCAGACCGTCCTCGGGCGAGAAGGGAATGCGGCTGACAGTGCCTTTCCAGATCACGCCATCGATCAGCGCGCTCTCATCCTTGAGCGCCAGATAGGCATGGCCCGATGCCGCGCGCTTCCAGCCGGAGATTTCGCCCCGCAGCCGCACATGGCCAAAGCGGTCCTCCACGGTGCGCTTCAATTGCGATGACAATTCGGACACGCTGATCGCGCTCAGATTGTCCCCTTGCCGCTCCTGCGCTAGGAGGCGGCCGGACGTATCGAACGAGACTGGACCCTCTTCCATGAATATCCTTCTGCTCGGCAGTGGCGGGCGCGAACATGCCCTCGCCTGGAAGCTCGCGCAATCGCCGCTATGCGACACGCTTTATGCCGCTCCCGGCAATCCGGGGATAGCGCAGGAGGCGGAGCTGGTCGACCTCGACGTGCGTGATCATGTCGCGCTCATCAACTTCTGTGGCGTGAAGGCCATTGGGCTGGTGGTCGTTGGGCCGGAAGCGCCGCTGGTCGATGGCGTTGGCGATAGCCTGCGTGCTGCGGGCATCCCCGTGTTCGGGCCGGATGCCGCAGCCGCGCAACTTGAGGGCTCCAAGGGCTTCACCAAGGATTTGTGCACGCAGGCGCATATCCCCACCGCTGGCTATGTCCGCTGCACGAGCGCGGCGGGTGCGCTGGCCGCGCTCGATGAATTTTCGCTTCCCGTTGTGGTGAAGGCCGATGGGCTGGCTGCCGGTAAGGGCGTCATCATCGCCATGACGCGCGAGGAGGCCGAGGCGGCGATCGAGGATATGTTCGGCGGCTCCTTCGGCGCGTCCGGTGCGGAAGTGGTGCTGGAAGAATTTATGGAGGGCGAGGAAGCCAGCTTCTTCGCGCTCACCGACGGCGTGAACGTCGCCGCTTTCGGCTCCGCGCAGGATCATAAGCGCGTGGGCGATGGCGATACTGGCCCCAACACGGGCGGCATGGGCGCTTATAGCCCCGCCTCGGTGCTGACTGCGGCACTGGAAGAAGAGGTGATGGCGCGCATCATCCGCCCCACGGTGGATACGCTCGCGGCGCGCGGCACGCCCTATTCCGGCGTGCTGTTTGCCGGCCTGATGCTGACCAGCGAAGGCCCCAAGCTCATTGAATATAATTGCCGCTTTGGCGATCCGGAATGTCAGGTGCTGATGATGCGGCTGGAGAGCGATCTCGCCGCTTTGCTGCTCGCTGTCGCGCAGGGCAAGCTTGATGAAGCGCCCCTGCCGGACTTCGCGCCCGACCCTGCGCTCACCATCGTGCTGGCGGCGCGCGGTTATCCTGGGACGCCGGAAAAGGGCGCGCCGATTACGCTTCCCGCGCAGGCTGATGAGGGTAGGATTTTCCATGCTGGTACGGCGCTGGATGGCAAGCAGCTTGTTTCCAGCGGGGGGCGGGTGCTCAATGTGACGGCGCGCGGGCCATCGGTCACGCAGGCGCGCGATGCGGCTTACGCGCTGGCGGACAAGGTGGATTTCCCCGGAGGGTTTTGCCGTCACGATCTTGGCTGGCGGGAAGTGGAGCGCGAGGCAGCGGCGCTGGCGGGCTGAGCGGGGAGACCAGCCGCGCTTGCTTACGCCATGCGGGAACGTTGCGTTTGCATTGCAAGGTAGCTTGGATTCCCGCGTTCGCGGGAATGACGGGACGGGAATGACGGGGCAGGGGAGGCGCGTTAACGCGGAGGCATAGGCTGCGGCAGGCGTTATTGGACGATGCCGGGCTTGATCTATGTCTTTGCCAGACCCGCCATTGCGTCTCGGAAAGTCACAGAACACCCCCCACCGTCATTCCCGCGAACGCGGGAATCCATCACCGCCACGCTCAAGCGCAGCCGCACACCCGTCAGGCCTCGTTGCCAGCCTTGCGCTTGATATCCGCGCTCACCAACAGCTTGTCGATCTTGCGGCCATCCATGTCGACAATCTCGAACCGCCAGCCCTGCTCGCTGAAATGCTCGCCCTCATTGGGCAGGCGGCGCAGCACAGCGAGGGCAAAGCCCGCGACGGTCGCATAATCGCGATCCTCGGATAGCTCCAGATCGAGCCGCTCGGCGAGTGAATCGATGGACATTTGCCCGGAGACCAGCAGCGATCCATCTTCACGCTCGGCCACCATCGGCTGCGCATACAGATCATTGTCGGAGGCGAATTCGCCCGCAATGGCGGACATGATGTCGGCCGGCGTCACGATGCCCTCGAAATGCCCATATTCATCATGCACCATCACCATCGGCACATCGGCCTCGCGCAGGCGATTGAGCGCGTCCATCGCATCCACCTGATCCGGCACGACCGAGACGGGGCGAATAAGAGCGCGCATATCCAGCACTTCGCCGCGGAACAGGGCGGACATCACATCGCGCGCCTGCACCACGCCGATAATGTCCTCCACAGTGCCTTGCCCAACTGGCAGGCGCGTGTGTGGCGTATCGAGCAGCTTCTGGCGAACATCGGCAGGGTCCGCATCGGCATCGATCCAGTCGACATCGCGGCGCGGCGTCATCACTTCACGCACGGGACGGTCGGCAAGGCGCACGACGCCCGAGATGATCGCCCGCTCACTTTCCTCGATCACACCGTGGCGGCTTGCCTCGGCCACGATGAGTTGCAGCTCTTCGGCGGTCACATGGTCGGAATCATTGGGCTTTACGCGCAGCAGCTTGAGGCTGAGTTCCGTCGAGCGCTCCAGCAGCCACACAAGCGGCGCGGCGACCTTGGCGATAAGCAGCATGAACGGCGCCATGAAGCAGGCGAGCGGCTCAGGGTTCAGCAGCGCCAGCTGCTTGGGAACCAGCTCACCGATGATGAGCGAGGCATAGGTGGTGCCGACGATGGCGATGGTGAAGCCGACATTGTCTGCATATTGCAGCGGCACGCCCCATTCCGCCATGATCGCGCCGATCGGCCCGCCAAGCTTGTCGCCCGAATAAGCACCCGCGAGGATGCCGATGAGCGTGATGCCGATCTGGACGGTGGAGAGAAAGCGGCCCGGTTCCGCGCTCAGCCGCAGCGCAATGCTGGCGCCGCGCTTGCCCGCTTTGGTCATGGCTTGAAGACGGGGCCGCCGGGCTGAAACGATCGCAAGTTCTGACATGGCGAAAACGCCGTTGAGGGCGATCAGGGCCAGAACAATGGCAGCGTCAAACCAGGGGAAAGCGGACATAGCCTCGTCAAAATCGGTGGAGAATAGAGTCTCAATAGACGATAATTGCGCAAACGCTACAGGGTTCGCATCCGTTCCCGCCATCATGTTTATGGAACGCTCAGGTGGATGAGTCATTTAAAGCGCATGAGCATGTAACGAGAAAAATGAGGAGATGAACATGACCATCCGCAAAAAATCGACAATTGCCATGGCTGGAGCCGTAATGGCGTCGCTGGCGCTGAGTGGCTGTGTGACCGATCCAGAGACCGGCAACCGCACCATTTCGAAGGCGGCGATCGGCGGCGTGGGCGGCGCGGTTGGTGGTTATCTGCTGGGCGATCTGCTCGGTGGCCGCAATGATCGCACCGAGAAGATCGTCGGCGCTGGCATCGGCGCGGTCGCGGGCGCGGGCGTTGGCGCTTATATGGATGCGCAGGAGCGCAAGATGCGTGAGCGCACGGCTGGCACCGGCATCGATGTGGTGCGGCAGGGCGATGAGCTGCTGCTCCGCATGCCATCGGGCATCACCTTCGCGACCAATCAGTCGACTATCCAGCCGCAATTCCAGCCGACGCTCGATCAGGTCGCTGCGACGCTGGCGGAATATCCCAAGACGATGATCGACGTGCTCGGCCACACCGATTCGGATGGCGCCGAGGCCTATAACCAAACCCTCTCTGAGCGGCGCGCGCAGAGCGTGTCCAGCTATCTTGGCAGTCGTGGCATCGCCTCGGTGCGCATCGCGACGATGGGCTATGGCGAGACGCGACCGATCGCCAGCAATGAAACGCCGGATGGGAAGGCGCAGAATCGCCGGGTCGAAATCAAGGTCGTTCCGGCGGTCGATAACGCCAGCTAATCTGAGTTTCTGAAATCCTGCGGGGTCAGCAATGGCTTCGTCTGGTCCGGGCTGCTGCGTCGTGCTGTCGTGGCGGCCCGGTTTACATCGGCGCTACAGGATGCTGCCGCTCAACCCATCCAGCACGAACTGCACGGCGAGCGCTGCCAGCAGCACGCCAAGCAAGCGCGTGATCACCGCTTCCACCTGATCGCCCAAGATGCGCATGATCGGGCCAACGGCGAGCAGCGATACCAGCATCAGCAGCAGATTGGCGCCGAGCGCGGCCAGCACGATGGCCGTTTCGGTTGGGCCATTGGCGCGCGCCATCAACAGCATGATCGCCGCGATCGATCCCGGTCCGGCAATCATCGGCATGGCCATCGGGAAAACGGAAATATCCTCGATTTCGGGCGTGTCGATGATCTTTTGCGCCCGGTCCTCGCGCCGCTGCGTGCGCTTCTCGAACACCATCTCCATCGCGATGAAGAATAGCATGATGCCGCCTGCGATCCGGAAGGCGTCCAGCCCGATGCCGAGCGTTGTCAGCAAGCGCTCTCCCACTAGCGCAAAACCGAGCAGGATGAGCGCCGCGACAATCACCGCACGGATCGCCATCTGGCGCCGTTGCAATGCGCTGGCACCAATGGTCAGCCCGTTGAAAATTGGGGCCGAGCCGGGCGGATCAATCACCACGAAGAGCGTGATGAAAGCGGGAATGAACAGTTCCATCATGGCGCGGCGGTCCGGGCAGTGTCGCTAATGACGCGCTCATCCTTGCCCTGATAGTGCATCACGACTTCAACGGTCTGACCGGTCCATGACCAGCGCAACGTGCCGTCCGCAGATTGCCCGGTGCCGCTGGCTGGTGGTGGATTGGGGATCGGCACCACGTCCGGTCTTTTGCCACGCCGCCGGTCATCATCGCGCATCTGCTCGATTGCGCCCCGCCGCGCGCAATCGGCGACCCGTGCGTCGATGATATTATCCTCATTGGCGGGCGCAGCTGTGTTGCTGCCGAAATCCAGCACCCATCTATAGCTGCCATTCTTCTGCTGGCGCCAGATGGTAGTGAAGCTGCCGCCTTTGCCGGCGTCTCCAGTCTTGTGCAGAGGGCCAGTTGCCACCGCATAGCTGCCGTCACAGGAAATGAAGATGCGGTGCGGTTGCCAGCTCAATGGCTCTGCTGGATCGGCGCGTTTGCGCAGCCAGACTTGTGCGTTGACGACGCCCGGCGCGAACAGCGCTGCATCCTTGTCCGCCGTCTCACGATAGGCGGTCCATTGCCCCTTCTCCCGCGCAAGCCGGGCAAAGGCCAGTTCGGCGGCCACAATCGCGCTGGGGTTGGCAAGGCCAATGCCGCCCGGCGCACCGCGCAAGCGCTGCGGCTGGGCCGTGGCGACCGCCGCGGTCATGATGAGCGCGGCGGCACCGATAAAGGCAGCCCGGCGGTTCAGATGCCCTCGGGCGCAGGCAGGCCAGCGCGCATATGGGCGGCGAACAAGGTGTTGCGCATGAGCACGCCGATGGTCATCGGGCCAACGCCGCCCGGCACCGGCGTAATCGCCGCGACATGGCTGATCGCGCTGGCGGTATCCACATCGCCGACAATCTTGGTCTTGCCTTCTTCCTCGGCAGGCACGCGGTTGATGCCAACATCGATGACCGTGGCGCCGGGCTTGATCCAGCTGCCCTTGATCATCTCGGGGCGGCCAACGGCGGCCACCACGATATCAGCCTGATGCACAACGCTGGCGATATCCTGCGTGCGGCTATGTGCAATCGTCACGGTGCAATTCGCATTGAGCAACAGCTGCGCCATCGGCTTGCCGACGAGAATGGAGCGGCCAATCACGACGGCGTTCAGGCCACTCAGATCACCAAGCTCATCCTGCAGCAGCATCAGGCTGCCAAGGGGGGTGCAGGGCACGAGACCGGGCAAGCCCAGCGCCAGACGACCGGTGCTGATCGGCGTCAGCCCGTCCACATCCTTGTCCGGATTGATCAGTTCGACCACGGCCTGCTCATCGAGATGCTTGGGCAACGGCAGCTGCACGAGAATGCCATCGACGCGATCATCGGCATTCAGCTCCTCGATCAGTTCCATCAGTTCTTCCTGACTGATGCCAGCGGGACGGCGAAACTCGAAGCTTTCCATGCCCAGCTTGAGCGTCATGCGGTGCTTGGAGCGGACATAAACGGCGCTTGCGGGGTCTTCCCCAACCAGCACGACAGCGAGGCCGGGCTTGCGGCCCTGCGACTGCGTGAATTTTTCGACGCCAACGGCGACCTTGTCCTGCAGCTTCGCCGCGAACGCCTTGCCGTCGATTTCTTTACCCAAAGTCATTTTTCGTTCCGTTCCTCTGCCGCAATCTCTTGAAGGGATTGTTCAATGTCCGGGCCTGCGCCGCAAATTCGCAAGCGCTTTAGCCGGTTGGTATCGCCTGTCTCCAGCAAAATCGTCGATTGCGGGCGCTTGAAACGCTTGGCGATCAGGCTGATGAGCGCCGCATTGGCCTTGCCCTTGTCCGGCGGCGCGGTCACGCTCGCCTGCAACCAGCGCTGCCCCGCGCTATCGGTAAATGTGCCGCCGATCCGCGCATTTGTCGCTTTGGGGCTCAGGCGGATGGCGACCAATAGGTCCGCGCCATCCCTGCGCAGTGGCATGATCGTCAGAGCAGTAGGGATGCGAGCGCCGTGAGGCCCGGTCCTTGCAGGATGATGATGATGATAAGAACCACCATTGGCGAGAGATCGAGCGCGCCAAGATCCGGCATCACGCGGCGGATCGGGCGATAGAGCGGCTCGGTCAGCTTATCGAGTGCCACCCAGATGCTGCGCACGATATCATTGCTGGTGTTGATCACGTTGAACGCAATCAACCAGCTCAAGATCGCCTGCACGATGATGATCCACCAGGCCACATTGAGCAAGATCGCCAGTGTCTGAATGAGGGCAAGGGCCATGGGTCGTCCTGTGGATGGAGGGGAGAGGAGCGTTTAGCGCAGGCGGCACAGTGGCGGCAACCCTTGAAGGTTCGCGCCTAACCGCCCGCTCTCAAAGATGCACCAGCGTGCCCGCGCCCTGCTTGGTGAAGATTTCCAGCAGCATCACATGCGGCACGCGGCCATCCAGAATAACCGCTGCCTCGACGCCTTTTTGCACGGCGTTGACGCAGGTTTCCACCTTGGGGATCATGCCGCCGGAGATTGTGCCATCGGCTACCAGCTCGCCAATCCGCGTGGGAACCAGATCGCTCAGCAGATCCTTCTCCTTGCTCAGCACGCCCGGCACGTCGGTCAGCAGAAAGAAGCGCTTGGCCTTGAGTTCAGAGGCGATCGCGCCCGCCATCGTATCGGCATTCACATTATAGGTCTGGCCATCCACGCCAAGGCCCACCGGCGCCACAACAGGGATGATATTGTCGCGCGAGAGGCTGTCCAATATGCGCCGGTCCACCTTCACCGGCTCGCCCACGAAGCCGAGGTCGACATTGCGCTCGATGCCGCTGTTTGGGTCGGCCTCACGCTTGCTGCCCACTTTCTCGCACAGCACCATGCCCGCATCCTTGCCGGAGATGCCGACCGCGCGGCCACCGGCCTGTGCGATCCAGCCGACAATCTCCTTATTGATGGAGCCAGCCAGCACCATCTCGGCAATCTGTGCCGTCTCCGCATCGGTCACGCGCAGGCCGTTGATGAACTTGCTCTCCACGCCCAGCTTCTTGAGCATCGCGCCAATCTGCGGTCCGCCGCCATGCACGACGACGACATTGATGCCGACCATCTTCATCAGCACCACATCTTCAGCAAAATCCCGCGCCGCTTCCGGGTCGCCCATGGCATGCCCGCCATATTTCACGACGAAGGTCTCCCCCGCATAACGCTGCATATAAGGCAGCGCCTCGGTGAGGGTCTCAGCTTTTGCAAGCAGGGCGGGGTCTGGCGCGTAACGATCGGTCATGCGCGCGCATTTAGGGGGTTGTGAGGTGGGGTGCAAGGAATTGGGAGGACGGTGAGTGCAGGAGTCTGAAGAGGCAAGGCTGGCTTATCCGCGACGGGTATGGCGCTTTGCTGACTTCCTGTTCTGTTTCGCCTTTGTCGCACTTTCAGCAGTGCGGTATTCGGAGGCTAAATAAAATTTGGCCTCAGTGTCAAATCGACGGTCGCCGCGAACCGTGTGGGCTTTAATTATCCGATAGGCTCGCCACCAGGTGAAGGCTGTCCAACCCGCTCCAATCGCGATAGCGACGATCCACGCCAATGTAGCGGAAGTCGGACTTAATCGCGATTGCATCATTCCAGCGATGGCAACAGGCAAAATGCCGAGGCAAAGCGTGACGGGCCTAACTCTCGTGGATAGATCATGATCCACAAAACGTCGTGTCCGTAAGAAAAAATTCTCTTTGCGGCGCATCGGCGACATGTCCTCTGAAATCACGCCCGATCTAGCTTCCGCCCCAACGCCACGAACAGATAGATCATTGGCGGCACCAAGATTGCCGAGAGCACGACTTTCGCCAGCATCTGCCCCATCAGCAATTCGCTGATCGGGAACACGCCGTAAAAGGCGATGGTGACGA
The DNA here is from genome assembly GCA_966205705.1 of uncultured Alphaproteobacteria bacterium. Lineage (GTDB taxonomy): Bacteria > Pseudomonadota > Alphaproteobacteria > Sphingomonadales > Sphingomonadaceae > Sphingobium. Next base: position 12,224 of record CBIHKY010000013.1, read on the forward strand.
ACAGCAGCGTATCCACGATCTGCGAGAGGATGCTCGCCGTTGCTGCGCGCAGCCACAGCAGGCGGCTACCTTCGCGGCCTTTGAGGAAGGAGAAGATCGTCACATTCAGCATTTGCGAGATGCCATAAGCGACGATGCCGCCTGCCCAGATGCGCGGGGTGCCCGAGAGGATCATCGCGAAGGCCGCCTGCCGATCGGGCGCCATTTCATGGGCGGCGGGCAGGGCGAGCACGAGGATGGAGAGCGCGATCGAGACGAGCAGCGGCACGAAGCCGAACAGCACGAGCCGGTTGGCCACCATGCGGCCATGCAGTTCTGCTACTGCGCTGGACACCACGACCAGCAGCAGAAACGCGAAAATCCCTGCTTCGATCGCGAGCGGCCCAACGCCCAGCATGGGGCCGATCGCCGAGAGCGGCCCGAGCGAGACCTGCTTGTTGCCCAACACGCCTGCGATGCAAACCATCCCGCCATAAAAGACGCTGAGGAAGAAGAGCGAGCGGGTGAGGATGGCGGTTTGCGCGGTTGCGGCTGTGCTGGCGGTCATCTTGGCGACTTATCGGCTTTGGCACACTGGCGAAAGGGGGCGTTTGCAGTTCATCGTCCCGGCATGATCGCAGCCGATTGCCGCGCCGACGATGGCCTGTATAACGAGGGCCGCAGCTGCACCGCTCCGGTCGGCAGGCGCAAGGGGCAGAGCGGCATTTCATGAGCATCCTGATCGGCATCGGCGGCATTATCGTGATTCTAGCCATCGCCTTTGCGCTATCCAGCAATCGCAGTGCCATCCGGCCCCGTGTGGTCGCGTCGGCCTTTGCGCTGCAGGCGGGCATCGCGCTGTTGGTGCTGTATGTGCCTGCGGGCAAGGCGGTCATCGCGACGATGTCGCGCGGCGTCGCCAATCTGCTGGGCTATGCGCAGGCAGGCACGGATTTCATCTTCGGTCCGCTTGCGCGGCCAGAGGTAGGCGGCGCGAGCTTCGCTATTGCCGCGCTGCCGGTCATCGTCTTTTTCGCCAGCCTTGTGTCCATCCTCTATTATCTGGGCATCATGCAGTTTGTGGTGCGCTGGGTTGGCGGGGCGATCCAGAAGGTCACCGGCGTTTCCAAGGTGGAGAGCCTGTGCGCGGCGGCGAACATCTTCGTTGGCCAGAGCGAAAGCCCGCTGGTCATCCGGCCCTATCTCGCCAGCCTCACGCCCGCGCAGCTTTTCACCGTGATGACGAGCGGTATGGCGGGTGTCGCGGGCACCATCCTTGCGGCCTATGCCTCGATGGGCATACAGATCGATTATCTGCTCGCCGCTTCCTTCATGGCCGCGCCGGGCGGCATCCTCATGGCCAAGATGATTATGCCGGATAATCCGGGCGATACGGAGATCGAGCCGGTCATCCTGCCGGACGCGACGCATGAGGATGAGAAGCCCGCCAATATCATCATGGCCGCAGCGCAAGGCGCGCAGGTGGGCGTGAAGCTCGCCGTTGCCGTGGGCGCGATGGTGCTAGCGTTCGTGGCTTTGGTCGCGCTTGCCAATGGCTTGCTCGCAGGTGCGGGCAACTGGTTCGGATTCCCGGACCTCAGCTTTCAGATGCTGCTTGGCAAAGTCTTCGCGCCGGTCATGCTGCTGCTGAACATTCCGTGGAACGAAGCGCAGATTGCAGGCGGCCTCTTCGGCACCAAGGTCGTGCTCAATGAGTTCGTCGCCTATATTCAGCTGGGCCAGGTGCAAGGCGCGCTCTCGCCTGCCACCATCGCCATCTCAACCTTCGCGCTGTGCGGCTTTGCGAATTTCTCGTCCATCGCCATTCAGATGGCCGTCACTGGCAGCCTCGCGCCCAATCAGCGGCCCATGATCGCGCGGCTCGGCCTCAAGGCACTGGTCGCGGGCAGCCTCGCCAATCTGATGAGCGCAGCGCTGGCGGGGATGATGCTCAGTCTCTGAGCATCATCTGGTCGGAACGGGCTCCTCGCCGGAATAATCGTAAAAGCCCTTGCCGGTTTTGCGCCCCAGCCAGCCCGCCTCGACATATTTGACGAGCAGCGGCGCCGGGCGGAACTTGGGATCGCCGGTTGTCTCCTGCAGCACTTTGCAAATCTCAAGGCAGGTATCGAGGCCTACGAAATCCGCGAGCGTCAGCGGCCCCATCGGATGATTGAGGCCAAGCTTGATGGCCGTGTCGATATCCTGCACGCTCGCCACGCCCTCGCCGAGCGCGAAGATCGCCTCGTTGAGCATCGGCAGCAGGATGCGGTTCACGATGAAGCCCGGCGCATCAAAGGCGTGGACCACATCTTTGCCCAGCGATCTCGCAAAAGCCTCTACCGCGCTCACCGTCTCGGGCGCGGTCGCCAGCCCGCGAATCACCTCGACCAGTGCCATCACCGGCACCGGATTGAAGAAGTGCACGCCGATGAATCGCGCCGGATCGCTGCTCGCCTGCGCCAGCCGTGTGATCGGAATGGACGATGTATTGCTCGCCAAAATTGCCTTTGGCCCCAGCACCGCGCTCACCTCTTTGAAGATCGCGCGCTTGATTTCCTCGCGTTCCGTCGCCGCCTCAATCACCAGATCGCAATCGCCAAAGCCATCCAGATCAGCCACCGGGGTTATGCGCGCAATGGCCGCATCGGCATCGCTCGCCTCGATTTTGCCGCCCTCAACCGCGCGTTTGAGCCGTTTTTCGATGCTCGCCTTACCCGCTTGCGCGCGTGTCAGCTCAATGTCCCGCAATAGCACATCATAGCCGGCCTGCGCCGCCACCTGGGCAATGCCCGCGCCCATCTGGCCCGCGCCAATCACGGCGATCTTGTGCATCTTCAGTCCTCTTTTTGCGATCAAGCGCGCTTCCGATGAGCCGAGCAGCTTGGCTCTACTCCATTGACAGCAAGTGCATTATGACTGCCGTTATGACAAGTTTCCTTGTGGCACCCCGCACTGCATTCCTAACCCTGCTTTGCATACTCGCCGCGCCGTCGCTGGCGCAGGGAGGAGGCACAAGCGGCGCCGATTTAAGCAAGGTTGTGCCGGTGTCGGAACCGGTGCTGGGTCGCTTGCAGATTTTCGAGGACTGGGCTGTCGGTTGCGATAATCGCTTGTCTTGCAGCGCCGTCTCGCTCACGCCTGAGAATCTCGGCACCCCTTATGATGTGCTGGTCTCTATCCAGCGCGATGGCGGGCCTGCCGGTGCGGCACTATTGCGGCTGATGGGGGCTGACCGGCTACGCGGCAAGATCGAGCTGGTGGTCGACGGACGCATCAAAGCCAAACCCACAGCAGCAAAAGATATCATCGAATTAAAAGGGCCTGCGGCGCTGGACATCATTCGTGCGCTTGGCTCCAGCTTCGCCTTCGAGCTGCGGGATCGCACACGCGCGGTCATAGGCGCGCCCTCGCTGCTGGGGCTGCCTGCTGCGCTGCGCTATATGGATGAGCAGCAGGGGCGCATCGGCGGTCGCGCTGCGCTGGCAGCCGTCGGCGAAGGGCCGGACGATCTGGCGCGGCCTTTGCCACCGGTCGCCCAAATCCCGGCCAACATCCCTATGCTCGCCACGGCCACCGCGCCTGCACTTACCGCTGATGAGCTTGCTGCCGCGCGCCGCCTTGCATTGTGCGAGGCAGGGGTCGAAGCGGGCAGTCCTCTGGAGGCCTATAGCCTTGGTGAAAGCCAGGCGCTCATTCTCATGCCATGTGATGCAGGCGCCTATAATGTGAGCGCCGTGCCGCTCGTGACGCAGGGCGCGGCGGGCCATCGGCAGTTCCACATCGCCCAGTTCGATCATGTGCCGGGTTCCACGGGCGATGCGAGTGCGCCGCCGCTCCTCGTGAATGCGCGTTGGAACGGCCAGCGTGGGGAGCTTTCCAGCTTCGCCAAGGGGCGCGGGCTTGGCGATTGCGGCACCGCTGAAACCTATCGTTGGGATGGCGCACGCTTCCGCCTGATCGAGGCGCGCTCCATGCCTGTCTGTCGCGGCGCATGGGAGTGGCCGGTGATTTATTCGGCGGCGGTGGGTAAGACGGGGTAGGTCGCTTCCCTCATCTTGAGCGAGGCGCTTAGCCGCTACTGCCCCAATATATTGATCGTGAAAGCGATCACGCCCAGATTGAACACAAATGCCGCAAAGGAGTGGGTGATCGAGATGATCCGCATCTGCGTGGTGGTAATCTCGACGTCTGAGGTCTGGAACGTCATGCCCAGCGTGAAGCTGAAATAGATGAATTCATAATAGCCGGGTTCTTTGGCATCGGGAAAGCGCAGCCCCGCCCGGTCACCCGTGCCGCCCTCCTTCTTCAGATAGAAGGTATGGGCGTAATGCAGCGCATAGACCATGTTGGCAAACAGCCAGGCGAGCAGCAAGGTGCTGACGATCAACGCGATCGAAAGCGGCTTCGTCCCGCCACGATAGGCAAGCTCGGACCCGACAGCGACCAGCAGCACCAGATTCACGGCCAGGCTGATGGCCAGCATCGCCGGGCGATTTGCATCATTATCTGCAGCCTTGTGGCGCATGCCATCGGCATTCAAATGAAACAAAGCAGGTAGCGTCGCAAGGAAGGCCAGTGCAGCCAGATCGAACGCCGCCATGATCCCGTGGCGCCAGCCGATCGTCGGTATCAGCAGCGCGCACGCAATGCCGAGCACCGCGCCGAACAGGATGAAGCGCCACGGCGCGATCGACTTTCCAAATCTGTTCAGCGCCATGCTGCGCACTTTAGCGCATTTGCGGCAGCTGATCCACGATGCATGCTTGCTGCAACCGCGCTCTTTTTCACCCATTTCCTTTAGCGGCGTCCCGATTTACCTTCCGGGCTGCCGGGCAAAATCCGCGAGAGGATGTTCATGCGTTTTCGATTCAAACCATCGGATGAAACGGTGGAGGCGGGGTTTCGCAGAATTGCCAGCGAGACGCTTGATGATGCGCTCGGCCTGCTGCGTGATCGGGATTTGCCGACCGCACAGATCGTCCATCGCGTGCGGCGCCATTGCAAGTCGATGCGCGGGCTTTTGCGGATCGTGCGACCGGTCTTCCCCGCATATCAGGCCGAGAATGTAATTTTTCGCGATGTTGCGGCCTCGCTCTCGGCTGCGCGTGATAGCGTCGTGCTTGTCGAGGCACTGGATGGCTTGATCGCTGAGGCGGAGACGTCGCGGCGCAATCATCCGGCGCTGGAGCCCGGCGCGATCGCTGCCATTCGAGGCCGTCTGGCGAAACCTGCGAGCGACCCGGCTCTTGTCGATGCGCAACTTGTTAAGGCCGCCGACATCCTGCTTGCCGCGCGCGTGCGGGCAGCGAACTGGGCGCTGGTCGGCCATGGCCATCCGGCGTTGGCACCCGGTCTGCGCAAAACCTACCGATCCGCCCGTCGATTAATGGCAATGCTCGATGAGACGGGCGAGCCGCAACTGAGCCATGAGTGGCGCAAGCAGGTGAAATATCATTGGCAGCATATGCGCCTGCTACGCACGCTCGCGCCCGATCTGACGAGAAACCGCGTGCGCGCCGCCGGACGTCTGGGGGATCTGCTGGGCGAGCAGCATGATCTCGATTTGCTTGCCCATATGCTTGAGGACCGCGCTGCAGCGCGAGCGCCGGACGCGCCGACCGCAAAATGCATTGCGGACCTAGCGCGCCATCGCGCCGCCCGCCTTGCCCGGCGAAGCGCCAAGCTTGGCGCACGCCTGTTCGATCAAAAGCCTTCTGCCTATATCAGGGCGTGGGATGATATCTGGAAGCATTGGCCCAGGCGCTGATGCGTCAACCGGGCGAGCGCTCGCTCAGCTTGCGCTCCCATGCCAGCGCATGTTCGACGATGGTGTTGAGGTCCGCATAGGCAGGCTCCCAAGGGAGCGTGGCCTTGATCCGGCGATTGTCCGAGATTAGCGCGGGCGGGTCACCGGCGCGGCGGCCTTCGATGCGGCGATCGAGCGTCAGGTTCGTCACCCGGTCCACAGCGTCCAGCACATCGAGTACTGAGAAGCCGCTGCCATAGCCGCAATTCATGGTGAGGCTTTGCGTCGGCTGGGCGATGAGGGCTTCCAGCGCGAGCACATGGGCGGCGGCAAGGTCGCTCACATGAATGTAATCGCGCACGCCCGTGCCATCAGGCGTGTCATAGTCGGTGCCAAACACGCTCACATGGCTGCGTTTGCCCAGCGCCGCTTCCACCGCAACCTTGATAAGATGCGTCGCGCCCGCGGTTGACTGGCCCGAGCGCCCGTGTGGATCTGCGCCTGCCACGTTGAAATAACGCAGGGCGCAATAGTTCAAATCGTGCGCCGCGGCGACATCCGCCAGCATGATCTCAGTCATCAGCTTGGACATGCCATAGGGGTTGATGGGCAGCTTGGGGCTGTCCTCCGTGACCGGGCTTTCCTTGGGAATCCCGTATGTTGCGGCCGTTGACGAGAAGATGACGTGCGCGACGCCCCCGCGCACAGCCGCCTCAATCAGCGCCCGGCTATTGGCGGTGTTGTTGCGATAATATTTAAGCGGATTTTCCACGGATTCCGGCACGATGATCGATCCGGCAAAGTGCATGATGCCTTTGACGCCATGCTGCGCAATCACGCTTTCCATGAAGGCGACATCGCCGATATCGCCTTCCACAAAGGCGGCCTTCTCATGCACCGCCCAACGAAACCCGGTGGTGAGATTATCCACCACGACGACCGGCCAGCCGCCATCCACCAGCGCCAGCACGGCATGACTGCCGATATAGCCGGCGCCACCTGTGACGAGGATCGTGGGTTTGTCAGTCATCGCCTGCTCTCCAGCGCTTGGCAAAGTTCGAAAGCCGTCTCGTGGATAGTACGATGGCGCGCTCAATAAAAGCTGGCAATGACAGGCACGATGAGCGTGACAGCCAGCAGGATCGAACCCGCCAACAACCAATGGCTCAGACGCAGCCTATCATGCTCGGCGCTCATGGCTTGGGCTGGCGTGTGGCGAGAGCGGCGACCGCTTTGCGCACGTCTTGCGAGCGTCCGCGCGGCAGGATCAAAATCTCGTCGCCCGTTGCCACCACGATCAGGTCGCTCGCGCCGACCACGGTGACGTTCGGGCCATCGCTGCGGATCAGGCAACCTTCCGACTCTATCGCGTGCACGTCGCCCTGCAAAGCGTTGCCAGCCTCGTCGCGGGTCGCAAGCTCATACAGCGCATCCCAACTGCCGACATCCGACCAACCCATGCTGACCGGCACGCAGGCCACCTTTTGCGCGCGTTCCATGACCGCATAATCGACCGAATCAGACGGGCAGCTCGAAAAGGCATCGGCGTCTGGGCGGATCGTGCCATTGTCGTCGCGTCCATTCGCCATAGCCCGGCGAGCGGCTGCGAGCATATCGGGCTGATACTCCGCGAGTGCCTCGAGGAAGGAGCGTGCGCCGAACAGGAAGATACCCGCATTCCAGACATGATTGCCCTGCGCCAACATGTCTGTCGCGCGCTGCACGTCGGGCTTTTCAATGAAGCGTTCGACCTTCTGGACACCCTCGCTCAAGGAGTCGCCCAGCGCGATATAGCCAAAGCCGGTCTCGGGCGCATCGGGTTCAATGCCGAAGGTGACGAGCCAACCATCGGCAACCAGCGCGCGCGCCTTCTCGATCGCCGCGTGAAAGGCTGGCACGTCGGTGATCACATGGTCGCTCGGCATCACCAGCATCGCGCCGTCGCTATCCTCCAGCGCGAGCGCAGCAAGCGCGATGGCAGGCGCGGTATTGCGCGCGCACGGCTCAAGGATTACGCGAATTTCCGGCCCGCCTTGTGCGTGAATGATATCAGCATGTGCGGCGTTGGCGACGACCATCGCTGGCAGGCTTCCCGCGAGGCCAGCGATACGCCCAAGCGTCAACTCGAACATGGTCTGTGGCGCCGTCAAAGCGATGAACTGTTTGGGGCGGTGTCCGCGACTGACTGGCCAGAGCCGCGTGCCTGAGCCGCCGGATAGAATGACGGGCGTGATTGATTGAAGGTCCGGCAAAACGATCCATTCTCCTGACGAAGGCGCCACAAGCCTTTGCTATATGAGAGCGCTCAATGCCCGCGCAGATACGCAGAATGCAAGCAAAAGGTCGCGGAAGCGCCCTACTTGAAAGCTTCGCTGATTGAACACGCAGCGGGGCCGAGAATGACAACGAACAAGGTCGGCAGGATGAACAGGATCAACGGCACTGTCATGATTGCCGGGAGACGCGCCGCTTTTTCCTCTGCCCGCATCATCCGCTCATGGCGAAATTCGGCCGACAGGATGCGCAGCGCAGAGGCGAGCGGCGTGCCGTATTTCTCGGTCTGGATCATGGTCGTGACGACGCCGCGTAGCGCGTCAAGCTTCACGCGCTCGGCGAAATTCTCGAATGCGGTGCGGCGTTCGGTCAGGAAGGAAAGCTCGATCGACGTGAGCTGAAATTCCTCTCCCAGTTCCGGATAGGCCGAGCCAAGCTCGCGCGCGACGCGCGCAAACGCCGCGTCCACCGTGAGGCCTGCCTCGGCGCAGATCACGAGCAGATCGAGCGCGTCCGGCACGCCCTTGCGGATGGCGTTGGCGCGCTTGGTGACCATGTTATCGACATAGAGATCAGGCGCTTTGTAGCTGAGCAGCAGTGCGCCTGCAAAGACCATGAACTTCTTGAACGCGCTCCAATCCTGCCCCACCTCAATACCATAGATCAGGAAAGCCGCCGTGCCGCCGACAACGATCGGCAGCACCATCCGGCTGAAAATGACAGCCACAGCCCATTCCTTGGAGCGGATGCCAGCTTGCGCAAGCTTCTTCTGCGCATCCTTGAGCTGATCGTCCTGAAGCACTTTCATGGAGGACAGGAAGGCCCGCATCCGGTCCGTCGTGTCGCTCTGATGGGTGATCTTGGTGCGGCGCTTGGCCGTGGAGACGATGATGCCCGATTTGAGCTGCTCGCGCCGTTCGTTCAGCGCTTTGACGCGGCGGCCCATCGGGTTGCGCACAGTGGTGGCTGTATAAAGCGCCATAAGCACCGCGAATGTCGCGAGCGCTGCAAGGAGCGTCCCGACATCGGTTGCCGTCAGGCCAAAGAGAGTGGCGCCAGTATTGGTCATGGTCTGTCCTGCCGCTCTCTAGATTTCGAAGCTGATCATCTTGGCCATGATGAGCACGCCAATGCCCATCCAGCACAGTCCGCCAAACCCGATGATCTGCATCAAGCTGAGACCAAAAAGGCCGTTGGCGCTCCCCGTGAAGAACGGGGACATATATTCAAAATTGATCCAGCAAATCATGCCGAACACGAGGAACGGCAGAGAGCCGATGATGTAGGCTGAGGCTTTGGATTCCGATGACATGGCACGAATTTTGAGCTTCATCTGCGCGCGCTGGCGCAACACGGTGCCGAGGTTGGCAAGTGTTTCGGCCAGGTTGCCGCCGGTTTCACGCTGAATGTTCAACGTGATGCAGAAAAATTTGAACTCAGGCGTCCCCAGCCTGTCCGCCGTTTCATGAAGTGCCTGATCCATCGACCGACCGATCTTGACGCGCTCGGTGATCAGCTTGAACTCTTCGCCGACGGGCCCCGGAATTTCCTGGCTTACAACGACCATCGTCTCGCCGACCGGAAGGCCTGAACGCAGGCCGCGCACCAGTAGATCAAGCGCATCAGGGAAGTTGGCGGTGAACTTGTCGAGCCTTCGCCCGATCAGACGACCCACCACGAAATGCGGCAGGCCAAAGCCGATGGCGATGGACATCAACATGCTCGGTATGAAAGGCATGCCGCGCAGTAGCAGGATGATCTGCAGCGCCAGCACCAGGCCGACGCAGCTGGTCATATATTGGCTGAGCGTCCATTTCTTGCCGGTCATGTGCAGGCGCTTGGCCAGCAGTTCCGGATTGGGCAGGAGTGAGGGGAAGAGCTGGCCTTTGTCCATCGTGCGTGCGGCAATGGCCTTGCGCATCCGCGCTTCGATCTGGTTGCCATCATCTTCGGCATAGCGCGATTTCATCGCGGCAATGCGCTTGTTGCCGATCCGCGCGGTTGAGGGGCCGGATAGCGCCAGCACGAGCAGCACGACCATAGCCGTTGCCAGCAGGATCAGCAGGATCAGCCTTGGGTCACTCATCATCTCATCCACTCATTTCGTCATCAGGGCGGGATGGGCGTTTTAGTTGGCCGAGACCTGGCTGCGGGCTTTGGGCTTGCTCTTGGCGCCCTTTGGAAGCTTCACGTCCAGCAAGCGGCTGATCAGCGATCCGCCGCTCTTCTTCGGCGGGACGGTTTCGCCAGGTTCCACCGATGCGAGAAGACCGCTCAATTCCACCAAGCCCTGACCAAATTTGCTCGACCGGCCACTTTCAGCTGCTGTCTTGCCGAGCTTTGCCGCTTGCATGGCGACCTTGGCGTCGAGCGGCAGGATGAGGTCCACCTTCCTCTCGATGCTTTGCTCGAAATCCTTGCGGGCAAGCTCGGTGAGGCCGGTCAGAACCTTGTTGGCGACGACAACGACCTGCGATTGCGGGGCATTGGTCTTCAACCAGGAAAGAATGCGGATCGTATCGCGCGCACCGGCAAGGGTGAACTCGGTGACGAGGACGACGGCATTCGACTCATGCACAAGATGAGGATGCTGAACGAGCATGGACCGTGGCAAATCGACGAAGGTGCACTCGAAGGCGCTGCGCAACTCTTCTTCCAGCTGGAAGTAAGCTGCGCCATCGGTGATGAGCGGTTGGCTGATCGGCGCTTCAGCCGAGAGCAGCGCCAATGTCTCGCTCGCACGCACCATTGCCCGCTCGATGAAGAGCCCATCAATGCGGCTGGGGTTTTCGACCGCGTCAGTCAGCCCCCGGCCCGGCTCAAGGTCCATTGCCAGCGCGCCCGTGCCAAAATGCACGTCAAGGTCGAGCAGGGCGGTGGACTGCTTATGCTGCGTGCTGCTGAGATAGGCGAGCGAAGTCGCGACTGTCGATGCGCCAACGCCGCCGCGCGTGCCGATGACCGACACCATCATATGCGGACGATCGCCCGATGCGTCGCCCTTGGGGGTGAGCAACACAGCCTGCGCGCCGACAAGCGCATCGCGCACCGCTTCAACGGTTAGCGGCTTGAGCAGATAATCCTGAATGCCGCTCGCTAGAAGATCGCGATAGAGGCGCACATCATTGACTTGCCCGCTCGCGATGACGACCGTGCCGGGTTCGCAAACCTCCGCAAGGCCGTTGATATCGCCCAGCGGATCGGCTGACTCTGTGAGATCAACGAACAGCACATTGGGACTGGCCGACATGGAGAGCGCTTGCACTGCGTTGCGCAGTCCGCCTTTATAAACCTTTTCGGGCGCCCAGCCCATTTCCTCGACGACGGTCTTGATGACCTCGAGGCTATGATCGTTACACATATAGGCGTGGAAGGCATCGCGACCATTGGGGCCGCCCATTTTCCAGGGTGCGTTCATCTCAATTGCCTCCTGCGGACTCGGCTTGCAAACCACCTGCTCCGGTGGGTTCCTTGTCCCGATACGTCTTGATTGCCTTGCTGCTCACGCCGTTCGTGACATCGAAGCTCGACGAGCGACCCTCGATCAGGTCGCGCGGGTCGGCGATCATTGCGGCAAGGTTCTGGGCTGTTGCGCAGCCATAATTATCGGTCAGGCCGCCATGGAAATTCGCTTCCGCCTTGTCGCGCCAGCTTGGGCAACTCGGCACGCTGGCGACCGAACGGCTGACCACGACCCGCAGGCCGCCCATCGGTGCTTCGCCGACCGTGATGGGTGCATCACCCTCGACCAGCAGACCATAGCGGCCAACGACATCGTTAATGCCATCGCGCAGGGCCAGCGGACTGCTGGAGAGGCCCGCGAGGCTGACATGATCGCCATAGCCAAGACGCAAGGCATTGAACCAGACCGTCAAGCGCTGCTCGTCATAGCTGCTGAGCGCGCCCGATCCATCGGCCTGCAAATCGAAGATGAAATCCGTGCGGTCCACGACGGGTTGATGCCGCGATTCCATGCCTCGATCAGCCTTGGCGGCTTTACGCGCCTGAACCGGGGTGATCGCGAGCGCTATGCACAGCGCCGCAGTTGCGGTGGCCGTGGCTGATTTGCGAAGGAAGCTCATCTGTTTCATCTCTCTTCCCTTGCTCATCAAAAGCTGAAGCCGGGCGCGGCGGCGGTTTTGCCTTCGGCGCGGGCGGGGATTTTTTCTGGCGTCACGGTGGTGGCAGGCGTGGCCTGCGGCACTGGCCGGCTCGCGCCACTCTCCCCGTCATGGATCTTGCCGCCGAAGAGGCGTTGCCCATCACTGGCATTGCGATAGCCATCAGTTGGCAGCGAAATATCCGCTGTTTCGACCGGTTTCACGAGATAAGGCGTCACGATGATGACCAGCTCGGTCTCCTGACGGCGATAGCCCTGCGACTTGAACAGGTTGCCCAAGATCGGGATGTCCCCGAGGAATGGCGCCTTCTCGATGGTATTACCGCTGGAGGTGGAGAGCAGTCCGCCAATCATGAAGCTCTGGCCCGACCCAAGTTCGACCGTCGTTTCGGCGCGGCGTGTGGAGATGCCTGGGATATTGAAGCCATTGAAACGGACGCTGTTGCTCAGATCAAGCTGTGAGACTTCCGGGCGGACACGCATGGAGATGCGGCCATTCGCCAACACGGTCGGCGTGAAAGCGAGGCTAACGCCGTATTGCTTATATTCGACAGATGTTTCGTTCTGGGTGGCGATGGGTATCGGGATCTCACCGCCGGCCAAAAAGCTCGCCGTTTCACCGGACAACGCAGTCAGATTGGGGTTAGCGAGCGTCGCCGCCAGCCCTTGCGTTTCCGCGAGATCAAGTGTGCCCAGAACGTCCAGCCCGAGTAGGTTGCCGGAAAAACCCAGTGTTGTCGCGTTATCGGCTACATTGAATTGGCCAGTTGCAAAAGACCCTGGGTTGCCGCGACCAAGGCCAAACAAAAAGCCTCCTGTCGTATCCTGCGTTAGGACATTGAAGCCGATATTCTTTGAGAAATTCTTATTCACCTCCGCAATGCGCACCTGCAGATTGACCTGCAACGGTGTCGCGGTGCGCAGTCGGCTGACGACATTGGTCTTGTCGCCTGAGAAGGCCTGCACGAGGCGCTGAACCTCGGCGGCATCTTCCGGCGCGGCGACGGTGCCGGTGAGCAGCACCATGCCGTTCATCGTATTCACCTGCACTTGCGACTGGGGCATGGCGAGCCGCAGCATCTGATCGATGCTGGTGATGTTGTTGCCCACGCGCACGGCGTTTGCATAAAGCATCTTGCCGTCGCTTGAGGTGACGAACACGTTGGTTTCGCCTGAGGCCTTGGCGATGAGATAGATTTGCCGTTGCGAGCGGACATGAACGTCCAGCACTTCAGGATTGGCGATCACCACATCGGTGAGGTTCGCGGGCAGATTGATCACGCGGCTTTCACCAACGGCGAGCAGCAGTGCGCCATTTTCCTGCTTAGCACCTTGTGCGAGCAGGCGCTCGGGGACGAAAGTGGCGCTCGCCGCGATGGCGAGAGCAAGAGCGATGCCGCTGGCGGCAATCCGCGCGGGCTTTGGCATGGAGGCGAAGCGCATCTTACTTGCTCCCAATTTCGACATTGGTGACAGTGGTGCCGCGCGCCACCCGAACGATGGGGCCAGTGCCGGTAATACCGCCGGAACCATCGCCCTGACCATTTGTCTCGACTGGCTTGGCGGGCACGCTGCTACGCTGGTAGCGTGAGACGTCTGCGCCCGTCGAATATGTCGATCCGCGATCGGAAGGATGGGTGGTAACGGCAGCGAGCATCTTTGCTTCGCCCTTGCTGTCTCCTGCCGAGGATGCATCGATATCGCCGGAGGCAAGCGCTTCTTCGAGCTGCTGGCTGTTATCGGCGAGCGAACGCAATGTGAGCGAAAGCGCGCCAACCGTTTGCGCGACGCTGATCCGCTCGGCCATGCGCGGTGTCACTTCAATGGTGACGTTGGAATAGGTGCGCACGACCGGCTTGCCATCTTCGCCGAGCGCATCCGTGCGCTGATCGGTCGCGAGAACGCGCAGATTGCTCAGGATTGTCTCGGATACTTTGAGTGGCGGACCATCGCCCCCGCCTTCCACGCTCTGCGTGAGGACGAGATCGACCCGATCACCGGGGAAGACGAAACCGGCAACGCTGCTCTGCACGGAGACAGGGACCGTCACGGCCCGCATGCCTGCGCCAAGCGCGGCGGCGAGAAAGCCGCGATCGCCCGGCATGATCAGCGAGCCGACCGTAGCGGGCTGACCTGCCGCAATGGCCGTGCGCACGACAGCGCCGATCATCTTGGTCTCGTCGGTCTTGCCCTGAATATAATAGGCATCCTCGATCAGCTCCTTGGGCCAGGGCTGGAAGCGATAGGAGTCGGCCGTGATGATGGTGCCGACCGGCAGCGACTTGGTCGCCACGAGCACATGCGGCATTTGCGAAGGATCGGGCATGGCGGAGGCGGACGCACTGGGCGACCCTCCACTCATGAACATAGATCGAGCAAGGAACGCGGTCGCGATGGCAATGACGAGAGCGCCAGCCAGCAGCGCGATCTTTTTAGGTTCCATGTGGAAAGTCGCCTCCAATCGGCGGAGCCCCCCAGGCCCCGAACATGCCGATCATTATTAAGCCAAAGGGTTAAAATAGCGTTCGCCTAGAACCCACAGCCCGCCGAGCGCGATTGCAACGCCATAAGGGATCTGAGGTTGACCGATTCGCCGGGTCATCCGGTGATGGATAACGGTGGCTGCCGTCACCACGCCGCCGACCAGCGCCATCACCACGATGAGCGTCGACATGGCCTGGAGCGGCATCCACAAAGCGATGGCGCCCAGCATCTTCACATCGCCGCCGCCCATCATGCCGAGCGCGAAGAGCAGCGTGAAAATGGCGAAGACACCGGCCGCAATGGCCAGTTGGATGAGGATATCGGGATAGAAGGACAGGCCATTGGCCCACCACCAGAAGGGCGCGAGCAAGGCGATGGCCAGGTTCAACTTGTTGGAAATGATGCGGCTGCGCAGATCGGTTGCCGCCCCGCGCAGCAGGAGCAGCGCGAGCATGGCGCTCAGCAAAGTTGGTATCCAAACCCCTGACATGATGGTTTATGCCTAGACGTTACGCCTTACCAAATCGTAACCACGCCGCGATGCAGCCCGCCGCCACACCTTCGCTCGCTTTAGACATGCCGCTCCAGCCGTTCGCGATGGTGGCTGTATGACCCGTGTCGACATCCTGATCGTGGGTGGTGGCATGGCCGGGTTCAGCCTTGCCGCCGGATTGGCCGGGCAGGCGCGTGTGATGCTGATCGAGCAGGAAGATCAGCCGGGCTTTCATGCCTCCGGGCGCTCGGTTGCCTTTTGGGAGGAGACTTATGGCGGCCCCGCTGTGCAGCCGCTGACCAGCGCCAGCGGGCCATTGCTGGCTGCGCCTGATCCTGCCTTTTCCGAGCATGGCTTTTTGGGCAAACGGGGCGCGCTGCACATTGGCCGGGCAGGGGAAGAGCGGCTGGTCGAGGACTTCCTTGACGAATTTGCGCAAAGCGATGTCATGCTGGAGCGTATGGACCGCGCTGCGCTGGAAACGCAATTGCCGGGGCTGCGGGCCGAATGGACGCTCGGGCTGGCTGAGCCAAGTTGCCGGGATATCGACGCCGCTGGCTTGCTCGCCGCTTATCGCAAGGCGGCATTGAAGCTTGGACTGGATGTGCGGATGGCGACGCGCTTCGAATCGGCGCGGCGCGAGGGTGATGGCTGGCTGGTGCAGACCAGTGCGGGGGCGATCTCCTGCGGTCTCATCGTGAACGCAGCGGGCGCATGGGCGGACGAGGTGGCGCGACGGTGCGGCCTTGGCGCGCTCGGCATCATGCCGCTGCGCAGGACGGTGGTGCAATTGCGCTGCCCCGATGCGCCTGCCCATGTGCCGCTGACCGCAGCGCTGGATGGGAGCTTCTACTTCAAGTCAGAGGGCGTGGGGCGGCTGTGGCTCTCCCCGCATGATGAAACGCCGGACAGTGCGCGCGACGTTGCGCCCGAGGAGCTGGATGTCGCGCTTGCGATCGATCGATTCATGCAGGTGGTGGATTGGCCCATCGCGGCGGTCGAGCGGAAATGGGCCGGGCTGCGCAGCTTCGCGCCGGATCGCAAACCGGTTTACGGGGCAGATCCGCGCGAGCCGGGCTTCTTCTGGTTTGCAGGCCAAGGTGGCTTTGGCATTCAGACCGCGCCTGCCGCCGCGCTGATTGGCGCGGCGTTGGTTTTGGGGGCGGAACTGCCCGCCCCCGTCGCCGCGATCGACGCGACCATTTATGCGCCTGATCGCCTCGTTATCTGAGGCGGTGCGGCTTTACTTCAGAGTATCGAGATAGGCGATCACGTCTGCACGGCGCTTATCGTCGGCAATGCCTGCGAAGGCCATCTTGGTGCCGGGCACGGACTTCATGGGTGCGCGCAGATAATCATTCAACTTGGCGTCGGTCCATACAAATCCGCTGGCCTTCATGGCAGGCGAATAGTTGAAGCCAGCCAAGGTAGCTGCCTTGCGCCCGACAACGCCGTGCATCGAGGGACCAAGGCCGTTCTTGCCCGGCTCGACCGAGTGGCAGACGCGGCACTGCGCGAACAGCTTGGCGCCACTCGCAGCATCGCCTGCGGCCGGCGCAGCCGGGGCGGAGACCGCAATGACCGCGTCAGGTTCAGCCTTTGGTTCGACAGCTTGCGCGATGGGCTTTTCTTCTGGCGCGGTGGTATTTTCAACCGGTGCGGGGCCGGGCTTCACTTCATTCGCGACGACGGCATTGCTGGCGACATTAGCGACATTCTCCGCCGCATTCATGTCCGGCACGGCTGCGGCGTTTTCCGCAGGCTTGGGGTCCGATCCGCAGGCCGAGAGCGTTGCGCCGAGGGCGAGGGCGGCGATGAGAGGCAGCGATGTGGCGCGAGACCGCCGCGCGCGAAGCATTGGCATTAAGCAACTCCCGACAATATTATGTAATCATTTCCCAAGCTTTGGGCGGACTAACCTCAATTGGCCCGCAACGCCGGGAGCGTCAATATTCAATCGCTCATCGCTGAACCATTCACCCCGTGCTGAGCGCTGGACGGGTAGCGCGGGTTGACACGACCCGGTTAACATGACGATGACGGACTTTGCGTATTTACAGTGGGGAAGAGGCAGATTTGACCGACGCGCAGCAGGACAGCCATGAGGATGAGTCCGCTGACTCAGCGGCGATCGATCAGGCGCGGATCGACCGTGAATATGCCTTCACCTTCGGCGTGATTCTGGTGGCGCGGCGCTATCGTGCGATGCTGGACGAAAAGCTGCGCCCGCTCGGCTATGGCTCGGCGCGCATGGAAGCGCTCTCCACGATTGCCCGCTCGCCCGAGCCAAGCGCGCAGATTTCCATCGCCAAGCGAATCGGCATAGAAGGGCCGACGCTGACACGCATGCTCGATACGCTTGAGGCTGACGGGCTAGTGGTGCGTAAGCAGGACCCGACCGACCGGCGCACCAAACTGATCGAGTTGACCGATGCGGGCAGAGTAGCGCTGAAAGAGATCACGCTCGTGGCGCAGGAATTCCGCAGCAGTGTGTTGGCCTCATTGCAGGATGAACAGCTTGATGACGTGAATGCGGTTACCGCCACGCTGATGAAGCAGTTCAGCGAGACGAGTTTCGGCTGAAGAACGGAACGCTCGGCGCAAAATTCTGCGCGGCGCTGGACTTGACCTACCACCATAGATAATTGCAGCCCTAACGATCGACTTAGGAGATTTGCGCATGGCACATGAGGGTGGAATCGAGGGCAATGGCAAGCCAGCGAGAATCGTTCATCTCGACAAGATGACGATGGGTGGCTTCGAGATCCCCCGGCCCAATGCGCCGCACGAGTGGGTCGAGCATGATTTCAGTGAGCCAGGCGAAGTCGTCGAGCGGCTTGCAGGCGCGCAAGTCGCGATCATCAACAAGGTGAAGATGGACGCGGCAACGCTTGATGCACTGCCGGACCTCAAGCTGATTGCCGTCACCGCCACGGGCACCGATGTGGTGGATAGCGCCGCGGCCAGCGCGCGCGGGATCGCGGTGCGCAATGTGGTGGGCTATGCCGGAACATCGGTGGCCGAGCATGTCATCATGCTGGTGTTCGCGCTCAATCGCGGCCTTGTGCCGTTTCGCGAATCGGTGGTCGATGGGCGCTGGGCGGGCGGCAAGGCCTTCTGCGTGTTTGCAGCGCCTGTGCGGGATATTGCCGGGCAGCGCCTTGGCCTGTTCGGCAGCGGCGCAATCGCGCAATCCGTCGCCAACAAGGCGCGAGCGCTGGGCATGGATGTGGTGTTTGCAGGCCGCCAGGGGCAGCCTGCCGGTGAGGGCAAGCTGGCGTTTGACGAGGTGCTGGCGACCAGCGACGTCATCAGCCTGCATTGCCCGCTGACGGACGAGACGCGGCATATGCTCAATGCAGACACGCTGGCGCTGATGAAGCCGGGCGCGATGATCCTGAACACGGCGCGCGGTGCACTCATCGATCTCGATGCGCTGGAAGCGGCGCTCGAATCGGGCCATATCGGCGGCGCGGGCATCGATGTTGCCCCTGTCGAGCCGCCCCTGCCGGGCAGCGCGATCCTGCGCTTGGCGGATCGCCCCAATGTGATCGTGACGCCGCACGCGGCATGGCTGAGCAAGCAGGCGGTGACCGATCTGGCGCAGCGCACCGGCGACACTATCGCCAATTTTCTGGCGGGCAAATGAGCGGCGTCATGACGCGCCGTGATTTGCTGGAGCAGGCTTATGCGGCAGGCGTTGCGGCCTGCAAGCGCCCGGAGACGATCATCGCCGCGCTGCCGCCCAAGCCGAGCGGGCGGGTGCTGGTGATCGCCGCGGGCAAAGGCGCCTGGCCAATGGCGCAGACCATCGAGCAGCATTGGCCCGACGCCACAGGGCTGGCCGTGACGCGGACCGGCTATGGCGGAAAGCTCGAGCGGATCGAGCTGATCGAGGCGAGCCATCCGGTGCCGGATGCGGCGAGCCTTGGCGCTGCGGCGCGCTGCCTTGAACTGGCGGACAGTGCGGGCGAGGATGACCTGCTGCTGGTGTTGCTTTCCGGCGGGGCATCCTCGCTGCTGGCGGCGCCTTGCGACCCGCTTGATCTGCCAGCAAAGCAGGCGGTGACGCGGGCGCTGGTGCGCTCTGGAGCGTCCATCGGCGAGATCAATCTGGTCCGCCGCCATCTCTCCCGCATCAAGGGCGGGCGACTGGCGGCAGCGGCGTTCCCGGCGCAAGTGCTGACGCTTGCCGTCTCTGATGTGGTTGGGGATGTGGCAGAGGATATTGGGTCCGGTCCTACGGTTGCCGATGCAGGCACGATTGCCGATGCGCAGGCGGTGCTGGCGCGGTTCGGCATTGCCGATCCGGGTGGATGGAGCGAATCGGTGAAGCCGGGCGACATCCGCCTGACGCGCAGCAGCTTCGCCGTGATCGTGCGGCCCGATGATGCGCTGGCGGCGGCGGGGGATTATCTCGCGACGCAGGGCTATACGCCGGTGATCATCGAGCGTGAGGCGGATGGCGATGCGCGGGTGGTGGCCAAGCGCCATGCAAAGGCGGCGATTGAAGCGCATCGGCGCGGCGAGCGGTGCGCGCTCATCTCCGGCGGGGAACTGACGGTAACGGTGACGGGCTCTGGCGTGGGCGGGCCAAATCAGGAATATGCGCTGGCGCTGGCCTGCGCGATCAAGGATCAGCATGGCATTGCGGCGCTGGCGGCGGATACCGATGGCGTGGATGGCAATCGCGATGTGGCGGGCGCCTATGTCGATGGCCAGACTTTTGGTGAGTTGGAGGATGCAGAGGTGGAGATCGCCGCATCACAGGCAAATAATGATGCGGGGTCTGCGCTGGGCGAGGTCGGCGCGCTGTTTGTGCCGGGGCCGACTTTTACCAATGTGAATGATCTGCGGATTATTTTGGTCGATGCTTGAGGGGGTCGGGTGCGCCGGTTGAGCGGCGTGCGGCGTTTGCTACCACGTCACCCCGGACTTGATCCGGGGTCCCGCTTTTACTGTGGGTGTGTGCAAAGGCAGCGGGACCCCGGATCAAGTCCGGGGTGACGTTCTTATGGCAGAGGCCCAGGTCACCGATTCTTGTTTTGCCGAATAGAAGGATTTACAAATCATTCAAATGTGAATTAATAGGATCGGAACAGTGCGACGCTGCCAATGGCTTTGGCGCGCGCGAGAGGCGAGGCGATCCCATGCAAGTCAACAAGCTCCACCCCATTTTCGCCGCCGAACTGATCGGTGCCGACCTTGCCGATGCGCCGGATCAGGCGCTGATCGATGTGGTCGAAGCATCGATGAACGAACATGGCGTGCTGTGCATTCGCGGGCAGGGGCATATTACGGATGAGCAGCATTTGCGCTTCGCCCGCGCCTTTGGCCCGCTTGAGCTGCCCGGCGCCTATAATCCTGATGTTCCGCGCCGCATGGCCTATGGCCTGTATGATGCCTCGAACCTCGACATACATGGCGAGATTGTCGACCCGGCATCGCTGCGGGCGAAGTTCGCCAAGGGCAATGAGCTGTTCCATGCCGACAGCAGCTTCAATGATCTGCCGAGCAAATGGTCGATGTTGCGCGGCATAATCGTGCCGCCTGAGCGCGGCGACACGCAATTTGTCGATCTGCGCCATGTGTATGACGCGATGCCGCAGGAAATGAAGGATCGCATCGAGGGGCTGGTGGCCGAGCACAGCTTTGCCGCGAGCCGCATCAAGGGCGGCGCGAGCCCGGAGGAAGCCGAGCGGATCAGACAAGTGATGCCCAGCGCGATGCAGCCGCTGGTGAAGATCAGCCCGTCAGGTCGAAAATGCCTGTTCGTGGGCAGTCACGCCTTCCGCATCGAGGGCATGGACGATGCGCGGGGGCAGGCGCTGTTGGCGGAATTGCTGGAGTTCGCCAGCGAAGAGCGCTTCATCTATTCCCACAAATGGCAGCAGGGCGACATGCTCATCTGGGATAATCGCTGCATGCTGCACCGGGGCACCGAATTTGATTATGCCCGCTACAAGCGCGATTTGCGCCGGGCCAATGTGAATGAATCGGGCGAAGAGCGCAGCGCGATCAGCGAAGCGCTGCCATCCTTGCTGGCCGATGCCAAAGTTCCGGCGGCCTGAACGCTCGCCACCTCGCTCCGTCGAACAGGGCTTGCAATCACAGCCATTCCGAGGCAAAAGGTTAGCGAGCTAACGAAATGGCGTGACTGATTGAGTCGCGTCTCGATCTCCGGACCAGCTTAGAGCGTGGGCGGACATCGTTTTGGAGAGGAGCGCGAGCATGGACTACCCCTTGATCAGCTGCGACGATCATCTTGATCTCAACCAACTGCCGACCGACGTCTGGACATCCAGACTGCCGGCGCATCTCGTCGACCGTGGCCCGAAGGTCGAAATGGTCGATGGCGCTGCCATCTGGATGAGCGAAGGCAAGAGCCTTGGCGGCTGGTCCGGCCACCCAAGCACCTTCAAAGGCCCCAAGCCGATTTTCACCGCGCTCGATCGCGGCGGCATTGTCGATCAGACCGAGCGCCGCCCTGCGGTCGCCGAGCTGCGGCTGGCCGATATGGACCGCGACGGCGTGTATGCGCATGTCATCTTCGGCCCCGTCACCTCGCTGAACTTTGAGGATACGGAGCTGCGCGATGCCTGCTACCGCGCCTATAATGAGTGGCTGAAGGAATTCTGCTCGGCCGCGCCTGATCGCCTGATCGGCGTACCGATGCTGCCGCCGGAGCCGGAAGCGGCGCTGGCTGGCCTTCAGCACATCGTGGAGCTTGGCGGCTTCAAGCAGGCCAATCTGCAGATCGCCATGGCGCAGCCGCGCCTTGAGGACGATCGGTGGGAGCCGCTGTGGACGGCGCTGGAAGAGAATAATATCATCCTCTCCTTCCACGTCACCGTGTTCCCGAGCGTGAGCCGCGCATTCGACAAATATAAGGGCAGCCCTGGCGCGACTTTCCTGCACGTCAAGATGTTCATCGAGCAGTTCATGGATCCGTTCGTCGATCTGTTCGCATGGGGCATTCTCGAGCGTCATCCCGGCCTCAAGATCGTCATCGCAGAGAGCGGCATTGGCTGGCTGCCATGGGTGATCGAGGAGCTGGATTATCGCCATTGGCGTCTGTGGGAAGCCGAAGAGTTCTGGAACGCACGTGGCGGCATCCCGCACAAGATGAAGCCATCCGAGCTGTTCAAGCGCCAGATTTACGGCACATTCCAGCAGAGCCCGACCGCGATGGCGCTGCACAAGTTTTACGGTGAGGACCATCTGCTCTGGGCGACGGACTATCCGCATCCCGACAGCATCTGGCCCAACAGCCGCAAGATTTTGGGCGAGTTCACGGACGGTGCCGATCCGGCGCTGGTGCGCAAGATCGCCTATGAGAATGCAGCCAAGCTTTATGGGCTGAAGATTCCGGCGCAGATTGATGCGATTGCTGCCGAGTAAGGTTTGAGGCGGGTTATGATTAGAACGGGGGAGGGTGCAAATCCTCCCCCTTTTTTGTGCGTGCCAGCATGTGCAGCTCTTCGTCACCCCGGATCAAGTCCGGGGTGACGTCGTTGAGGTAAGGGCGCTTAGTCTTCGAGCGTAGCCTAAAAGGTCACCACGACCTTGCCGACCTGCTGATTGGACTCCAGGAAGCGGTTCGCCTCGACGATCTCACTGAACGGGAATGTCCTGGCGATCACCGGCTTGAGATGACCAAGCTTGAGCCCCAGCAGGATGCGCTCGCGAGCGGCCTTGAAGCGGTGCGGGTGGTTCCAGATTTCGGACGCCACCCAGCCGCGCATGGAGAGCGCTTTGAACGCCATGTTCCAGTGCGGATAGGGCGTGGGCTGTTCCGATAGCCCGCCGTAAATGATGAGGATGCCGCGCTCGGCCATCGCGCTGGTGAGCGTTTGCACATAGGGGCCTTGGACGGGATCGAACACGATGCGCGCGCCTTTGCCATCGGTGATCTTCATCACTTCGGCGGCAAGATCGACCTCCTGCGTGGCGATGACATGGGCGGCGCCATGCGCGCGCAATTGCGCGGCCTTGGCGCTGGTGCGGGTCGCGGCGATGGGGATTGCGCCTGCCCAATTGGCAAGCTGGATCGCGGCGAGGCCGACGCTGCTGGAGGCGGCCTGGATGATCACATAATCGCCAATGCCTGCCTCAGCGACCTCTATGATCGCGAAGGCAGTCATATATTGCATCCAAACCGCTGCGGCCTGTGCGGGACTTAGCCCCGGCGGCGCTGGCAGCAGGCAACTGGCGGGCACGATGGCCTGCTCGCCCCACACGCCATATTTGCCCTGTGCATACATGGGCAGCGCGCAGATGCTGTCGCCCACGCCAAAGCCCTCGACACCCTCACCCAGTGCCTCGATGATGCCGCTTGCTTCATAGCCGATGAGCGTGGGCAATTGCGGCTTGGTGGGGTAGCGCCCGGCGCGGAACATCGCCTCGGACCGGTTGAGGCCCACGGCCTGCACCTTGATACGCACCTCGCCGGGACCGGGTGCGCCGACGTCGATATCCTCGAACAGAAGCTGTTCGGGTCCGCCCAGCTCATGAACGCGCACGACCTTGGCCATCTTGCTCTCCCTTATGTGTCGGCTGCGCTCAGAGCGGCTCGGTGAGCGGTTCCTGCGTTTCGTAGATCGGATTGTACATCAGCGTGCCGAATTGCGCGACGAGTGCGGCGCGGGCCTCGTTCGTGGCTTCGTGCGGGATCGCGCGCAGCAGGGCTGCGTTGCGGGCTTCGATGCCGCGAGTGAACTCGGGATGCGTCATGATGAACAGGTCGCGCCGCTCGATGCCGCGAAGCACGCGCTGGCCGACTTCCTCGCTGGTCATGAACAGACTGGGGTCGAAGCCCGGCGAGGGCCGCGCATCCTTTTTGCCGCCGACTGCCTCGGGCGGGGGTGGCGGGGCCTCGTTGCGCAGATGCTCGGGGCGGGTGGCCTGCGTGGATTGGCCAAGTTGCGTTTGCACCGGGCCGGGGAAGAAGACGGACGCGCCGAGCGACGTGCCGCGCAGGTCCGTCGCCAGACTCTCGAACATGCCAGCGACGCAAAATTTCGCGGCGCAATAAAGCCCGGCGCCGCCAACGGCGGAGAAGCCGCCGGTGGAGGAGGTCACCACGATCTGGCCTTCCTCGCCATGCTTCAACATGCGCGGCAGCATCGTGACGACGCCATTGATGACGCCGCCGACATTGACGTTCATATTGAAGTCCCAATCCTTGTAGGTCGCGGTCAGCATGGAGCCCGTGACGCCGACGCCGGCATTGAGCGCCAGCACATGGATGTTGCCGAATTGCGCTTCTGCCTCGTCTGCCGCCTTCTCCCAGCCATCACGGTCGGCAACGTCGAGGCGGATGGCGTGAACGGCGAAATTGGTGTTCGAGAAGCCTTCCATGGCGGTGTCCAGCGCGTCTTGACGGACATCAGCAATGATCACCTTCATGCCTGCTTCGGCAAAGGCCTTGGCCATGCCCCAGCCCATGCCGCTCGCGCCGCCAGTAATGAAAGCGGTTTTGCCGCGCACGTCCAACATTGATCCATCTCCTAACATGATGTCGATCTGGCAGGCCGATGCACCGTTGCGCGATCAGGGCTGCGAAAGCGCCAAGGTGAGCAGCATTGATGACAATGTCCAGATAAACTTGCCGATCTTTCACCCGGCGCATGACGAACGGCAGACGCTGAAAGGGCTTGAACGCTAAGCCATATAGGGGTAGGGGGTATGGGTATGTCACATCTTGCTCAATCCAATCCCAATCTTCTCGCCCGGGTGCGTCGCATCGGCGGGCAGGTGGGGGCAGTCGAGCGTGCATTGCAGGCGGACACCAATTGCACGGACATTCTGCATCTCGTCGCCGCCGTGCGCGGTGCGGTGAATGGCCTGCTTGACGAGATCATAGCCGAGCATCTGGAGCTTCATGTCGCTCACCCCGATCTCGACGATGCCGAGCGGGCTGCAGGTGCGCAGGAACTGATGGCCGTGATCCGGCGCTATTCGAAATAGGCATGAGCATGAACCGACCAGTCGACCTTGACGCTTATACGCACGATCACATGTTCCTGGGCGCCGGGCATGATGAGAATGCGCGTCGCACGCTTTGGGTGGTGGCGCTGACCGCGGTGATGATGGTCGGCGAGATTGTCGCTGGCTATTGGACGGGGTCGATGGCGCTGCTCGCCGATGGCTTCCATATGGCGACGCATGCTGGCGCGCTCTCCGTCGCGGCGGCGGCTTATGCCTATGCCCGCAAACATGCGCACAGTTCGGCCTATAGCTTCGGCACGGGCAAGGTGGGCGATCTGGCGGGCTTTGCCTCGGCAATGATCTTGGGGCTGGTCGCGATCGGTATCGGGGTGGAGTCCGTGATGCGGCTGTTCGAGCCGATCAGCGTGGCCTTTACCGAGGCGACGGTGATCGCGATCATTGGCTTGTTGGTCAACATCGTCAGCGCCTTCATGCTCTCAGGCACGCATCATCATCATGGCGATGGGCATGACCATCATGAGTACGGGCATGAGCACGGGCATGGCCATGATCACGCCCACGCGCATGGCGGCGACAATAATCTGCGCTCAGCCTATATCCATGTGTTGACCGACGCGCTGACATCCGTGCTCGCCATTATCGCCCTGCTCGCGGGGCGCTATCTCGGCTGGGTGTGGATGGACCCGGTGATGGGGATCGTCGGCGCGGTGGTGATCCTGCGCTGGGCCTGGACACTGATGCGCGACACCGCCGCCATCCTGCTCGATCGAACCGATCCGCATGTGGCGGACGAAATCCGCACGTTGGTAGAGGCAGGCGGAGACGCGCACATCGCGGATCTGCATGTGTGGCGCGTCGGCCCGCAGGCGCATGCCGCGATCGTCTGTGTGAAAGCGGAGCCGGGCGTGACCGGCGAGGTGATCCGTGCGCGGCTGGCGCCCGTGCATGAGCTGGCGCATCTGACGGTGGAGTGTCACTGAGGCCCGCCAAATTGTCCCGGCTTCACGCTTCACGGTCCGAACATCCCTCAGGCTGAGATTTCTCTCCTGACGATTTCTGCGCCTGCACTCAAAGCCTTGAGTTTGCCTCTGGCGATATGACGCGGCAGGGGTGCCATGCCACAATTGGTGGATGGATAAAGCTTGTCTGCATCCACGAATTGCAGGGCTTTACGCAGCGTGTCGGCCACGTCCTCTGGCGTTTCGATCTGCTCGCTCGCTACGTCGATGGCCCCCACCATCACCTTCTTCCCCCGAATAAGCGCGATCAGATCCATCGGGACATGCGAGTTATGGCATTCGAGTGAAATGATATCGATGTTCGATGTCTGCAGCTTTGGAAAGGCTTGCTCATATTGCCGCCATTCTGACCCCAGCGTCTTTTTCCAGTCGGTATTTGCCTTGATGCCATAGCCGTAGCAGATGTGGACCGCCGTTTCGCATGTCAGTCCTTCGATCGCCCTTTCCAGCGCGGCGACGCCCCAGTCGTTCACTTCATCGAAGAACACGTTGAAGGCGGGCTCGTCGAACTGGATGATATCGACGCCGACTGCTTCCAGCTCTCTGGCTTCTTCATTGAGAATCTTCGCAAATTCAAAAGCGAGCTTTTCACGGCTTTTGTAATGATCGTCGTAGAGGGTGTCGATCATGGTCATGGGGCCGGGCAGCGCCCATTTGATCGGGCGATCGGTTTGCCGACGCAGGAACCGGGCATCTTCGACGAAAACCGGCTTGGGGCGCGTTACAGCGCCAACAACGGTCGGCACGCTCGCATCATAGCGATCGCGGATCCGGACGGTCTTGCGCGCTTCGAAATCCACCCCGTCGAGATGCTCGATGAACGTGGTGACGAAATGTTGGCGGGTCTGCTCGCCGTCACTGACGATATCGATGCCGGCCTGCTGCTGGTCATCGAGCGCCAGGCGCAGGGCATCCTGCTTCCCCTCGATCAGTCCGTCATCGTGCAGTTTCCAGGGAGACCATAGCGTCTCGGGTTGCGCGAGCCAGGATGGCTTGGGCAGGCTGCCAGCCGTGGACGTGGGCAATAGGGTTTTCATGTCAGGACCTTGAATTTCGGCTAATCAATGGGCGTGAGCAGCGGACCACTGCTCAAGAGCGGCGCGATAAGGCTTGATGAAACGCTCTTGCGCGAACCGCCCCTGCTCAATGGCCAACTTACTGCGTTCCTCCCGATCATAGACGATGCGGGTCAGCGAATAGTCCTGATGCTTCAGGCTTGGCTGGAAATGCTCCGCAGCCGAGGAGTTCGCATTGTAAATTTCAGGACGATAGATTTTCTGGAAGGTTTCCATCGTGCTGATGGTCCCGACAAGTTCGAGATTGGTGTAATCGCTCAGCAAATCACCCGCGAAATAGAAGGCCAGAGGCGCGACGCTGTTTCTCGGCATGAAGTAGCGGACACTGAGACCCATTTTCTCAAAATAGAGGTCGGTGGCGGAAAACTCATCCTGTTGATATTCAGAGCCGAGCACGGGATGGACGTTCCCGATGCGGTGATAAGTCCTGCTGCTCGACACACTCAGGCAGATGACGGGCGGCTTTTGAAAGCTGTCGCGATAGGCTTCCGATGCGACAAAGGTCTTGAACAGTTGCCCGTGAAGGCTGCCGAAATCTTCCGGCGCTGCAAACTCAGAACTGTTCTTGTTGTGCTCGGGCAAGAGGATGCTGAAATCATAGTCGCGCACATAGGATGAGAAATTGTTGCCGACGATGCCGGCGCACCACTCTTCCGTTTCCTGATCGAAGATTCTGGGCTGAAGCATTTCAATCAGTGGAAATTCGTCGTGCGTGTCATCTTTGTCGATAAGAAGTTCAGCAGAGATGATATCCAGAACAACTGAATAACGACTCCCATTGGGGTTGTCCCAATTCGTCAATGAGTTGAAACGATTATTGATCATCTTCAGGGTGTTCCGAAGATTTTCCTGTCGGTTCGAACCTCTCGCTAGATTGGCGAAGTTCGTGGTCAGACGTGTGTTCTGCGCAGGGCAATAATTCTCGTCGAACGCGATCCGCTTCACCGTGAATGCAAATCCATTATCCGTCATGATCTGCCATCCTACTTCCAGGGCCGAACTCACGCCTATTACTTAACGTGATAAGGTTCTTTTCAACTCGCTTCGTGTCTTGGTCCTGACTTCATGCTGACAGTCGGGATCATTGACAGGCGCCTTCAACACCAGAATGAAACGCCTGTCAATCATGATATAAAGATATCTTTATATCATGATTGGTACTTTCGAAGGCGAGCGATGCTGGTGTCCGCAGATGGATCGTGCGGAAAAGTGCGTGTTTATTGCCGGAATTTGCCGGGCTGAGGGCAGAAACTGAGGCGGTGCGATGGACCGCGTGGATCGACGATTTATGCCGTCATCCAACGTCGCCTAACCGATTGAAGGCGGCAAGCATCGCCCGTCGCTCAGCCGGCATGGCTGACGCGATGGCGAATGCTCGCTCATACGTCGTTAGTGGGGCGTTTTGGTGCTGAGACGCTCGTGTCGTCAGCGAACCCGCGCGACCCGCACGGCTGCCTGGCGGCCAACCTGCATGAGGTAACTGCCGAGCGCGCCTTTGCGGATCGTGACGCTCTCATTGGGGGCTGGCGGGCGGAAGTTGGCGACCCGTTCGGTCATGCGCCAGCTTGCGCCATCGGACAGGCCGACTTGCCACATGCCAAGGCCATTATCGCGTGCGGAGCTGACGGTTGCCGTGAGTTCGTCCTGCCCGCTTTCCGCTGCCCGCTCGGAGACGGGGCGGGCGACCTGCTCGGACCCGAAGCCGGTTGGCGCGCCGGGGGCTGCCGGCCTGACCGGAGCGGGGGCTGCGCCTGCGGGCAAGCCGAAGCTCGATGAATAGCTGCCTTGCCCTGCGGCACGAGCGATGGAATCATAGCATTCCAGCCGCGCATCCTTCTTGCCGATGCGGGCACAGGTTGCGAGCTGATCGGGCAGGCTGCCTTGCGCATAAACGGGCGCACTCACCGCACCCAGGCTCATCGCACCCGCGATCAAAATGATACGTCCCATCGGCATTCCTTGCTCCTCCCGCTTGCGTGTAGCCGGTTATCGTCCGGCTGCGGTTCCCGTTTGTTGAGTCTGTCTGCCCTGTGGCTGTTGGTTCGTCAAACGCTGTTGTTGGGATGAGGCGCGATTAGCGGCAGCACATGGGCTTGGGCCAGCGATTGTGTCGAACAGCGATTGACCGTTGAGCGAAACATGCGATGAACTAATCCGAATCGCGTCACATATGTGAAACCAGGAGACAAGAGCATGAGCAGCGGTGATCTGCCGAACGGCCTGAAGGAGAGGCTGAACGGCGACGCGGTTGCGGATGCCGCGCTTACCCATGCCGGATTGAACGGGACGCCAAACTGGCAGACGCAGTTGCACCAGCGCGCCAGCCGATTGCGTGTGGACATGAAGGAGCAAGGCGGCGGCTCGGCAGTGCTGGTGGAGTGGGCCGCGAAGGCTGCGCGCGTGGCGAGTGATGACGCAGATGTCGCGGCTCTGGAGCAGATGGGCGAGCCGCAAGCGGAGGCGCGGGCGGCAGCGATGCTGGTCGACCGGCTCACCATTGGCTGCACGATCATTGAGGTGGCGGGCCTTGCCGCTGATACGAGCGAGGCGGCGGAGCAGAGCTTCGAGCGGCAGCTGGATACGCTGATCATGGGTATCGCAGCGGGATGGCCCGCCGGCATCGCGACGGCGGAGGATGACCGGCAGCGCAACTTCCAGTCCAAGCTCTGGGCATTTTTGCGCGACGCGCGGGAAAGCGCCAACATCTCCTTCGCGCGCATGGTGCATATCAATGAGCTGGACCGGCGCATCTTGCTGCTGTTGCAGGCGCAGGGCGGCATGACGCTCGCCCATATCTCCGTGGCATGCGGCGTGGACAAGGCTCAGGTGAGCCGCGCGATCAAGCGGATGGGCGAGATTTCATTGCTCACGCGCGGCGGGATTCGTAGCCCTATCCGCCTCAGCCCGGCAGGCAAGCACCTCGCCGAGCGGCTCATGCGGCAGGCGGAACTGCGCAACCGCGAACTGACGTTCGGCATCAGTGATGATCAGATCGCCACCATGTCCCAGGTTCTCGATACGCTGCTGGGCCGCGCGATCACTTTGTTCGAGCAGGAGCGCAAGCAGGCAGCAATCGATCCCAATGCGGAGCCGGTTGCATTTCAGGATCTGGTGGATGAGGGTCTGCCGGACGAAAATGGCGTTGCGGTCGATCGCTCGCGGATCCTGCCGCCGTTCGTGACGCTTTGCTCCTATATTTTGCGTGGGGGGGCTTTGTCGCACAAGCGGCAGACGGGCCTCTCCAATTTCGAGAGTTGGGTGATGGCCGAAATCTGCCGCAACCCGCCGATCAGCTGGCCGCAGCTGGTGGTCGCGGTGTCACGCGATCAGAGTCAGGCGAGCCGGACGGTGAACCATCTCATCGAGATTGGGCTGGTGGAGCGCAGTGGCAAACCGGGACGGCGGCATGGCTTCTTCCAGCCGACGACAGAGGGGCTGCGGATCAGCGCGATCATCAACGAGACGGCCGAGCGCCGCAGCCAGTTCCTGTTTCAGGGCATCCCGGTTGCCGATCTGGAGACGTTCATGACGACCTTCGATGCGCTGGAGCATAATGCGCAGGTGCAGCTGGCGCGTGAGCGAGCCATTCAGGACATGGACCGCAGCTGATCAATCATGCAGGCAGGGGAATGAACTCGCTGTCGCCGGGCACGCCGGGGAAGCGGTTGTGCTGCCAATCCTCCTTGGCCTGCTCGATCCGGTCCTTGGAGCTGGAGACGAAGTTCCAGAAGATGTTGCGCGCTTCGCTCAAGGGCTCGCCGCCGACGAGCATGATGCGGGCGGGGCCGACGGCGCGGATGACGATTTCCGCATCGGGTTTGAGGACAACCAGTTCGCTGGCCGTGAAGCCGCCTTCCTGCCCCTCGACCGCGATGGCGCCAGTGATCACATAGATGGCGCGTTCGATATGCTCGGCGGTGAGGCGATATCGCGCGCCATCGGCCAGTGCGACATCGGCATAGAGCATGTCCGAGAAGGTCTGCACGGGGGAGGTGAGGCCATCGCAGCTGCCAGCGACCACGCGCATGGTGACGCCATCGGCCTCCGCCTGCGGGATGCTCTCGGCTGGGTGGTGGAAGAAAGCGGGGTCGGTTTCCTCATGCGATTGCGGCAGGGCGACCCAGGTTTGCAGGCCGAACAGATTGCCGCCCGACGCGCGCGTCTCATCGGCGCTGCGCTCGGAATGGACGATGCCACGCCCGGCGGTCATCCAGTTGACAGCGCCCGGGCGGATCGCTTGCGTATAGCCGAGCGAATCGCGGTGGAGGATCTCACCCTCCAGCAGATAGGAGACGGTCGCGAGGCCGATATGCGGATGGGGGCGCACGTCAAGGCCATCGCCCGCCGCGAAGGTGGTGGGGCCGAACTGATCGAAAAAGATGAACGGCCCGACCATGCGGCGATGCGCGGACGGGAGCGCGCGTCGCACCGTGAAGCCTTCGCCCAGATCGCGCACCGGAGGCAGGATGATCATGTCTATGTCCGGCATCGTCGTTTCGCGCAGGGTCATGGGGCAGCTCCGTCAGTTGGAGCGCCAGTCTATCAAGCTGTGCAGGATGCGTCGATGCCGTGCCGACCGATCAGGCCAGCTTGTGCATCCAGCCATGCGTATCGGGCCGGGTGCCGAGCTGGACACCGACCAGCGCCTCACGCAGCGTTGCCGCAACCTGCCCGCCATCGCCATTGCCGATGACGAAATTGCCGCGCGTGGAGCGCACTTCGCCGATGGGCGT
This sequence comes from uncultured Alphaproteobacteria bacterium, assembly GCA_966205705.1. Classification (GTDB taxonomy): domain Bacteria; phylum Pseudomonadota; class Alphaproteobacteria; order Sphingomonadales; family Sphingomonadaceae; genus Sphingobium. The sequence continues at coordinate 44,102 of CBIHKY010000013.1, forward strand.
GATGACCGCTGCGGTGCCGCAAGCGAACGCTTCCTTCAGGCGACCGCTCTTGGCATCCTCCTGCCATTGCTCGAAGCTGTAGGGCTCTTCCCGCACGGTGTAGCCCGCCTCGGTGGCGACAGCGCGGAGCGAATCGCGGGTGATGCCGGGCAGGATGGAGCCGTTGAGCGGGGGTGTGACGATGCTGCCATCGTTGAACACGAACATGATGTTCATGCCGCCAAGCTCCTCGACCCATTTGCGCTCGACGGCATCGAGGAACAGCACCTGATCGCAACCATGCTCGATGCCGACAGATTGCGGCTCAAGGCTGGCCGCATAATTGCCGCCGCATTTGGCCGCGCCCGTGCCGCCGGGAACGGCGCGCACATGATCATGGCTGACCCAGAGCGTGACGGCGGATTTGCCGCTCTTGAAATAGCCGCCGACCGGGGACGCGATGACGCAATAGATATATTCGCGCGCCGGGCGAACACCGAGGAACGCCTCGCTCGCGAACATGAAGGGGCGCAGATACAGGCTTCCCTTATCGGCGGCGGGCACCCAATCGGCATCGGCAGCCACCAATTGCCGGATGCTCTCAACAAACAAGTCCTCGGGCAGATGCGGCATGGCGAGGCGCGTGGCGCTCTGGTTGAAGCGTGCGGCGTTCGCTTCCGGGCGGAAGCTGGAGACCGATCCATCGGGCATGCGATAGGCCTTGAGCCCCTCGAAAATCTCCTGTGCATAATGGAGCACGGCGGCGGCCGGATCGAGCGGGATCGGCTGGCGCTGGCCCAGCACCGCATCATGCCAGCCCTGACCCTCGGTATAGCGGATCGTCACCATATGATCCGTGAACAAGGTGCCGAAGCCGAGATTCGCCATCGCGGCGTCACGGTCTTGCGGGGTGGTGGGGTTGGTCAGGGGCTGGTTCGAAAAGTCCAACATGGCGCGATGAAAGTCCGTTGCGATTGGGCGGGAAGAGGAATGGCGGCTGGGTAACAGGATCGGGCGCCTCTGTCATGCCCCTGCAATGAAGTGCGGGGAGGGGCGATCTTCAATCGTCACCCCGAACTTGATCCGGGGTCCCGCTGTCTTTGCACCCGCGACCAAGAAAGCGGGATCCCGGGTCAAGCCCGGGATGACGGGAGGCGGGGTTGCTAGATTGAAAGCAGGCGGACGCCTTGGGTGACGGTGGCTAGGAAGGCGACGGGGCCACTGAAGGTGAGGCGGGGATCGACCTCGTGCGCCTTGATGTTGGCCATCGCCAGACCGCTTTGGCAGAGGCTGATGGTGACGCCATCCTCCAGCGCTTCATCGAGCAGCTTGGCAAGGCTGGGTTCGCACGCAGCAAGCCAGTCGGCATCGCGCGGGCTGGTAATGGGACTGCGCAGCAGCGGGGCAGCCTCGCCTTGAAGGAAGATGCTCGCGGTGCCACCCAGCGCAATCTGCGTGCGGGCAAGGGTGAGCGCAGTGCGCAGCCGGGCAGGATCATCGCTCACCAGAAGGATGGCGAGCGGGTCGCGAACGCTCATACGGTCATAAGCGCTGCGTGGCAGGCCGAGTCTTTCGGGATCGCAAGCGAGCGGAAGCGGTGCGAGAGCAGATCGAACACCAGCAGTTTGCCGGTGGCCGGTTCGCCGAACGGTACGAGCGCCCGCATGACTTCCAGTGCAGCCATGCTGCCGATGATGCCGGTGAGCGCGCCGATAATGCCTTCCTCGGCGCAGGTGCGGGCGGGGTCGGTTTTCGTGTCGCCTACGAGGCAGCGATAGCAGGGCTGGTCAGCCTCCCAGCCGCGCCACACGCCGATCTGCCCCTCAAATTGCCCAACGGCGGCGCTGACGAGCGGGATGCGCAGGCGGGTGGCGGCATCGGAAACAGCGAGGCGCGTTTCGAAATTGTCGCAGCCATCCAGGATGATGTCCGCCTCGCGCAGCAGCGTTGCGGCATTGTCCGGCGTGAGCGCCGTGTTGATGGGGATGACATGGCAATCCGGGTTGATCCGTCGGGCCGCATCGCGCGCGGCTTCCGCCTTGGGCTTGCCGATATCCTCCGCACCGAACAGGATCTGGCGCTGAAGATTGCTCAGGCTGACCACGTCGGGATCGATCACGCGCAGCGTGCCGATGCCAGCCGCCGCCAGATAAGCGATGGCCGGGCAGCCAATGCCACCTGCGCCAATGATCGCTACATGCGCACCCCGGAGCCGAGCCTGACCCGCCCCGCCAATCTCGCGCATCACGATATGGCGGGCGTAGCGCTCGAGCTGATCGTCCGTGAAATCCATGTCAGACGGCTTGCATGCCGGTGGAGCCGAAGCCGCCGACGCCGCGCACCGTCTCGTCCAGCGTTTCCACCTCGATCATGCGGCCAAGCTGCACGGGCGCGATGATGAGCTGGGCGATGCGATCGCCGCGTTTAATTTCAAACGCTTCTGCGCCGAGGTTAATCAGGATGATTTTTAGTTCGCCGCGATAATCGCTGTCGATGGTGCCGGGCGTGTTGGGCAGGGAGATGCCGTGCTTGAGCGCGAGGCCCGAGCGGGGACGCACCTGCACCTCGAAGCCCTCCGGGATTGCCAGCGCGAGGCCGGTTGCAACCGCGTGGCGCCCCATGCTCGGCAGCGTCACATCCTCGGCGGAGACGACATCCATGCCCGCTGCGCCGGCGGTGGCATAAGCGGGGAGGGGCAGATCCTGGCCATGCGGCAGACGTTTCACCGCAATATCAATCATGGGCCAGTTCATCGGCAATCCTTTCAATGAGCTTTGTCGCGACCGCTGCCTTTGGCATTTGCGGCCATGTCTCGACGCCCTGTGCGGTGACGAGGTGCACCTGATTCGACGCACCGCCCATCACATCGCCCGATACATCATTGGCGACGATCCAGTCTGCGCCCTTGCGGCTGCGCTTGGCGATGGCGTGATCGACGACCTTTTCCGTCTCGGCAGCAAAGCCGATAAGCAGGGCAGGGCGATTTGCATCACGCGCGAGCGTTGCGAGAATGTCAGGATTCTCGGTGAGGGCGAGCGGTGCGGGCTGGCCGGAGCCATCCTTCTTGATCTTCTGGTCGACCGCATCGGCAGCCCGCCAGTCAGCCACGGCTGCAACCATGATGGCGACATCGGCAGGCAGGGCGGACTCGACGGCGGCAAGCATCTCGCGCGCTGTCTCCACATCGATGCGGGTGACGCCGCGCGGGGTGGGCAGCATCACCGGGCCGGAGACGAGCGTGACGCGCGCGCCAGCCTGTGCGGCGGCAGCGGCGATGGCGAAGCCCTGCTGACCGGAGGAGCGATTGGCGATGTAGCGCACGGGGTCGATCGGCTCATGGGTCGGCCCTGCCGTCACTAGCACATGGCGCCCGATGAGGTTGGCGCGGCTGAGGTCCGGCGCGTTGATCGTGCGGCTGGTGTCGGTGAGCAGAGGCGTGGGGCCAGCGCCCGCCGCGAGCAGACGTTCGATTTCGTCGGCAATCTCGGTGGGCTCGGGCAGGCGGCCTTTGCCCCATTCATTGCAGGCCATCGTACCTACGGCAGGCTCCATGATGTGGACGCCATCGGCACGCAGCTGATCGAGGTTCCGCTGCGTGGCCTTGTGATGCCACATGCGGACATTCATGGCGGGGACGGCGAGGACGGGCTTGTCCGTGGCGAGCAGGAGCGTGGTGGCGAGATCATCCGCGATGCCACTGGCCATTTTGGCGAGGATGTTTGCGGTGGCGGGGGCGACGACGATGAGGTCGGCCTCGCGGCTCAGCTGGATATGGCCAATCTCGCGCTCGGCCTTGAGGTCGAACAGGTCATTATAGACGGTATCTTCGGTCAGCACGCCGAGGCTGAGGGGGGTAACGAACTGCTTGGCGCTTTCTGTGAGGACCGCGCGCACGGCGATCTCCCGGCGCTTGAGCAGGCGGATGAGCTCCAGCGCCTTGTATGCGGCGATCCCGCCGGAGACGATGAGGAGGATGCGGCGTTGGGTCATGGGAGGTTACATAGTGACTCATGGGTGGCGGGGCTAGCGGGCTCAGCGGGAAGTTCTCTGCCTCGACATTGCCGTCTTAGCACTCCGTCATCCCGGACTTGATCCGGGATCCCGCTTTCTTGTGGGCGGGTGCGAAGGCAGCGGGACCCCGGATCAAGTCCGGGGTGACGTGGTGTTTTTGTGGGGAGGGTGGCGCTTTTGGCTCAGCTCAGCAGCATCATGGCGCCAGCACCGATAGCCGCCGCAATCACCGCCACCGCGCCGTATCGCAAAAAGCCCCCGCCGCGCACTTCGATCAGCTTCACGACCGGCAGCGGGAAGGGCGGTGGCGCGCCGCCCGGCTCGGGGAACTGATCCTCAAGCCGCCGCACCAGGCCCGGCAGGCGGCGGATCGTGTCGACGGCCTCATGGATCGAATCGGCAAGCTTTGCCTCCGGCCCCAGCTCATCGCGCAGCCAGCCCTTCACATAGGGGCCAGCGACGTCCCACATATTGATCTTGGGATCGAGCATCGTCGCGACGCCCTCGACCATCACCATCGTCTTTTGCAGCAGCAGAAGATGCGGCTGCGTCTGCATGTCGAAATCGCGCGTGATCGCAAATAGCCCATCGAGCATCTGGCCGACCGACAGCTCGGAAACGGATTTGCCGCGCATCGGCTCGCCCACAGCGCGCAGGGCTGTTGCGAACTCGGCGACATTATGATGCGAGGGCACATATTGCGCCTCGAAATGAATCTCCGCCACGCGGCGATAATTACCCGTGATAAGCCCGTAGAGAATCTCCGCAAGCCACAGCCGTGCACGCCTGTCGATCCGCCCCATGATACCGAAATCGATGGCGGCGATATCACCATTGGCCAGTACGAACAGATTGCCCTGATGCATGTCCGCATGGAAGAAGCCGTCCGCAATCGCCTGCCGCAGGAAGGTGTTAACGAGGCGGGCGGCGATGTCGGTCAAGTCATGCCCGGCCGCGATAAGGCCAGCGCGATCACTGATCTTGATGCCGTCGATCCATTCGAGCGTCATCACGCGGCCATTGGTGCGATCCCAGTCGATGGTGGGAATGCGGTAGCCCGGCACCGCGACCATCGCCTCGGAAAGCTCGGAGGCGGAGGCTGCCTCGCGCCGCAGATCAAGCTCGCGTACGGTCCAGCGCTTGAGATTGGCGATGACGAGGCGGGGGCGCAGGCGCGAGACTTCGCCGCCCCACTGCTCCAGATGCGCGGCGGCCCACTCATAGGTGTCGATATCGCGCGCGAATCGCTCGCGAATGCCGGGGCGCAGTACCTTGATGGCGACGATGCGCCCATCGGTGGTGACGGCCTTGTGGACCTGCGCAATGGAGGCGGCGCCGACGGCCTTCTCATCGACGCTGGCGTAAAGGGTTTCGAGCGGGCGGCCGAAGCTGCCCTCAATTTCGGCGCGAATCGCGGAGAAGGGCACGGGCGGCAGGGCGTCCTGCAGGCTCAGCAGATCAGCAGCGGCCTGCTCGCCCACCAGATCGGGCCGGGTGGCGAGCGTTTGCCCAAGCTTGATGGCGGCGGGGCCGATGGCGCGGAACGCCTCCGCATAGCGCGGCTCCTTGGGCACCCATGCGCCCAGACGCGCAATGCGGGCAAGATGGCGCACGGCGGCGGGCGTATTGCGATCCCGCTCGATGCCGCGCAATGCGCCATGCCGGGCGAGCGTGCGCCCCCATTTGAGCAGGCGCCAGAGATGGGTTGTGTGGGAGGTCAAAACCTAAGCCCCTCTTCTTTAGAGGAGGGGTTGGGGTGGTGTTGGAGGGTGCCTTCGTGGACTGCGCAAGCGATACTGACGCATCGCCACCACCCCCGGCCCCTCCTCTGAAGAGGAGGGGAGATTTTGCAGGCGTGCATCAAACTTTCCAGCCGGAATGGATCGCCACGAGACCGCCCATAATCGGCTCGGCCTTCACCTGAACAAATCCAGCCTGCTCGATCATGCCGGCAAATGTCGGCATGTCCGGAAAGCGGCGGATCGACTCGATGAGATAGCGATAGCTTTCCTCATCGCCCGCGATCAGCTTGCCGAGCTTGGGGACGAGCTTGTGCGAGTAGCGATCATAAATATCGCCAAAGCCGGGCCATGTGGTGGTGGAAAATTCCAGGCAGAAAAAGCGCCCGCCAAATTTGAGCACGCGATGTGCTTCACGCAGCGCCGCGGGGATGTCCGTGACGTTGCGGATGCCGAAGGCGATGGTGTAGGCATCGAACTGCCGGTCATCAAAGCTGAGCGTCTCGGCATTTTGCGGACTCCATGTGAGCCCTTCTATGCTGCGCTTTTCTGCGCGCTCCATGCCGACGCCCAGCATATCCTCATTGATATCCGACACGGTAATCAGCGCGCCATGCTTGGCCATGCGAAAGGCGATATCGCCCGTGCCGCCAGCCATGTCGAGAATCTTCTCGCCCGCGCGCGGCTTCACGCGGCGCACGAACTGATCCTTCCACAAACGGTGCATGCCGCCGGACATGGCATCATTCATCACGTCGTAATTTTTTGCGACGTTGGAAAAGACGCCGCCGACCAGCTTCGTCTTTTCCTCGGGGGCTACTTCGCGATAGCCAAAGGAAACAGTGTCACTCATGGGGCGGGCTCTAGCGGGTAATGTTGTGCGCTGCAAAGGCTGGTGTCGCATATGAGGCCGGATGTGGCGCAGGCCATGCCTCGCCCGCTTGACCCAAACCTGCACCACAGTTATAGGGCCGCCTGCCTCTCGGTCCGCAATCCGTCTTTTTCAAGGATTCGCTTGCAGATACCGGGGTAAAGCAGAGCTTGAACATTGCCTATGCTCTTGCAGGGCCAGGAGGTCGTTAAGACCGCCGGGTCCTTTGTCGTTTGAATGTCCGTCCTTGGATTGGCTCTCACGCGTCGCAGGAAATGCAGACCGCAAAGTAACTGACAAAGGTGAAGGGCTTCATGCCAACAATTAATCAGCTGGTTCGCAAAGGTCGCGAACCGCAGAAGGCCAAGAGCAAGGTCCCTGCAATGGAGCAGAACCCGCAAAAGCGCGGCGTCTGCACCCGTGTCTACACCGTGACCCCAAAGAAGCCGAACTCGGCTCTCCGCAAGGTTTGCAAGGTGCGTCTCACCAATCAGCGTGAGGTCATCAGCTACATTCCCGGTGAAGGCCATAATCTTCAGGAGCATAGCGTTGTGCTGATCCGCGGCGGTCGTGTTCGCGATCTTCCCGGCGTGCGCTACCATGTGCTTCGCGGTGTTCTGGATACCCAGGGCGTCAAGGATCGCAAGCAGAGCCGTTCCAAATACGGCGCGAAGCGTCCTAAGTAAGCAGGGGAGACCAGAAATATGTCACGTCGTCGTCGCCCCGAAAAGCGCATCATCCTTCCCGATCCTATCTATAAGGATCAGGTGCTTTCCAAGTTCATGAACAACCTCATGCTGGATGGTAAAAAGGCCGTCGCTGAATCGATCGTTTATGGCGCTCTCCAGACTGTGGAGACCCGCGCCAAGAAAGATCCGATCCAGATGTTCCACGATGCGCTGAACAATGTGAAGCCAGGTATCGAAGTTCGCAGCCGCCGTGTTGGTGGTGCGACCTATCAGGTGCCAGTCGAAGTGCGGCCTGAGCGCGCTCAGGCTCTGGCTATCCGCTGGCTGATCACTGCCGCTCGCGCGCGCAGCGAAACCACAATGGCAGCGCGCCTTTCCGGCGAGCTGCTGGATGCCGCCAACAACCGCGGCAATGCGGTAAAGAAGCGTGAAGATACGCACCGGATGGCAGAAGCCAACCGTGCCTTCTCGCATTACCGTTGGTAATCACTATATAAGGAAACCGGGCGTCATGAGAATGATGCCCGGCTTTCACAAATTCTGGTGGATCTGTTCCGCCGTTCGTCCCGGACGCAAGAGAGCCATTTCAAAGATGGTCGTGCCGGGCATGAGCCGCGAACTCTCATATGAGGTCATTCGTCGTCGCTCTGCCCGCCAAGGGGTGAACGGAGTTGGCTGACAGGCCCGCCGCAACGCCTAATCATCGAACTTCCAACCCGCCGCGCTTATGCGGCAACGGAGTGAATAGCATGGCCCGCAGCCACCCGCTCTCAATGTATCGTAACATCGGCATCATGGCGCATATCGATGCCGGCAAGACGACGACGACCGAGCGCATCCTGTATTACACCGGCAAGTCCTACAAGATCGGCGAAGTCCATGACGGCGCCGCGACGATGGACTGGATGGAGCAGGAGCAGGAGCGCGGCATCACGATCACGTCCGCTGCGACGACATGCTTCTGGAAAGATCACCGGATCAACATCATCGATACGCCGGGCCACGTTGACTTCACGATTGAAGTCGAGCGTTCGCTGCGCGTGCTCGATGGCGCGGTTGCCTGCTTTGATGGCGTTGCCGGCGTTGAGCCACAGTCCGAGACCGTGTGGCGCCAGGCTGACAAATATAAAGTGCCGCGGATGTGCTTCGTCAACAAGCTCGACCGCACCGGCGCCGACTTCTATTATTGCGTGCAGTCGATCATCGATCGTCTGGGTGCCCGCCCTGCCGTCCTCTATCTGCCAATCGGCACGGAGAGCGATTTCAAGGGTCTCGTCGATCTCGTCGAGAATCGTGCGATCATCTGGAAGGACGAGTCGCTGGGCGCCGAGTTCTTCTTCGAGGAGATCCCTGCCGATCTCGCCGACAAGGCCGCCAAATATCGCAGCGATCTGATCGAGATCGCCGTCGAGCAGGACGATGCCGCGATGGAAGCCTATCTGGAAGGCAATGAGCCTGACGTGGCGACGCTCAAGGCGCTGATCCGCAAGGGCGCGCTCAACCAGTCGTTCGTGCCCGTCGTGTGCGGCTCTGCGTTCAAGAACAAGGGCGTTCAGCCTCTGCTCGACGCCATCGTCGACTATATGCCGAGCCCGCTCGACATTGAAGACGTGCAGGGCGTGAAGATCGACAGCGACGAGAAGGACAGCCGTCCACCTACGGACGATGCGCCATTCAGCGCGCTCGCCTTCAAGGTGATGAACGATCCGTTCGTTGGCACGCTTACTTTCTGCCGCATCTATTCCGGCACCCTGACCAAGGGCACCTATTTGAACTCGGTCAAGGACAAGAAGGAAAAGGTTGGGCGTATGCTCGAAATGCACGCCAACGACCGTAAGGACGTTGACGAGGCATTTGCTGGCGACATCATCGCGCTGGCTGGCATGAAGGAAACAACGACCGGCGACACGCTGTGCGCCGAGCGTTTCCCGATCGTTCTGGAGCGTATGGAATTCCCTGATCCGGTGATCGAGCTTTCCGTGGAGCCCAAGACCAAGGCCGACCAGGAGAAGATGGGCATCGCGCTCAATCGTCTCTCGGCTGAGGATCCTTCGTTCCGCGTGTCGACCGATCACGAATCGGGCCAGACCATCATCAAGGGCATGGGCGAGCTTCACCTCGAAATTCTCGTCGACCGTATGCGTCGCGAGTTCAAGGTCGAGGCCAATGTCGGTGCGCCGCAGGTGGCCTATCGCGAATATCTCAAGAAGCCCGTCGACGTCGACTATACCCATAAGAAGCAGTCGGGCGGCACAGGCCAGTTCGGTCGCATCAAGGTCAAGCTCAACCCAGGTGAGCGCGGTACGGGCATCGTCTTCAAGGACGAGATCAAGGGTGGTAATATTCCCAAGGAATATATCCCTTCGATCGAAAAAGGCATGCGCGAGACGGCTGCATCGGGTTCGCTCATCGGCTTCCCGATCATCGACTTCGAGATCCTGCTGTATGACGGTTCTTACCATGACGTCGACTCGTCGGCGCTGGCGTTTGAAATCACCGGTCGGGCAGCAATGCGTGAAGCGGCCCAGAAGTCCGGCATCACGCTGCTCGAGCCGGTCATGAAGGTCGAGGTCGTGACCCCAGAGGAATATCTGGGTGACGTCATCGGTGACATGAACTCGCGTCGTGGCCAGATCCAGGGCACCGACACGCGTGGTAATGCACAGACGGTCGATGCAATGGTGCCGCTGGCCAACATGTTTGGCTATGTGAACTCACTGCGTTCCTTCACGCAGGGCCGCGCGAGCTACTCCATGTCCTTCTCGCATTATGACGAAGTGCCTCAGAATGTGGCGGACGAGGTGAAGGCGAAGCTGGCCTAATCGGCACTTCGCACTGGATTTATGTAAATTTACTGTTATGGGGGCGCCTTCGCGAGGCTTCCCCGAGCGGTTGAAACCCAAGCTATTCGGACAAGAACGAGGTAAATATGGCCAAGGCTAAATTTGAGCGGACGAAGCCGCACTGCAACATCGGCACCATCGGTCATGTTGACCATGGCAAGACCACACTGACCGCTGCCATCACCAAGGTGCTGGCAGAGACCGGCGGCGCGATCTTCACCGACTATGCAAATATCGATAAGGCGCCTGAAGAGCGCGAGCGCGGCATCACCATCTCGACGGCACACGTTGAGTATGAGACCGAGAACCGTCACTACGCACACGTCGATTGCCCAGGCCATGCTGACTATGTGAAGAACATGATCACCGGCGCTGCGCAGATGGACGGCGGCATCCTCGTGGTGAACGCTGCAGACGGCCCAATGCCACAGACCCGCGAGCACATCCTGCTCGCTCGTCAGGTCGGCGTGCCTGCTCTGGTCGTTTACCTGAACAAGGTTGATCAGGTCGATGACGAAGAGCTCCTCGAGCTCGTCGAACTCGAAGTTCGCGAACTACTTTCCAGCTACGATTTCCCAGGCGACGATATTCCAATCGTCAAGGGTTCGGCGCTTGCAGCTCTCGAAGGTCGTGACGACGCAATCGGCAAGGACTCCATCAAGGAGCTCATGGCAGCCGTCGACTCGTACATTCCGCAGCCAGCACGTCCAATCGACCGTCCGTTCCTGATGCCAATCGAGGACGTGTTCTCGATCTCGGGTCGTGGTACGGTTGTGACCGGCCGCGTTGAGACCGGCATCGTCAAGGTTGGTGAAGAAGTCGAGATCATCGGCCTCAAGGATACCAAGAAGACGACCGTTACGGGCGTTGAAATGTTCCGCAAGCTGCTCGATCAGGGTATGGCCGGCGACAACATCGGCGCGCTGATCCGCGGCGTTGCACGTGAAGACGTGGAGCGTGGCCAGGTTCTCGCAAAGCCGGGTTCGGTTACGCCGCACACCGACTTCGAAGCCGAGGTTTATGTTCTGTCGAAGGACGAAGGCGGCCGTCACACGCCATTCTTCGCGAACTACCGTCCGCAGTTCTACTTCCGTACGACGGACGTGACCGGCGAAGTGGTTCTGCCAGAGGGCACCGAGATGGTTATGCCTGGCGATAACGTGAAGCTGACCGTGAAGCTCATCGCACCAATCGCGATGGATCCAGGTCTTCGCTTCGCAATTCGCGAAGGTGGCCGCACGGTCGGTTCTGGGGTTGTCGCGACGATCCAGAAGTAATATAGGCTTTGGACCGCCCGGGTCTTTGATTCGGGCGGTCTAGTTTTTTTGCCGCTTCGCGCGGGCCTTGTGCGCTGATCAGTGCCGGGCCATCAGAGTGGGGCGGTTTTGTTTTGGCTCTTTCACATCGGTAGTGGACATGGAAACGCAGAATATTCGCATTCGTCTTAAGGCCTTCGATCATCGCGTGCTTGATCAGGCAACGGGCGACATTGCAGAGACGGCGCGCCGCACGGGCGCTCTTATTCGTGGTCCCATTCCCTTGCCGACTCGTATCGAGAAGTTCACGGTCAACCGTGGTCCTCATATCGATAAGAAGAGCCGTGAGCAGTTCGAGGTTCGCACCTACAAGCGTATGCTTGATATCGTGCAGCCAACGCCACAGACCGTCGATGCGCTGATGAAGCTCGATCTTGCTGCAGGCGTGAACGTCGAGATCAAATTGGCCTGATGGCCATCGTAGGGCGCTCCTGTTAGGGGCGCTCTCGGTGACATTGGATACCGCCGGCTTCGGCCGGGCAGCGTCCTCCGTCGCTTCTTCCTTCGGGTTTAGAAGCATCCAACCCTGACGGGGGTTCGTATTTCACCTTGGGTTGGCCGCTGAAGCATTCGGGCTTTGGCGGTTTTTTCGTTGGATAAGCCCCTCGGCTTTCCGGTTTGTCCGGGTTTCGATGGGCCTCTGTTGGAAGGAATTGATCATGCGTACTGGCGTGATCGCGAAAAAAATGGGGATGACCCGCCTGTTCCAGGATGACGGCCGCCATGTGCCCGTCACGGTCCTGGCGCTCGAAGGCAATCAAGTCATCGCTCGTCGCGAATTAGATAGAGACGGTTATGTAGCCGTGCAGTTGGGTGCAGGCACTGCGAAGGCGAAGAATGTCGCCAAGCCGCAGCGCGAGCATTTCGCCAAGGCAGAAGTTGAGCTCAAGGCGCAAGTCGCTGAGTTCCGCGTGACCGAGGACGCCCTGCTTGAGGTTGGCGCGGAGATCGCCGCCGACCATTTCATCGACGGCCAGCTGGTCGACGTGACTGGACACACGCAGGGTAAAGGCTTTGCCGGCGCCATGAAGCGTTGGGGCTTCGGCGGTATGCGTGCAACGCATGGCGTTTCGATCAGTCACCGTGCGCATGGTTCGACGGGTCAACGTCAGGATCCAGGCCGCGTTTTCAAGAACAAGAAGATGGCCGGCCACATGGGCGACCGTCAGCGCACGCAGCAGAATCTCGAGATCGTCCGCACGGACGTTGAGCGCGGTCTGCTGTTCGTCAAGGGCAGCGTCCCTGGCTCCAAGGGTGGCTGGTTGCTCATCAAGGATGCCGTCAAGGTTCCTCGCCCAAGCGACGTGCCATATCCCGCCAGCATCAAGTCCGCTGCCAGCAGCGTCGATGCAGATGCTCCGGCTGATGTGCCTGCACAGGATGTCGCGGCGCCTGAAGCGACCGAAGGCCAGGAGGGCTAAGCGATGAAACTCAACGTAATCACCCTCGACGGCGCTAAGTCGTCCAACGATGTCGATCTGAATGACGACGTGTTCGGTATTGAGCCGCGCGCAGACATTCTTCACCGCGTTGTCACCTGGCAGCTCGAAAAGCGTCGTGCACCTGCATCGGCGACCCGCGAGCGGTCCGAAGTATCGCGCACCGGCAAGAAGTTCGGTCGCCAGAAGGGCGGCGGTACGGCTCGTCACGGCGATCGCCGCGC